>NZ_BTPD01000002.1:0-482907 GCF_036245625.1 Algoriphagus confluentis
ACCTACACTGCGACCAGTGAGACGAATTGGTTCAGCCTGAGCGATATGACCTATGATGCCAATGGGAATATCATGGCCCTGACAAGAAAAAATCAAAGGACATCAAGTACCTATGGTGATGTGGATGTATTGACTTATGGATATCAAGCTAACAGCAATAAGTTAACCCAAGTAACAGATGGAATGGGAGCTCAATCTTATACTTCCAAAGGCTTTATCGAGCGAAGCTCAACTGCCTACGCTTACGATGCCAATGGCAACCTGAAGACCAATCTGGATAAGCAGATATCTAACATCAGCTACAACCATTTGAATCTTCCGGTCGAAGTATCATTCAATACTGGAGCAAAAATCCGCTTTGCCTATGATGCGGAAGGTATCAAATTAACTCAGAAGGTATATAATACCAGCGGTGCTCTGACCAAGACACAGGACTATGTAGGTGAGTTTGTGTTTCAAAATGGTGCCCTGGATTACCTGATTCATGAGGAGGGCAGAGTTGCGGTCGAGTTGGGTACCTATCAGTATGAGTACTTTATCAAGGATCATTTGGGAAATGTGCGGCAGGTACTTCGGAATCCATCTACACAGGTCTATATGGCTACTATGGAGACTCAAAACGCCGAAACGGAAGAGCAGGACTTTACCCAGATTCAGGCTTCCAGGCAACTAGCGCCTGAACATAACAAAACCGCTGGCGGGAATCAGGTAGCCTGGCTGAATGCGGACAGGGGAAGAATGGTGGGGCCGGGCAGAAGCCAGGAGATCTACGAAGGAGACAGTGTGAGGCTTCAGGTCTTTGGGAAGTATGCGGATGAAAAGAAGAAGAAAGCCAATGCGGGAAGCTTTGCTACCCAGGGAGCGAAAGACAAACTGGTCAATGACCTGAATGAACTGGCGGTAAGCACTCAGCGTGCAGGAGGAGGCAATCCGATAGCCCTTTTCAATCTGGTGGATATCCTGGCTGGAGATCTGCAAAAGAAATCGGCTCCTGAGGCTTATCTTATCTATGCACTTTACGATCAGGACAGCAATCGATACGAGGTGGGCAAGAAAGTGCTGAGCAGAAATGCCGCCAACCAACACGAGGTTTTGGAGGAGAATCTGTATATTTCTCAAGACGGATATATGGAAACCTTTGTGGTCAACGAGACCTCCGAGGATGTTTGGTTTGACAATATGATGCTGATGAGCATGTCCTCACCGATCGCTCAGGAGACCCATGGAGCCTGTCCCGATGAGCGCAGCGATATCGGGAATCCATGGGGTCTGGAACTGACTGGAATTGGATTTCAGTATGGGGGGATTAAAGCGAATAAGTACCTCTACAACGGCAAAGAACTGATCGAGGATGCCGGCCTGCAGTACTACGACTATGGGGCAAGGATGTATGATCCTGTAATTGGGAGATGGGGTGTCATTGATCCATTATCGGATCAAATGCGAAGACATTCTCCATACAATTATGCCTTTGATAATCCGATCAGGTTTATTGATCCGGATGGTATGATGCCAAGGGATTGTTGTGGACCTCCCTCTTCAGCATCCGTTTTTTATTCAGAAATGGAGAAAAATTTTGGTTCTCTTAAAAATAAAGTCCAAGATTTCTTTAGTATTGGAAAATCTAGTGGTTTACCTACTCAAAATCATCAACCAAATGGGATAATAGCTACAACCGTTCTTGATTCAGGTCCTTCAGATATAGGAACAACTTCTGATAAGGTGGAAGTAGTTAATACAGATTTAGTTGCGACTATTGGTAGTAGCCGTCCATCAGGAGAGATTATGGATGTTGTAAATGGGATATTGGAAAGGGTAATGAATTTAATTGGATTGTCTGATGAGAATAGTAGTCAAGACAATAGAAATAATATAAACTTTAAGCCTGAAACAGGTGCTCAAGATCAAGAAAATGAGGTGGTAAATACAGATATCCCTGTAAACGATACCTCATATTTTGATCAGATGACACATCAGTCTGGTTCTGAAACTAGATATTCTTATAAAATGCGTGTTTCAAATGACACTATTATAAGAGATAAAGTTAAGATGAGTTCCGAGACAAGTAAAGCTTTTAGAACTTATAATTGGAATAACAAAGTAAAATGATTTAAAAATAAATGTAACTATGAAAAAAAAGTATTTGTTATATGTAGGGCTTTTGATGGTATTAATTTCTTGTGGTAAAAAACAAAATAATTTTAAGATCGAAGATAATGAAACAATATTTTTAGATCAGGAATCTCAGAAAATAAAGTTAGAATTTGCGGGAGATGGGTCTGGATTAACAAAACTCACTTTATTCAACAATGAAGGAGAGTCAAAAATAACTATTGATTTTTTTGAATCAGAAATTCCAAAAGGAAAAGTTTTGGGGTCCAATAAACAATATTTTGATTTTAATTCTTATATTCTAGGTCCTACAAATGAAAAAATAAACGATTCTTTAAGTTTGATTAAGAGAAATAATCTTATTAAGTATTATGAATATGTATTAAATGGAAAAATTTTATATAGTGCAATCTATGAAAATGATAAAAAAACTTATAATTCTCTAAATTTGAGACTTTTGGATTATGAGTTTAATGGGAGTAATCAAGTTGAATTATTATTAAAAAATTATTTTCCGTTTAATGGGAAATTGAAATTTCGGTATTATAATACCAATGAAAATATTGATTTTGAAATGTTGGAAGATAATTTATACAGGGTGGTATATAAAACTAACGAAAAGAAAATTAGTAAAATATTATTGGATATTGAGATAATTCCAAGCGAATTGGATTCAATAATTGGATCTGTGTTTGTTCAAGAAATAATTGTTGAAGATTAGTGCATCTACTGCGTCTAGTTGTTGAAGAAATATTGGAATTTAGGTGTAGTTTACCTCTAATTCTTTCTACCTAACCAAATTTGCATTTTTGGTTAGTCAGTGGTTTTTTTTAAGATTTAGGTTTAAGGTAAAAAGATAAAATGCTAAACTATTTAAGATCAAATTTTTCACCACCCAATGTCCCTCAAATCCTTTTTCCTTTTCTGTCTTTTAGCCGGTCTTTGGTTCCCTACTTGTGCACAGACTCTACCTGCTGGACCCAAGATGCCAAGTATCGGAGGAGGCTTGCCTAAGGGGATTTCTGCAAATGGTTTGGAGGCTTTGGCCACCAAGTCGGAGATTCCTTATCTCGAGGAGTTGCGACAGGTTCAAGGTTTGAAAAAGTCCTACGATTCTCTGCGATCCGAAGTGAAGAAACTAAAGAAAGCTACGCAGGACAGTACCACTCAGGACTCAGTGGTAAGTGTACTGAAAGCAAAAGGAAAAGAGGTATTGGATCAGGAGGCAGAGGTGCTTCAAAGCATGCTGGAAGAGCAGGAGATCCCCGGAGAAGAGTTGAGATCAGCCGTGAATCGTACCCTGGAAGGTGTAGAAGGTTCCAAAGCCAAGCTAGCCCAAGTGTCCGATCTGGATGGACTGGATGGGATACTGGATCAGAGTGAGGAAAACCTGAAGGCCTTGGTCAATGAATGGCTGATGCCCAAGATCGAGCAGACGCTTAGCGGCACGCTCTCCGAAGGCTGGAATCCGGCTGAGGCCAAGATTCCGGATTTCTATGGAAAGGATGGACTGGAAAAATTGCTTCGGGAGGGAGCAGAACCTCAAGAACTGATGGCTCAAGCCAAGGAACAGGCTGCGGGTAAGGCCAGACATATTTCCACCGAGTATATCCAAAAAGCCGAAGGTGAATTCAGTAAACTCAAACTGGATTCTTTGGGGAATGTTCAGGTACTGTTGGATCAGGAAAAAAGGAAATTCCAACTCGTTGAATCCAATGAACTGAAGGGGGCTGGGGTATTGGAGCGAACTGGATTATTGCTTTGGTATGATCCGCTGACTTCTTTTGAGGAAGGTTTTTTTGCTGAAGGTGGACTAAGTTATGGATTTACCCATCAGTTTCAGGCATTTGGTGTCTGGACAGTCAAGCGAAGTTCGGATAATGCCTCAGGCCCACAGATCACTGGTCAGGGACCCAAACTGGGACTGCGTTTTTCCAAGGGAAACTGGGGAGTACAATCTAGTGTATCCAATAATCAAATCAGTACCGAATATCCAGCCGGATACGAGAGCCGGAACTTTTCAGGCAAAGCCTGGGCAGGCGAACTCTCCCTCGTCCGGACTATCCCCATGGGAAAAGTGATCCGATCGGTTGTGATGGTTTCCTGGGATCCTTTGTATAAGGAAGACAGGAGTTTGGCCCGATCGGCAGTGCAGCTGAAAATTGGGTTTGAGTTGGGGAGATTTAAAAACCTATTCGAGAACGTTTCATTTCGTCAAACTGAGGAAAATCGGGGAGAATTTATTGCGAGGCAGATCAACTAACTGATTTAATCTGAGTGGTATGACTTATGACCCCAATGGCAATATCACTGCTTTTACTCGAAGAAATCAACGTACTGCCAGTACCTATGATGTGGTAGATCAGCTATCCTACACCTATCAGGCAGAAAGCAACAAGTTGGCTCAGGAGGGGTGTCGGAGCCATCCATAGAGTGACGCCAGATGGTACGCAAACAAATTTTGTCGGAAGTACAATCGGTACAGGTACTACCCCCTACTGGAGAGGTCGTAACTGAACTGGGCCAGAAGGTAAAAAAGACAGATCGGGTGATTTTTCAGGGCAAGCGGATCAACCCCGAAAAGCCGGTTTATGTCCTGCTGAATAAGCCCAAGGATTTTATCACCACAACCAATGACCCTATGGAGCGCAAGACGGTGATGAATCTAGTAGCCAATGCCTGTGAGGAAAGGATTTTCCCTGTGGGTCGTCTGGATAGAAATACCACAGGTTTGCTTTTGTTTACCAATGATGGGGAGTTGGCAGCGAAACTTTCTCATCCATCCAACCAAATCAAGAAAATCTATCAGGTCACTTTGGATAAGCCCCTCACCCATAAGGATGAAGAGCAGATTTTGGAAGGTCTGACCTTGGAGGACGGAGAGGTAAAAGTGGATGACATGCAAGTGCTGTCCAAAGACCGGACAATTCTCGGCTTGGAGATCCATATCGGCCGAAACCGAATAGTCCGTAGACTCTTTGCCCATTTGGGATACGAGGTCACCGCTTTGGACCGGGTGATGTTTGCAGGCTTGGACAAAAAGGACCTGAAGCGCGGAAATTACCGCTTCCTGACTGAGAAGGAAGTGATTCGATTGAAGTATTATCTATAAAAAGAAAAGCTCCAATAGGAGCTTTTTTTATGCGAATCCCTTAAGCTGTTGGATCAAATCTCTTTTGGTCAGGATACCGGCTTTTCTCCAGAGGATTTTGCCCCGCTTGAATAGGATGTAGTGAGGAATGGAGCGGATAGCAAACTGCTGACTGAGTTGGGGATGCTTGTCCACATTGATTTTGAGCAGTTTTATATTTCCTCCCAATTCGGCCAAGGCTTCCTCCAAGACCGGGGTCATGGTCTGACAGGGTCCGCACCAATCCGCATAAAAATCCACCAATACTGCATCCTGACTTTGAGAGATGATATCTTTTGGATTTTTCTTGGGCATACTTTAGACAGTAGAATCAAGACATAAGATACAAGACTATAAACTCAAATAAAAAAGGCAGCTTTTCTCGAAAAGCTGCCTGTGGATTTAAATCATTCTTCTGGAATTAGTTTCCGCTAGGAGCGGCTCCTGCTGGTCTCTGAGGCATCTGAAGGCCTAATTTGGCCAATACCAATTCGGTAAATTTATCTTCCTCTTTGGTATAAAGAAGAATCGGAGATTGTCCGGCAGTCTCCGCAAAGATGTGGGTGTAGTTGTTTTCAGCTGCTACCGCATTGATTGCATTGATGACTTTGGTCTGTACCGGCTCCAATAGCTCCTGAAGCTTTCGCTGATAAGATACCTGAGCGTCCTGCTCGTATTTCTGGAGATCTTGATTCAGCTTGGTTAATTCGGCTTCTTTTGCAGTACGAGCCTCGTCAGTCATTGTAGGAGCTGCCTGCTGATAAGCCTGCACCTGACGCTGGAAATCATTTGCTTTGGTTTGGATATTGGTTTGAAGCTGGGTTTGGTAATCTTGAATGTCGGCTCCGATTTGCTCCATTTCCGGCATCAAATCCATGATGAATTCCACGCTGGTGTAGCCGATTTTGATCTCTTGGGCCTGTGCCGCAAATCCCATGAATAGCAAGGCTACTGCAGATAGGATAACTTTTACTTTCATATGGTTCTAATTTGTTTTTGTACTTGTCTTTTATTCAAATGGGCAGCAGGCAATTTTTTGAAAGGCCCTAACCCTTTTTACTCATTAATTTTCATCTATTCCCAACTCCTCCAGGACAAATTCTGAATAATCATGTCTCGGATCAGAGTAAATAATTGCAGAAGGTCCGGCGGCTTTATCGAAGAGAACGGCTAGATTGTTTTTTCTGGAGACCCGTTCGATTGCGTCGTAGATTTTGGACTGTAGGGGCTGCAGCAATTCTGCCTGTTTTTGATAGTAGACTCCGTTGATTCCGAAGATTCTGCTGTTGTATTCCTGCGAAGACTTTTCCTTCGCCTTGATATCTGCCATCCGCTGTTGGTACATTTCCTCGGTGAGCAGTACCTCTTCCGCTTTTAGCTGGGTGTACATTTCTTTGATCTCCTGGTCCAAACTTTGTGCCTCCTTTTTCCATTCATTACTCAGCTTGGCGAGTTCGTCTTGGACGACTTTGTAGTCCGGATGCTTGTTTAGGATAAATTCGGAATCGATGTAACCAAACTTTTGAGCCCTTAACTGGCTGCCAAAGAGCATAAAGAGCAGCAAAAGTACAATTTTCGGTGAGTTATTCATTTCTTCTGGAGTAAAATCAGCGTTTGATTGCCGGGGAAAATCGCAAATTTATTTTAGCATATTTTAACTAACGCTCCGATACTGTTGAAGATTATCTGAATTGCTGACCGATCGTAAAGTGAAACTGGGGTCCACTTGCTGTTCTCTCGCCAGGAATAGGATCAAATCCATATCCCCAATCCACACCCAATAGGCCAAAGGCAGGCATGAAAATTCGTGCACCAAATCCTGCAGACTTTTTCAAATCATAAGGGTTGAAGTCCTTGTAATCGCCCCAGTTGTTTCCTGCTTCTGCGAAACCGAGTAAGAAGATCGTTGCTGAGGGGTTGGGGGAAACCAAGAAACGGATCTCCATTACATATTTATTATAAACTACCCCACCATAGGGATCCGGATTTATCGTCCCTCTTGTATCCCTTCCCGGGGTGATGCTTTGGTTTTCATATCCTCTCAGACCGATGATTTCTTGACCCAAAGCGAAGTTATTGAATGTCATTCCATCTCCGCCCATGACGAATCGCTCCAGAGGAATGATTCCTATTTTGTTGCCATAAGAGCCCAAGAAGCCCATATGCGCTCTGGCGCTGGCTACCCACTTACTCGATCCAAAAATCGGAGTGTAGAAAGAGGCATCAAACATCCACTTGTGGTATTCCAGCCAAGCGTATTTCTCCCGATCCGGGGACTCTGAGGTGATGTTATCATTCAGAGTCGCGTAGGGAGGGGTAATATTGATCCCTAAGATAATGTTGGATCCCAGTCTCGGGTAGATATTGTTATCCACATTGTTTCTGGCCACCGTGGTGTTGAAGGTTATACTTTTCGAAGTACCGGTGGGGTAGCTTAGGCCAAAGGAAGTACCAAACTGGTTGAACTCATAGTTTTGGAACTGAAGGGAATTACTGATGCTAAAGTAATCATCCGGCCAAGTGACACGCTTAGCCAGCCCCACGGTCACCCCTGTGATTTTGAAGAAGCCTGCATCGTCGTTAATCACACCGGGATTTCTGAAGTCCACCTGGCGCTGTACGGAATGGTTTAGGGAGAAGCTGAGCGCATTGGGCTTTTTACCTCCAAACCAAGGTTCAGTCAGAGAGATGGAATAGTTTTGGAACGTACGGCCGTTGGCTTGTACTCTCAGAGAAAGCTTCTGCCCATCTCCCACCGGAAGTGGATCCCACTTATCAAAGTTGCCGATATTTCGGATGGAGAAGTTGTTGAAAGAAAGTCCAACTGTACCCACAAAGCCATAGAATCCACCCCAGCCACCGGAAAGCTCAATTTGGTCATTGGGTCGCTCCTCCAGCTCGAAAGTGATGTCCACCGTGGCATTTTCAAAATTGGGCCGAAGATCCGGATTGATCTTTTCCGGGTCGAAATAGCCCAAAGTGGAAAGTTCCCGGATGGTTCTTACCAAAAGACTCCGGTTGAACTTCTGTCCGGGAAGAATACGGATTTCACGCATCACTACATGATCGGAAGTCCGTTCATTTCCTTTGATATTCACACTGTTTACCGTCACTTGAGGACCTTCAAAGATTCGCATCTCCATGTCGATCGAGTCACCGACCACATTGATTTCTACCGGATCAATATTGAAGAATAGGTACCCGTCGTCCTGATAAAGTGAACTCACGTCATCCCCTTTCTGGGGGTCGTAGTTGAGTCGTTTTTGAAGTTTCTCTTTATCGTATACATCTCCTTTTTGGATGCCCAGCTTGGCCAAAAGGACAGAACTCGGATGAATGTAGTTTCCGGTGAAGGTGATGTTTCGGTAGAAATATTTTCGGCCTTCTTCCACGTTGAGATCGATATTGATCTTGTCACTGGAGAAATTATAAACCGAGTCTGCAATTATTTTGGCATCCCGATATCCCTTGCTATTGTAAAAATTTATGACATTGTCTTTGTCATTGCGATATTCTTTGGGGATGTATTTGGATCCGTTGAGGAAATTGAGCTTAAAGTTTTTATGGATATAGGAGGTAAAGTCCTCCTTTGAAGCTGGCTCAGTGTAGCGTAGGGAATTCGTCGCACTTTCCAAATTCGCGTCTGTGAGACGTGAATAGGCATCTTTGAAAATAGAGACACGGGCATATTCCTTGGTCTTTTTCATTTTCCCTTTCAAGGCACGATCGGCTATTTCTTCATTCCCATAGAACTGGATCTCGTTGATTTTGACCTTGGAGTTGGTATTGATGTCAAATCTCAACTTGACGCTGTTGGGCAAAGTGGTATCCCGGTCCTGGAAGATTTTCACATCCGTGTTCAGGAAGCCTTTATCCATGTAATACTTTTCGATGTTTCGTTTGGCCGTATTCAATACGTCGTCCCTTACCACCCTTCCTCTGATATTTACCTTATCTCTCAGCTCCCCTTCCTGAGTTTTGTTGATTCCGTTAAACTCCACGCGGGAGAATCTGGGTCTTTCTGTCAAGTCGAGTAGGAGGTAGATGTCGTCGCCTTCTATTTTGGTGACGAGGATCTTCACATCTCCGATAATTCCCTGACCCCAAAGTTTTTTGAGTGCATTGGATATGGCATCTCCCGGGACATCGATTCGATCGTCTACCTTGAGGCCTGAGAGGGAGATAATGGCTACCTCATCCAGGGTAGCTAAGCCTACAGCTTTGATTTCTGCGATACGAAACTTCTGTGGTTTGGAGTAGTTCAGTTCCAGGATATTGACAGCTCGGGGAGAGGCATAGCGGCTTTGTCCGAGACGGATTTGGGCGACGGCCGACAAAGACCAGATCAAACAACAAAGAATAAATAAACCTCTTTTCATCAACAACTTATGGTTTTACTTGCTCACCGGTTTTGCCAAACCTACGTTCACGTTTCTGATAATCTTTCACTGCGGCATAGAGGTGCTCCATCCTAAAGTCCGGCCATAATACAGATGTAAAATACAACTCGGTATAAGCCAGTTGCCAAAGGAGGAAGTTGCTGATTCTGTATTCACCACTTGTTCTGATCATCAGTTCTGGATCAGGAATTCCCGCGGTATCGAGATTTGCCGCGACAGTTTCCTGAGTGATTTGTTCAGGGTTCAGCTCACCAGTTGAGATTTTTTGAGCAATGCGACGGACGGCTTGAGTGAGTTCCCACTGACCGCTGTAGCTTAGGGCTAGAATTACTGTCAATCCGGTATTTCCCGAAGTCAGTTCTTTGGCTTCCATAAGTTTGTCATACGCGGACTTGGGTAGGCTGTCAATGTCTCCGATTGCTTCCAGTCTGATGTTATTTTTCATCATCAAGGAGATTTCATCGATGATGGTTTTGACTAACAGCTCCATCAGAGCTCTTACTTCATCTTGGGGTCTGGACCAGTTTTCGGTAGAAAATGAAAACAGGGTAAGGTATTTTACGCCTAGATTATCCGCTCCTTCGATTGCATCTTTTACAGCCTGAATGGCATGGCGGTGTCCGAAGATTCTCATGGCTCCTTTCTTCTTGGCCCATCGGCCATTTCCGTCCATGATGATCGCAATATGTCGGGGGATATTAGTAAGGTCTAACTGTTCCTTCATTCCAATGCCTTGGGTACCTACTTTTTTGGAGGTACAAAAATGCTATTTCTTTTTTAATTATCAGCCCTTTGGTCCATTAATTAATACGCGTAGCACTTCACGTTGGCAAAGGTGTAGGAGACGGTCAGCCCGAGGAAATAGTACCAGTCTTTGGTATTGGGATTACCAAAATTGATAATCTGGGAGGGGATAGTTCCCGTATTGGGGTCGACTTCAGAATTGAGGAATATACCTGCTTTAGAATCAATTTTATCTAAATAATCCGTAAAGGTCGGCCTAAATCCCAGTTCTCCTGCCAGCGTCCACCGGTCATTCAAGCGGTACTTTACGCCACCACCAAATGGAATCACCGGAGAAGTAAGCTGGTAGTACTCTGCCGGAGTAAATCGCTCCGCACTGGGACGTCCTTTCATGGTAAAATAGGAAAATCCAATTCCAAAGAAAGCATACGGCGACCAACGAAACTCGGAGTCGTTACGGAGGAAATCCAGAAAATTGAATTCCATCACAGCAGAGGCTTCGATCACCCCGCCTTTGAATCGTGCGTCTCTACTTTTCGCAACCAGATCCAAGGGCCTGATTTCATCATCTGCCTGCAGAACAGCCGTACTCAAGGCCACCCGCAATGTCCACACATTGTCAAAATTTCTCTTGCCAAACAACGTTCCTTGAAGGCCATTTTGGCCCAAGTCAACTTTACGAATGATATCCCCTGAATAGGTAGCGCCACCGATTCCTCCTCCTACCTCATACTTCTGTGCATTCAAGTCAGAAATATTCCATACAAAGCCGAAGAGTAAAATGGCTAAATATCTGAATTGCTTAAAATTGACCTTTTTCAAGACGATGCAAGTTAGAAAGGACTTAACGTTAAAAAAACGCACATAAGTATTTGACGGGTTAATTAATGTTAAGCTCAACAGCCTGTTAGTTTCAGTTTCTCATATCAAAACCCCAATTCAACTTCTGCCTTAGTGTATCAAAGAAATGGTAATGAGGAAGTTTTACCAAATTGGCAGCAAATGACTCCTTTTTGACACTCAGCTTGATGTCCGAAGAGATCGAGGTCGACCGGGAATCCAAAGAGATCATGAATTTATCGGTTCTTCCTTCTATTTCAAAGCTAATTTCCGAGTCGTCTGAGACTATGATGGGGCGGACGTTGAGATTATGGGGGCTTACAGGGGTGATCACAAAGCTTTTTGCGCCCGGGGTAATCAAGGGACCCCCGCAGCTCAGAGAATATCCGGTAGAACCGGTAGGGGTGGATACGATCAGTCCGTCTGCCCAATAGGAATTGAGGTATTTGCCGTCAATGTACGTGTGGACGGTGATCATCGAGGAGGTGTCCCGCTTGTGAATAGTGAATTCATTCAAAGCAAAGTGGATCCCGTTGAAAAATTTCCGGTTGCTCTGAAGACTCAGCAGTACCCTGGATTCCAATTGGAAATTGTTTTCTGCAAGATGATGGACGGCTTCCTGAATCTGACCAGTGGATACTGTTGCCAAAAAACCCAATCTACCGGTGTTCAGGCCCAAAATCGGAATTTGCTGATGGCCAACTACACACACGGTATCCAAAAGGGTCCCGTCCCCTCCGATAGAAATGAAAAAATCCATTGAGGAAATTTCCTCCTGAGTCTCCAATACCCAATAGCTCAGCCGATGATTGCCATTCATCTTCATCAAGCGATCAAAAATCTCCGTGACGAAAATTTCAAACCCATGTTTGATCAATTCATCAAAGAGCAGCTCGACTTCAGAGAAATATTCAGCCTTCAATGCCAGGCCATGCAGTGCAATTTTCATGGATTTCAGGAATTTGTTAAGCGTCCCGTGGAATCTTGAATGGACCGATCTGGATGAAAAGACAGCCCAAAGCTTGACTTCACGGATCAAATATCTAAAAATCTCAGCAAGTTGCCGATTCTGTCTTCATCGGCACTGATACCGGTCTCCTCCTGAAAATGATCAATTACCCGATAGCCAAAGCGTTCCAAGGTTGCCTTTACGTGCTTGAGATCGGGCTTATCCAGTTTTAGCGTTAGCTTGATTTTGTTGTCATCCAAAGGATCTGAGGTGATGAATGAGCTCAATACTTTCGTGTTTTCGGATTCGATCAGCCTGCATATTTCCGAGAGGTGGTAATCAGACATATCCATGGAAAGGATCAGTACTCCCCCTTGAGATTTGATGGAAAGGCTGTCAGCAAAAGCCGCAATGGCATCTTCCATGGTAATCACCCCGAGATAGGTGTTTTCCCGGTCCAATACTGCCACGAGGTTGGACTGCTCGTCAGCTGAAACACGGAGTACATCATAGATATGTTTATCGGAATACACCCAACAAGCTCCCGAGACCACTTCTATTTTTCCGATCAAAATCTCTGGGTCATTGACCTCAAAAATGATCTCATCACTTACAAAGCCCAAAAACTTACCCTCATCCACCACCGGTAGTGCATCTGTCCGGATCTCTTCCATCCAATTCAAAGCCATACCGGACCGATCTGAAAGTTTCAGCGGGGGAATGAGACTGTTGATAAACTCGTAGGCTTGCATGAAAGAAAGTTAAGAATTGAATTCAGAAGTAAAAACGTCAAAGCCTAGTTTTCTGTTCAATTCTCCGGGCTTTTTGGGTCTCAAGCAAGAAAATAATTGGCCAGAATACCCAAAACCACTCCCCCCAAGATGATTATCGGTGATGAAATCTTCGAAAACTGCAACAGCACGTAGGTGGCTAAAATGAACAGAATATTTATCCCATTGGCTTCCAGGGGCTCAAAAAGCAAATAAGCTGCGGCAATGAGCATTCCGCAGGATACGGCGTTGACTCCTTCCAAGGCAGCCCGTACCGGGCGATACAGCTTCAGCTGATCCCAAAAGCGGATAACAAAGAAGATCAGGAAAATTCCTGGGAGAAAAATCCCCGCTGCAGCCACAAGCCCACCCATGAAAAAACCAAAAGTCCCAAATTCCCGCATTGAAAGGGCTCCGATGTAGGAAGAAATGGCAAAAGTAGGTCCGGGAACTCCCTGAGAAATAGCGTAGCCGGTCAGGAACTCTTCTGAGCTCAAGAAATGCTTAAAGTCCACAAATTCGGTGTAGAGATAAGGGACAAGCACCTGCCCCCCTCCAAAAATCAAACTTCCGTTTCGATAGAAATTCTCGAAAAGCAACAGAGGCTGCCATTTGGTGATAGCACCGGCAACAGCGGCCAAAATCAAAACTCCTCCCCAAAGGTAAAAGTTGGCCCACTTCACCGAGAAAGTTTTGTCCTCCTCTGATTTGGGTTGGCTTTTGTATTTGATAGAGGTGCTCAATCCTCCCAATACCAGCATAATTGGAAAAATGTAGGGAGAACTGTAGAAAAAGGCCACGAAAGCAGAGATCAACATCAGAATCATGGCCTCTGTACTTTTGACCATTTTACTGATTGTTTTTTGCGCAGCAAAGATGATGAAGCCGATCGCCATAGGCTGAATGAATCGGGCGAAATTCAAGGCTCCGGGGGTGTTTTCTTGAAGAAAATCAATCAGCAGAGCCGCTGAGGTCATGATTAGCGTGGCAGGCAGAATCCAAACCAACAGGGCTAAATAGGCCAAGTTGGGTCCGCCCACCCGAAAACCAATCGCAGAGACCAATTGGGTGGAAGAGGGGCCCGGGAGCATATTGCATAGGGCATTGAGCTCCCAAAGCTCCTCTTCGGAGATGTAGGCCCGGGATTTGACCATGCGCTCCAGCAGCATCGCCAAGAATGCCTGTGGGCCCCCAAAAGAAGTCACGGACAGGATCAGAATGTCCTTGAGGAATACAAGATATCGGACCCTTCGTACCGACATCTTATTTTCTGAGACCTAGCTCTCTTAGTCTTTCTTCCAGAAACTCTCCGGCCGTAGCATCGGTAAACTGCTTCGGATTATCGGCATCGATGCAGCTTTCCAGACAGGTTAGGTCCATCTCAGAGCGGGGATGCATGAAAAACGGGATAGAGTATCGGCTGGTATTCATTTTATCCCGGGGAGGATTGACTACCCGGTGAATCGTTGATTTCAGCTTCTTGTTGGTCAGACGCTCCAGCATGTCTCCGACATTTACTACCAGCTGATCTGGAAGGGCTGTGATCGGGATCCATTTTCCGTCTTTTCTCAGTACCTGCAAGCCATCTGCACTGGCACCCATCAGGAGCGTGATCAGATTGATATCCCCATGCTCTGCTGCCCGGACTGCATCGGCAGGCACTTCGTCCGGATTCTCTATCGGGAAATAGTGGATTTGTCGAAGAATGGAATTGCCATAGGCTACTTTGTCTTCGAAATAATCCTCCTCGAGCTCCAGGTGAAGTGCAATCGCTTTCAGCATTTCTTTTCCTGCATTCTCCAAGGTTTGGAAAGCCTCCAAAGCATCCTGCTTGAATTGGGGGATTTCCTTGGGCCACAAATTGGCAGGATACTCTCCTTTTACTGGATCTTCCTCCGGAATGGCTTCCAATTCTTGTCCTACATGGTAGAATTCCTTAAGGTCCCCGGTATTTCTACCTTTCGCATGCTCTTTTCCTTTGCCGGTATAGCCTCTTTGGTAGCCAATCTCCGGTTTTTGGTATTGGGTTTTTACCTCGTCGGGCAAGGCAAAGAAATCTTTGATGGACTGATAAAGCCGATCCTGAAGATCTTGGGACAGGCCGTGATTTTTTATGGCTACAAAACCGATATTTTGATAAGCTTCGCCCAGCTTTTTCACAAAATTCATCTTTTGCTCAGAAGTGCCTGAGGTAAAATGAGCAAGGTCTAAGCTTGGGATTTCGTCGAAAAGGATTTCCATTGTGGAATTGGGTTTAATTGGGGTTCAACTAGAATTGTCCAAAAATAAATATCTTTAGACTCATTACTCACTCTTTGTATGAACAAATTCCCCGTATTCCTTCTGCTTTTGGTTTTGGGTTGGTTTTCCTGTAATCCGGATAAAAAAAGAATCAATGAAAAAGTGATTGTAGCAGTGCAGGATTCGGTGAAGCAAGTGCAACAAGCCTCACCGGTGACTTTCTTTCAACTGGAAGATTCCTCCGCTTTTCCGGACGCAATACTGGAGCTTTATACGCCACTTGGCAATCAGGTCTTCCGTCCCGGAAAGGTCCCCTTTGAATTCAACGTCAAAAATTTCCCCATTTACGAGGCGGAAATTCGATCACCCCGACTTTTCAATATCATCAATGGAGGAGATCCTGTAGGGCACCTTTCTCCGATTTTCCAAAAAGAACTGGCAGAGGGAACCTACCGAATAGTAGGCTACTTGGTGGATGAGCAAGGCCTAGCCCTGAAAAGTTTTGGGAACTATGTAGACAGAGATTTTTTGGTCGGTGAGTCTAGGCCATTTCCTTATTCAGCTGAGCCTTATTTGGCAGTGAATCTCCCTCGCAATGCACAGATAATCCCTGCCGGAGAGGACTTGATCATTGATTTCCTTGTACTGGGAGGAGACATGAAGCTCGATGGATTGATTGTCCGGGTAGATATCAATGACTTGCATTATGAAATAGATCATATGGCGCCGATTTTGGTCGAAAACCTTCCGGTTGGGGACTACCAGGTCAAGGTCAAACTGGTCAGAAAAGAAGGAAAGGATCTCGAAGGCCCCTTCTCTTTTATCACTAAGTCGGTCTTTGTTCGATAAGTCCTTATCTTTGCCGATAGATTTAAACCTCCATTTTCATGCTTTTAGTCAATCAAATCCGGGAGAACTATGCTACCGTTCTGGCCGGATTGCAGAAAAGAAATATCCCCAATGCCCAAGAGCTTTTGGATCAGGCCATTGCTTTGGATGATCGGAGAAAGTCCAGCCAAACCGAAAGAGATCAGCTTCAGGCTGAGGCCAATGCTCTCTCCAAATCAATCGGGCAACTGATGAAAGAAGGCAAAAAGGAAGAGGCTGAAAAAGCCAAAGCAAAAACGGGGGAAATCAAATCTCAAATCAAAGAATTGGAAGAAGAGAATTCCAAAGCCGAAGAAAGTCTCAAAAGCCTGCTTTATACCATACCCAATGTGCCTCACTTCAGTGTGCCTGCAGGAAAGAGTGCTGAGGACAACGAAATCGTATTGGAGCAGGGTACTATCCCATTCCTTCACGAGGATAAGCTCCCTCATTGGGAACTGATCAAAAAATACGACATCATAGATTTTGATCTGGGTGTGAAAATCACGGGAGCGGGCTTTCCGGTTTACAAAGGAAAGGGTGCCCGATTGCAGCGCGCTCTGATCAATTTCTTTTTGGATGAAGCCCTAAATGCAGGCTTTGTGGAAGTGCAGCCTCCCATCTTGGTCAATGAAGATTCAGGATATGGTACTGGGCAGCTGCCCGACAAGGAAGGGCAGATGTATCATTCTACAGCAGATAATCTTTACCTGATTCCCACGGCGGAAGTCCCCATTACCAATATGTACCGGGATGTGATTCTTTCTGAGGAGGATTTACCTATTCGTAACGTAGGCTACACGCCCTGTTTCCGAAGAGAAGCAGGGAGCTGGGGAGCTCATGTGAGAGGACTAAACCGACTTCATCAATTTGACAAAGTAGAGATTGTACAGCTCACCCATCCTGACAAATCCTACCAAGCCTTGGAGGAAATGAGCCGCTATGTGCAAGGACTTTTGCAAAAACTGGAGCTTCCATACCGGGTGCTTAGGCTCTGTGGAGGGGATATGGGCTTTACTTCAGCTTTGACTTACGATATGGAAGTATTCTCAGCCGCACAGGAAAGATGGTTGGAAGTAAGTTCCGTTTCCAACTTTGAGACGTATCAGACCAACCGGTTAAAGCTGCGATTCAAAGGGGAGGACAAAAAGACCCAATTGGCTCATTCTCTCAATGGTTCTGCACTTGCTTTGCCAAGGATTGTGGCTTCTATTCTAGAAAACAATCAAACCCCGGATGGTATTCTCATGCCAAAAGTACTTGTTCCTTACCTGGGATTTGATAAAATCTAATTTGCTCCAAACCATCAGAAATGGCGGTTTTTCTTTTTTCATTCCTATAAACATGAAAAAATCAGTTCTATTTATTCTCACACTTCTTCCGATTTTCTCTTTTGCTCAGTCCCAATTGGAAGAAGAGAAAAAAGCAATAGCTGCAACTGTTCAGCTCTATTTTGAAGGGATGATCGAGCGGGACGCAGGTAAATTGGAGGAAGCCTTTCTCCCGGATGCGCGATTGATTGGGTATCGGGGGGATCAACTTTTTGTCACCCCTTTTGAAGATTGGAAAGCAGGTACGGCGAAGGGAAGTCCCAGAAACCCGAATGACTTTAAAAATGAACTGAAGAATATCAAAATAGTCGGCGAAATGGCTTTAGCCGAAACAGAGCTGTTCTGGCCTGGGATTTATTATTACGATTACCTCACGCTTTTGAAAATCGAAGGAAAGTGGAAAATTGTCCACAAAAGCTGGTGGGAAAGGTCTTTGGAAAAGTAAATCAGATCTCTTCGAGTAGTTTTTGATGAATCTCGAGGACTTGAGGAATAAGCAGCTTGTTTTCAGAATTTTTGATCACAAAGTCAGCCAGTTCATTTTTCGTTTCATCGGGTAGCTGCTGATCGATAATGGTGTTGACTTGGGATTCGGAGCGATGGGGATCTCTCATCAATACTCTGGCTATCCTCACCTTCAAGGGCGAGCTTACATTGATGATTTTATCCAACTGCTTGGCTGAACCGGTTTCGAAAAGAAGAGCTGCTTCTTTGAGTACGTAAGGGACTTTCTGCTCCAGGGTCCATTTGTCAAAATCCAAACCCACTGCCGGATGGACCAGGGCATTGATTTTTTTAACCTTTTCAGGATCCGAAAAGACCTGTTCTGCAAGATATTTTCGGTTGAGCGCCCCTTCTTGGGTATAGGAGTTAATGCCGAATTCTTCGGTAATTTTTGATTTGAGATTGGGATCATGCTCCATGAGCCATTTTGCCCGATCATCTGCAGAGTACACTGGGATTCCCAACAGGCCAAAAATCCTGCATACGGTGGATTTGCCCGAGCCAATCCCTCCCGTTACGCCTACTTTCCATGAGCGCTTATTGTCCATATTTCAGACGGATTTGCTCCGGATTTACTTTGATTTCTTTGATGAATTTGGGGGATGGGGATACCTGAATATCCAGGGTACTGTCGGAGCGGTTTCTTTTGGAATAGTCCAAAATGGCCTCAAACTCCAGTTCCTTGAGTTCGTCGACAAAGCGCTCGTCGACCAAATAGGTCATTACAGGAGTGATTTCCTCATCTTGAAGGGAAACTGTTCGTGGGAAATTGATTTTTTTGATCTTCAGTCGCTTATTGCCTTCCAGAAAATTGACCACTACAAAGGAAACTTGGATTTCCTGAATTTTTAGCTCTACAAATTCTGCCAATGACTTTTCCAAGGAGAGCTCCACAACTTGGGAGAAATTCTCATCCAGATTTCTCCGATCCAATTGAACCGGGAAAAATCCTTCATAAAGTGCAAGGACCGAGCTAGGGCCTTTGACGGTGATGGATTGGGGCTCAAAGGATATATCCCCTTCAATGATTGCGTTTTTCGCCAGCGTGTAAGAGGCAGAATCAAGCTTTGGTATGAGTGCAATCGTCTCAATCCTATCAATCTGATAGGAAATTGAATCTTCCAGGAGCCCAATCAGCTGAGTTGGAGTAAGAAACTCTCCCAAAGATCGTTTGAGGTCCGAGGTCAGTAGGAAGTTTTTCTCAGCAGGATTGGCCAAGGGAATAGGATAGGGAGGTTCATTCAGATTGAAGTATTTTCTCAACAAATCCCAACCGTTGCCGGTGATCTGAATCTGTATACTCTTAGGAAGAGGTTTTACTGGGAAAAATCGTTCTGTGTCGTATTCCCAAGCGATGGGATAATCGACAATAGTGGTATAATTGTCCTTATTCAGGGCATTTAAAATCCAAAAAGTGGTAGCTGCAAGGATGCAGAGGACTACCACTTTCAGATTGGAGAGTTTTCGGGAAGAAATCCTGCGAGAGGATTTTTTGGTATCCGGCAAAGCTCAATTATTTGGTTGAAGCTGTCTTTTTGGAGAAGTCTAAAGAAATGGCGGATTTTTCCACTTTTACTTTGAGTCCACGGTCCAGTTCGATATAGACCACATCGCCTTCTACACTACTTACTTTCCCGTGAATTCCGCCGATGGTGACGACTTCATCCCCTTTTTTAATTTCTTCGATAAACTTCTTGGTTTCTTTTTGTTTTTTCTGCTGTGGTCTGATCATGAAGAAATACATGATCAAAATGATGGAACCAAAGAGAAAAACCTGACCAAGAATGCCTGCTCCCCCTGCGGGAGCCTGAGCGAGTATGTAATTCAGCATGTGATTATCTCTTCAGAGGACCAGCCGGAGCAGCAGCTCCTGCCAATTTTGGAGTAACAGAGCCCTTCATTCTCAATCGGGTCACTGTTGGGTTGGTATTGGCTTGGATAGTCACGGTAGGCGCCTGAGATCCGGATTTTGCGGCAGAGTTAAATACCACTTTCACAAAACCGGTTTCTCCTGGATTGACTGGGCTTTTGGTCCAGTCAGGGCTGGTACATCCACAGGATGCGGTGATGTTGGAAATGACCAAAGGAGCCTGTCCGTTGTTGGTAAAGTTGAAGACGTGCTCCACTACCTGACCTTCGTTGATTGTCCCAAAATCATATTCCATCTCTTTGAATTCGAATGCCCCCAATGAACTTGGGTCTGCAGTGGTTGCCGTCTGTACGTTTACCGGAGTTACTGCAGTGTTGGAGTTTTCTAGTTGGGCGATTTTTTCTTCCAAAGCTTTGATTTTGTCCCCTTGATCGTCCTTTTGGTTGCATGCACCCAGCAAGACTACCACAGCCATTGCGCTAAGAAATTTAATTTTCATAGGATTGTTGTTGTTTGATTATTTATCTGATTTTCAAATGAACCTGTCCATGAAACTCCAACTTTTAGCTATTGGTTTCCGGGACAAGATCTGCCGATCAGTTTTTACCTTGGTTGATTTGTTCGATCAGTTTATTCACGTCGCTGAGCAGATTCTCTGCTTTGTTTTTGGCTTCATTGATGACTCTTTTGCCTTCTGTTTTTGCTTCATTCAAGTGAAGCTCTTTGCCTTCAACCAGTTCTTTGATCAGTTCTTCCAGCTCTTTTTGGTATTTAGAGAGTTTGAAGGTAAGCTTATCTCTGGTATTGGCACCAGTATCCGGTGCAAATAGGATTCCCAAGGCAGTGCCTACGCCGGCACCAACTAGAAAGGCGAGTAAAGTATTGCTGTTCTTGCTCATAGTTTTCTTATTTATTGTCTAAAAGTCCCCGACCACTCTTACGAATTTGGCCGCTTTCGGTTAACTCTTTGGATAAAACATCCAGCAATCCGTTGACAAACTGCTTGCTTTTTGGCGTGCTGTACGTTTTTGAAATGTCAATGTATTCGTTGATACTGACCTTTATGGGAATACTCGGGAAGTTTTTCATCTCTGCAAGTGCCATAGAGATGATCACTTTGTCAGTGAATGCCAGCCGTTCGATATCCCAGTTTTTTGTTTTTTGTGAGATCAGTGCCTTGCTTTTCGCATCGTTTTCGATGGTGAAGTTAAAGATATTTTGAAAAAATTCCCTGTCTTCGTCCCAGTTCATGGCAATTTCCGGTAATCCGTTATCCTCAGAATCATAGATATGGGATGCATTTTTCAAAACTTTGGATGCGAGACTTCTTACCACAGACTTGTTTTCGGTCCAATTGAGATCTTTTTCCGAGAAGAAATTGAGCATCACTTCATTTTTGAAGATGATTTTTTTGAGTAGGTCGTCTGCGAGCTCATAATCTTGCTCTACCGTAGGTTCGGCGATTTGCAAATAAGCTTGGTAAATTTCGCAGGGCTTGATGTAATCTCTAAACCATTCTTTGATCTCTAGTTCAATATCGTCCAGATTGACCTGATTTCGGACGAGTGCATTCTGGTAGTCCTGAGATTCCCGGATTTTGGCCAAAACCTGGTTTTTTGCCAGATTGAGGTCATTTCCGAAACCAATGGGACTGTCTCCTGAAAGCTTTTTCTTTTTGGCAAAGTCTTTTTCTACATGAAGGGCGAATGCCTGCAAGAGTTCAATAGCGAGCAGATAAAGCTGTGGAATTCGCTCAGCAGAAGCCACCATATTTTTAAGCAGAAACTGCTGATCTTTCTCATTGGCCTTATGGAATTGTTTTAGTGCTTCCAAAACCACTTTTTTGATTTTGGGGCTTGCATCTGAAGCACCCAAAAGTTGAGGGTTTTCAAGATTTTGATCAAAGAGACGGAGGGCTTGCTCAGCCTCTTTGTTCAATAAAGCTTTATCCTGTACCTCCATGCTGTTTAGATCAGGAAGGAAGGATTCTTTGATGAAATCCTTGGCTAGGTTAAGGTTGGATCCTTTGCATTGTTCGTAGGCGTAGAGATTCTGAAAAGCCTTGACCCTTAGGATTCTTCTGTTGAGCATAGTAGTGTTAAAGAGCTGTAAATATAGGGAATTTGGCAGTGCCAAACCCATAGTATTGGGGACAAAAAACCCACCGATTCTTTCCAATCGGTGGGTTTTCTAGCGAGTAGGTCGAGAATCAGAAGGATAGTTTTACCTTTCCAATAGCTTCAATTCTTTCTTTGGCTGCTTTGATGGCAGCTTCCTGAGCTGGAATATTCTCCTTCTCGGACTTATTCAAGATGGCAAGACAGGTATCGAAGATTTTTTCTGTCTGCTTGAAGACGAGTTCTTCATGGTAGTCACCATAGTATTCTGCACCTACATTGATCACTCCACCGGCATTGATCAGGAAATCAGGGGCATAGATGATGCCTTTTTGCATGAGAATTTTGCCGTGTTTGTCTTCCTCTGCCAGCTGATTGTTGGCTCCGCCGGCTATGACTGCGCACTTCAGTCTGTCGACCGTTTGATCGTTGATGGTGGCACCAAGTGCACAGGGTGCATAGATGTCCATTTCCAAATCGTAGATCACGCCCGGATCGACTACAGTAGCCCCGCTGTTTTTGGCTACTTCCTGTAGCTTGTCTTCGAAAATATCGGTAATGAAGATTTCGGCTCCTTCTTTCACCAGGTGTTCGATGAGGTATTTGCCTACTTGTCCCACACCTTGTACTGCGATTTTTTTGCCGGAGAGGGAATCCGTCCCGAATGCCTTCTTTGCTGCCGCCTTCATCCCCACATAGACTCCGTAAGCGGTCACCGGCGAAGGGTCTCCAGCTCCTCCTTTGATCTGAGGAAGTCCGGTGACATGATTGGTCTCCATGGCAATGTACTCCATGTCGGAAGTTTTCATATTGACATCTTCTGCAGTCACGTACCTTCCGCCCAAACTTTCCACAAATCTTCCGAATCTTCTCAGGAATGCCTCGTTTTTTAATTTTGGGTCACCAATGATTACGGCTTTTCCTCCGCCCAGATTCAGGCCTGCGAGGGAATTTTTGAAGGTCATGCCTCTGGAGAGTCGCAATACATCCGTGATAGCCTCTTCTTCGGTAGCATAAGGCCACATTCTCGTCCCTCCAAGCGCCGGGCCCAAAATTGTATTGTGAATTCCGATGAGTGCTTTCAGTCCCGTTGCCTGGTCATGGCATACTACCAACTGCTCGTGGTCCATCGTGGTGATCTGTCCGAATATGGATCCTTCCTTCACCGTTTCGGTCGTTTTAATCTCTAACATGCGAACTTAGCTTTTTAGAATGTGTTATATTTGGGTTGTGTCCTTTGCTATCAGGCCGATACAAAATTAAATACTTTTATCAGCCTTCAAAGCAAACTCATCCGCAGTTTAATTAAGTTTATTTCCGTTTTAAAAGTTTTTATTTGGTGAAGCCGCTTTGGAGATTAAATAAGTATTTGTATAAATACAAGGGATTGTTGCTTTTGGGAATAGGATTTACTGTCATTTCCAATGTCTTTGTTATAATCCCTGCACAGTTGGTAAGAATTGCCATAGATTATGTGGTGGAGAGCTTTGCGCTTTATCGCCCGCTGATGAATGGAGGATTGGGTGAAGCGGCCAGGGATAATTTTCTCCAATACGTTCTGGTTTTTGGACTCTTGATCTTGGCCATGGCTTTGTTGAGAGGTTTTTTCTTGTTCTTGATCCGGCAGACGATCATAATCATGTCCCGCAGGATCGAGTACGACATGAAAAATGAGCTTTTTGACCATTATCAGAACCTTCCTTTAAGTTTTTATCGAAAAAACAGTACCGGTGACCTGATGGCACGAATATCTGAAGATGTGAGTAGGGTGAGAATGTACCTGGGACCGGCGATTATGTACGGGATCAATCTTTTGGTTCTTTTTCCTCTGGTGATCTTTTACATGGTATCTGTCAATCCTGAATTGACTTTGTACTCGCTACTGCCTCTACCCGTGCTTTCCTTGAGCATTTATTTTGTCAATAATCTAATCAATGAGCGATCGGAAAAAATTCAACGGAGTCTCTCCGGATTGAGCACTTATGTGCAAGAAGCTTTTTCCGGTATTCGGGTATTGAAGGCCTTTGTCCGTGAGGAAGATTCTTCCCGGGCATTTGCAGAGGCAAGTGAGGAATACAAAGAGAAATCTATTTCTCTGACTAAGGTGAACGCCTTGTTTTTTCCCTTGATTATGGCTTTGGTGGGGATATCCACCATCATTACCGTCTATATCGGAGGATTGCAGGTAATAGAAGGACAGATCGGCTACGGTGTGATTGCGGAGTTTATTCTTTATGTCAATATTTTGACCTGGCCGGTGACTTCCTTGGGCTGGGTGACGAGTATTGTTCAGCGTGCTGCGGCCTCCCAAACGCGAATCAATGAGTTTTTGGATGTCAAAAACGAAATGATCAGCACAGAAAAGATAAAGACCGAACTGGAAGGGAATATCGAGGTCAAAGATCTGACCTTTGTCTATCCAGATTCAGGCATCAAGGCATTGGACTCAATCTCCTTTCAGATCAAATCCGGTCAGACGTTGGGAATCATCGGGACTACCGGATCGGGTAAGTCGACCATCGCCAATCTCCTGATGCGCATGTATGACCCGAGCTCGGGAGTGATCAAAATAGACGGAAGAGAGCTTCCCAGATATGAAGTGGCAGGACTGAGGAGACAAATCGGGTTTGTGCCTCAGGATGTGTTTTTGTTTTCGGATACCATTGCAAATAACATTGCCTTCGGTCTTGACCAAGCCGATCCCGAACTGATCGAAAAGGCGGCCAAGGATGCGGATGTATATCAAAACATCGTTGATTTTCCCAAAGGATTTGAGACCCTATTGGGAGAAAGAGGGATTACCCTTTCCGGAGGGCAAAAGCAACGGGTTTCCATCGCAAGGGCCATTGCCAAAGAGCCAAAAATTCTCATTTTGGATGACTGCCTATCTGCGGTGGATACCAAAACGGAGAATGCGATTCTGTCTGCTTTAAAATCCATCATGAAAGACCGGACTTCAGTGATTATTTCCCATCGGGTGTCATCAGCTAAGCTGGCAGATCATATCATCGTGCTCCATGACGGAAAGATCATCGAGCGGGGAAATCACGACTTCCTGATGGAGCAAAAAGGGGTCTATGCAGAGCTATACGAAAAGCAGACTCAGGCAGGAGAGCCAGTGGATTCCTAGGAATAGCTGTTGAATTTCAGCTTTTTCCGTAACTTCATGACTCAGAACTAAAATTTTTGAACCATGAAAAAAAAGAAAACGACCGTAGACGAAATCGAAGAAGTCCTTCAGGAAGTCGGTAAAAAGATAGAGGAGTTGGTAGAAAAGGGGAAAGAGGCCGGTTCAGATGTAAAGGAGGAGATCGAGAAAAAAATCAAGGATCTCAAGGAAAACAAGACTTCTCTTGAGGACGAGCTTAAAAAAGCCAAGGAACTGCTAAAAAAAGAATTCGAAGAAAAGAAAGAGGAAATTGAGCCTAGACTGAAGGAATCCAAAGGTTTTCTCAGAGAAGGATTCAAGCAACTGGGTCTGGCATTTAAGTCGCTCTTTGGCAAAGGCAAATCCTAAACCAGTACCGCTCACTGAAAAAAACTACCCTCCTGAAATCCGGTTTTCGGGAGGGTAGTTTTTTTAGTTAGTATGGGTGTTTACTTAGCCTGCAGGGCATTGCAGCGGTCATAGCTCGGGTCAATATCTATAAAGACGTCCTCTTTGGCAGTCAAAAACCATTTTTCGAGAAGTTCATCCTCTTTTCTTCTCAAGGTGGCGGCTTTTAGCTTTTCGTAGTCATCTTCCAGATTTGCACGATGAGCGGGGTATCGGGCTTTGTAGAATAGAATTCTAACCTTTACTCCTTCTCTCGGATCTTCAAATCTCATGGGCTTGGTCATCTGACCTACCTGCATGGTATCTATGGTAAAATAGAGTACCGGATCTTCCAGGGTTCTTAGAGACAGTCGGTTGGAATTGGTCGCAGGATCTACAAAGAAGCCCCCGTTGTCAGAGGTGTTTCGGTCATCCGAATATTCCTTTGCTGCCTTGGCAAATTCGATTTTCCCGCTTTCGATTACTGTTTTTAAACTGTCCAGATAGCGCTCAGCTTTCAGGACATCCTCTTCTGTAGCTTCCGGGATCAATAATATATGCCGGGTGTTGTAGGAGGTGCCTCGGTTTTCAAGCAATTGGATCATGTGAAAACCAAATTGGGTTTCCACCGGATCGCTGATTTCTCCAGGACGAAGGGCAAGGGCGGTGGATTCGTACTGCGGGGCAAGTTCTCCTCTTCGGAAGAATCCCAAGTCTCCTCCCTGAGCAGCGGAACCTGGGTCTTGAGAGTATTTTCTTGCCAAATCGGCGAAATCAGCCTTTCCATCCGAAATATCCTGTTTGAACTGGAGCAGTTGGTTGACCATCTGATCTCTAAGGTTGGGATTGATGGTCGGTTTTTTGACAATTTGTCCTACCGTTGCTTCCGAGGTAAACAGCGGGAGAGAATCCTGAGGGATGCTGTTAAAAAAAGACCTCACTTCTGCCGGAGATACCGTGACTCCTTCTGTGATTTTGGATCTCATCCGGGTCACTATGAGTTGTTCGCGGATGACATCTTCAATTTCTGCTTTGAGTTGGTCAGCTGTTTTGCCGTATACCTGCACCAATACATCCTCATCTCCTCCAAACTGCTGCATCACGGCACTGAATCGATTGTCCACCTGAAGCAGGACTTCTGCATCGGTCACAAAAATGGAGTCGATTTCCGCTTTGGCGATCATTAGTTTGTTAATCAGCAGGGATTCGAATACATCACATCGGCTAGGGGCTTCAATTCCCTGCTGAGCCTGAGCGAGAGCCTCGAGATAGGATCTCTGTACATCAGATTCCAACAGGATATTGTTGTCCACTTTGGCTACAATCTTATCCAAAACCTGCCCGGTCTGGGCGGCCTCTTGGGCAAAGGTCACACCTGAAAGTACTGCAAAGGTCAGAATGAGAAATAGATGGTTTAAACTTTTCATAGGAATAGTGCCTCCTGTCAATCTTTTCAGATCAGCGGTTATCGATTGAGGGCCAAATAAGCCTCTTCTTTCACTGCATTGTTTACGCTGACAGGATACTTTGTTTTTAGCGATTGGGTGAGTGTATTTTCCAAATAATCCTGGTAATCCCGGATTACCAAGCCTCTGGATTCTTCAAATTTTCGTGGTCCAGGAGTAAATTTTTGACCAATCAGGATCAAATAAGTCTGACCATCCAGCTGAAGCTCCTGGTAATTTTTGCTCAGATCCGCTTGGGATAGCACAGGGTGATCTTCGATTTCGAGTACTCCTGACTGGGTTTGAAAGGCAAGGGGAGTTTTGCTTCGGAAGTTTTCTTCAAAAGACTCAATGACTGAAGGACTGTATCCTCCATTACTAAGTTGGTTCTTGGCAGTATTGAGCTGTCCCGGATCGAGCACCTTGACTACGTAAGCCTCCACTCTTTCCTTCCATTGGTAATTCGTGATGTTTTTGCGATAAAACTCTACCTGACCCAAAGAATCGGTTAGCCCTTTTTGCCAAACCTCCTTGTTCATCAGGGAAAAGAGCAAAATTCCATCCCTATATTCTTTGATGAGCATTTGATACTCTTTATTTCCCGATGAGATATCCCTGACCTCAGTTTCGGATAGGATGTGGGCCACATACCTGTCATACCAATAGTCGAACGTTCCTTCTTTGGGAATATTTCTTACCTCCAGGTCCTTCATGTAATCTGCCAGGTCCTTAGCCAGGTAAGTTTTGTTCTTCAGAGTGAATAATGGGGACTGGGAAAGACTTCTGCTTTCGAGTTGAGTATTGAAGTCTGCTTTAGCGACCCCGTTGAGTTCTTGCCCCAATCTGGAGACAGAGGTTTCGTCTTCTTTGAATCCATAGCGTGCTTTCTGGACTGCCACTACCTGGGATTGAATCATTCGTGAGCGGCTGTCCCTTAGGATTTTTGACCGAATACTTTCTTCCAATTCCTCAAATGGGGCAAGGGGTTTTTTATCTTCCAGGCGGAGTATGTGGTATCCATATTGGGTGCGGATAGGAGGGGATACTTCTCCGATTTCTGAGAGGGAAAATGCCGCCATCTCAAAATCAGGAATCATGGACCCAACGCCAAACCAAGGAAGAATTCCCCCTCTTTGATTGCTGGCCAAATCCTCGGAATAATTTAGTACAATGTCCTCCCAAACGGTGGATTCTTTCTGGATTTCGGTGTAGATATCCGCAATTTTCCTTCTCGCATTGGCTTCCTGAAGCGAGTCTTTGGGCTCAAACCTGACCAGAATATGAGAAACCTGAACCTGACCGGGGTTAGGCTTGCGGTCTTGCACCTGAATGATATGATAGCCAAAATTGGTCAGGACAGGGTCCGAAACCTGGCCTGTCTGCAGATTGAATGCCGCGTCTTCAAAAGGCTGAACCATCTGTAGGCTGGTAAAATATCCCAAATCTCCCCGGTTGGACTGGGCAGAAGGGTCGTCGGAATATTGGACGGCCAATTCGTTGATATTCGCTCCGTTTTCTATATCTCCCTTGACTTTAAGTGCCATTTTCAGGACTATAAGGCTATCCTCTGTGCTGGCATTGGTGGGAAATTGAAATAGAATATGGCTGGCCCGGATGATTTCCTGCATCCTGGAATATGCTTTTCTCAATTCCCCTTCCTCTAAAGAATTTCGGATGAGAAATGGGGCGATCAAAGTTTCTTTGAATGACTCCAATTCCCGCCTAAACTCTTCTGTCTGATCCAAGCCTTGGGCCTCGGCTTCCCGGACTTTGAGCTGATAATTGATAAAGAGATCGAGGTTTTCTTCAAACTCCTCTCTACTAATTCCCGGGGACGAGTTTACCGGACCCGATTTGGATAGGAGGTAGATGAGTTCATCCCGCTGTACAGGTTTTCCCCCCACGGTCAAGAGTACGGACGAGACCTCGGAGTCTTGCCCAAATGACGGGGTAACAAACTTTCCTGACAGGGAGATGAAAAGTGAAAAAACAAATGCCGAAATGATCCGGTGCTTCATGAAATGGAATTCCTATTTGACGATGCAATGTTACAAATTTATCAGGAATTCAGGGAGATTGCTTTTATAAGAGAGGATTTAACCAAAATTAGGAACGAAACCATTTAATCAGCCTGCAGGTATTCACCCCATCTTTGGATTCAAACTCAATTTCGTCCATAATTTTCCTGACCAGAATGATACCCAATCCCCCTTTTCGTTTTTCTACCATCACTTTTTGAATATCGGGGATTTCATATTCCAGCAGATTAAAGGCTTCTCCCTGATCTGAAATTTCTACGATGAGCTTATCTTCCGAATCTTTGATTTCCAGATGGATTTGGTCTTTGGGGTTGCATCCATGGGAATGGATAATCAGATTGGCACATACTTCCTCTACGGCCAGGGTGACTTGATGTCGATCGATTTCCGAAAGCGCATAATTTTCCAGGGAGCTTTGGATAAACGCCCGCAGATTAGCCAAAGCAGAAGTTTGGCAGGATATGTCTACCTGGTATTTCATTTAACTGGCCAATGCTTCGGTTTTGTCCGGGAAAATCGGAATCAGCTTGTCCAAGCCCAGAATCCGGAATACTTCCACGACTTTGGGACTCAGCCCCGAAATTTTCAGACTGATTTCTTTCTCTTGAAATTCCTCCAGATAGGACATGAAAACTCCCAATCCTGCTGAGGAAATATATTCCAGCTTTCTGCCGTCTATCAAAATAGAACGGGAGCCATTTTGGACCAATTCCTGAATGGCCTCATCCAGAATGACAGAGTTACTGGCATCTACCTCTCCGTCAAGGCTAAGGATATCATGTAAGTCTTCTTTGGTTTTTTCCACTAGGAGCATATTGGGAGGGGGTTATTTCTTCGTGTGATGGGTGGGAGGGTGAAACTTGACTACCATGAGGGAGTAATCGTCATCGATCATGCCATTGCCTCCTACGAAGTCATGAAGAGTATCGATCAAAATATTCTGTATTTCTTTTGGGCTCTTTTCAGGATGCATTTCTACCAAACTCCTGATCCTTTCAAATCCAAACTGTTGTCCTTTTTGATTTTTGGCTTCCACGATTCCGTCGGTAAACATCACCAAAATGTCTCCTTCCTTGTAATCTATGGTTTTCTCCTGAACGTGATTTTCATACTGTCGGTTTCTTAATATTCCCAATCCTAAACCGTCCAGCATCAAAAATTCGGATTTTTTCTCTTCAGATTTGTAGAATAAGGTGGGAACATGCCCGGCACGGGAGTGGCAGATCTGTTTGGATTGGGTATTGATCAGGAAAATGGAGGCGGTGATGAAATGATTTTTGCTCAGGCATCGGCCCAGGGCTGAATTAGCCTGAATCATAAACTGGGCGGGCGAAAGGTCCAGTTGGATCAGGCTTTGAAATATTCCTTTCATCTGGGCCATGTGGAAGGCTGCGGAGGTCCCTTTTCCCGAAACATCGCCCATGATCAGGACGTACTTTTCCTCGCTGAGTTCGAAGGTATCGTAGTAATCTCCCCCCACTTCATCGGCAGCATTGGAATAAGCACATATTTCGAAGGTGTCCGGATGGTCCAATCGGGTGGGAAGGAGGGATTTCTGCACTCGCTGGGCGATTTTCAGCTCTTCTTGGTAGCGTTCGTTCCGGATGGCCTGATTGAGCAGGCGGTGGTTTTCGACCGCAATACTGGCCTGTCTGGAAAAGGTGCTGATGATTCCGATCATTTCTTTGTTAAACCCATCCCGAACTTCTTTGACCAGCAGAATTTGACCGGTCTTCTGGTTGTTGATCACGAGGGGTACCACCAAGGCGGATTGGAATTTGAGGTGATCCAGGCGTAGGCTAAGGGGCTGAAGGAGACTTACAGGGGAGGATTTTTCCCATTCCTCGACTGGAGCATGCATGAGTTTGGTCAACTCGTCAAGGTCTTTGTTTTCCATAAACCGCAACTGGGTGGGGATGTTTTTGCCCTCTTCATGGATATCCAGCCAAGCCCCATCTGCATAGGATGCACTCATGCAGGAATCCATCAGGATATCCAAGACCTGCTCTTCGTTTTCTTCCGGTTTGATTGACTGGCTTAGGCGCTGAAAGTTGATCGTTTCGGTCAGTTTTTGTTCAAAAACAGAGGAAGTGGGCAGATTGAACAGCGTGACCAAAAAGCTGAATAGGCCATAAAGAAAGATGAAGCCAAAAAGGGCAATCAGAAAAAGGTTGTCAGTCAGATTGACTTGGTAAATTTCTGCATTGCTATACGCTAGAAACCGCGTGAAAAGGAATGCACTACTGACCAGAATGAGAAATAGAAAAAGCAGGGATTTCCATTTTTCTTTAAAATTCAGATAGGGAATCCACTTCAGGTTTCCAGCCAGCACTGCTGAAATTATCAACAGAATGACCAATCCAAAAATAAAGGAATAGTCCAGGTTGTTTTTGTTGAAAAAAACAAAAAACATGGCCACCAGCAGAGCAAATTCAAAAGCCTGCCATTGCTTGACTACCTGCTTGGTTTTTTGGTAAAGGATGAGGGTTTTCCAAAGCAAAGCCGTGGAAATAAGGAAAATCGTAGTTAGGGCGAAATTGATGTGGTAAAAAAGGTTTTTGAGGAATGGATCTCCTCCCAGCTTGCTGTCTCCTAATGAGAAGTAAAACAGCTCGATCACCAGGGCAATTCCACTGGCAAAAACCCCCGTGGAGGCTCCTCTCCAGACCATTTCCAGAAAATTTTTCTGCTTGTTTTTTTCCAGAGAATGGGTGTAAAAGAAGTACACACAGATGAAAAAGAGGATTTCTAGTACCCAGGTGATTTCGCTGGATATTCCCGACTCCAAGGAATTGATTATTCCAAAAATCCGGACCAAATCCACGAAAAGCAAAGCTAGCCACACCAATAGGGAGAGTAGGAGTGTCAGTTTGCCGATATGGAATTTTGGTAGTCGGATCATGGATAAATGATCACAATAATACTCAATCTGAACTAAACTGATTCAGTGAATTGCCATGCGGGTATCGGGGGGGTGTTAAAAATTGTAAAGTGCAGCTACAAGATCACCAAATCTTCCACTACTCCCTGGCCAACGTGTTCCTCTATGAGCAATAAAATTTTGGAGCGATTGAGTAGAAGTTCTTTTTTCAAGGGGCCTGAACTGATCCGGACGTAAAGCTTTTTTTCTTTGATAAACAGGCCGTTGGTCCGGCTGGATATGGTTTTGCCCACGATATCTCCCCAAGAATTGATCAGAAGATTTTCCTGAAATTTCCCTTCCAAGCGGTAGGCTTTGAGCAGTTCTTTGAATGCAGACTCCAAAGGGGCTGCTTCTTTTTTTCTTCCGGGATTGTTTTCGTAAGCCATAAGTTCAGAGGAAAAGTTCGGCAGCGATACTATCTGCCAAAAGCATTCCTGATGGAGTCAAAGATAAAGTATTCCCTTGCTTAAGCATCCATCCGGCTTGTTCGAATTTTTTTATTTCCGATTTTTTTTCCTCCCAAAGCCAAATTCCGAATTTTTCTTCGAAAGCAGCCAAATCCAACCCCCAGACTGTCCTGAGTGAAGTCAAAATCAACTCATTGGCTCTGTCTCCGGGCGTTTCTTCCTCCATTTGAAAAACCAGCTTCCCACTCCGTAAGGCTTCTATATACCGCGGATTGGAAGCCAGGTTTGCCCCTCGTGTTTTACCGTCAAAGGAATGGGCACTGGGACCTATTCCCAGATAGGGAATTCCTCTCCAGTAGTTGGAATTATGAAGCGCCCATTTTTCGGGTTTGCCAAAGTTGGATATTTCGTATTGTACATAGCCTGCTTTTTGGGTTTCTTCTTGAAGCCACTCCAGCTGCTCGGCCACAAAGTCTTCATTTGCCGGAGTAAACTTTCCCTTTTTTGCCCAATTTCCCAAGGCAGTTTTGGGCTCTACCGTGAGACTGTAGGCAGATATATGGCCCGGATCCATATCCAGGGCCACCTGAAGGTCTTTTTTCCAAAGCCTGTGATCTGAATGGGGAAAACCATAAATCAAGTCTAGGCTAAACTTTTCAAACCCGGCTTTTCTGGAGATTTCCAAGGCTTTCATCGCCTGTTCGGCTGAGTGACTTCGGTTGTAAAACTTAAGGATTTCGGGATGAAAGCTCTGGATCCCCAGACTCAGGCGGTCTATTCCCAAGCCCTTCCATTCTTCCAGCCTTGGTGGATGGAGATCATCGGGATTTGCCTCCAGGGTCACCTCTTCCCAATCGCAATCAAAATGATTTTGGACTTGGGACAGTATGGACTCCAGCTGGCTGCTGTTCAGGAGAGATGGGGTTCCACCTCCAAAATACACCGTGGTTACTTTTTCACTTCCAAGCTCATTTTTTCTGAGAGCAAGCTCCAGCTCAATACATTGCACTAACTCAGAGACTCTGGAGAGGTTGGTGGAAAAATGAAAATCACAGTAATGACAAGCCTGCTTGCAAAATGGAATATGAATATAGATGCCCGCCAAGAGGATTTCGGTTATTTTGCAAATATAACCAATCCCTCTATCCTTGAAGTTTAGGTTTGAATTCCTTTTCCCGCTTCTTCTTTTCATTCCTCAAAATCTTTGGGGGCAAGAAATTTTTGGGGTAATTCTTCAGGTGGAAGGCGTGCCAAAGCAGGAGGCTGTCTATTTCAAAACCCAGGAGCTAGCGTCTTTCCAGGCCGATTCCACTTTGATGCAAATTCGAAACAAGGGATATCTACAGGCCCAAATTCTAAAAGAAATTGGAGGAGACACTTTGCTTTTGCGGGTGAAATCAGGACCTGTATTCTCTTGGAATGAACTTGAACTCTCCTCCATTCCGGAGGAATTTGTACAGGATAAAGGTCGGCCCGGTGCAGATTACCCGGCGCCGTATCTTTGGATAGAGGATTTGCTTGACTTTGCCGAAAACAGGGGCTGGCCTTTTGCCGAGGTGAAAATTGACAGTATTGGGATTCAAGGGACCCAGCTATCCGGAAAAATGAACTTTGAGGCAGGTCCTTTGATCACTTGGGACAGCCTTTCTATAGCCGGATCTGCAAAAACCAGAGTAGGCTACCTTCAATCGCTTTCCAGATTGGAAGTGGGAAGGCCGTTCTCTCAGACCCGATTGGAACATTCCACCCAATTGCTCCGAAAGTCTCCTTATTTTTCTCTTGTCGGTCCTCCTGAAGTTAGCTTCCAGCAGCAAAGGGCTATCCCTGTATTTACTTTACAAGAAAGGAAACTCAACGTTTTTGATGGAGTTATCGGGTTTTTACCCAATGAAAATGAGCCGGGAAAGCTGTTGATCACCGGTCAGGTGGATTTGCGGCTATTCCACCTAGGAGGAAAAGGAAGAGATATTTTACTTCAATGGCAGCGCCTAAATGTGCAGTCCCAAGCCTTGGACCTGAACTACAAGGAGTCTTTTCTGTTTAGGTCTCCTTTAGATGCTCAGGTCCATTTCAGCCTGTTGAGACAGGATAGTTCTTTTGTGAACAGGTCCTTCGTCCTGGATTTTGGGTATCGGATATCTGATTCTGGGTACCTGAATTTCTTTACGCGCAGGCAAGCAGGAGATCTTATCGACCAAGGCGGAATGGGGCTGGAAGAACTGCCCTCGTTTATTGACTTCCGCTGGAATCAATACGGTATAGGTGGAGAGTGGAATTATTTGGATGATGTAAGATTTGCCAGAAAAGGATGGAGGGTCTCTGGTGATTTCGCTGCGGGAAATAAGCGAATCTTGGAAAATACGGGAATACCCGTCGAACTTTATGAAGGGCTCAGCGAAACTTCCACCCAAATCCAGGGAAAGCTGGAAGTGGAAAAGCATATTTACCTCAAGCCAGTTTGGGGAATGTGGATTCGAGGTGCGGGAGGAATAATTGAAAACAGGAATCTGTTTCTCAATGAGCTTTTCCGAATAGGTGGGTTGAAAAGCATCCGAGGGTTCAATGAGAAATTTTTCTTTGCGCAGCAATATACCTATATCAATATGGAGCAGCGCTTGTTTTTTGGTCAAAATTCGTATTTGATGGTTTTCGGAGATCTGGGGATTCTGGATAATCCGTATTTTTCACCTCGGATTGACCAGCCTTTTTCATTTGGTTCTGGAATTAATTTGGACACCGAAGGGGGATTGTTCAGTTTTGTGTTTGCATTGGGCAAGTCCAACATCCAACCCTTGTCCTTCGAGTATGCTCGAGTGCACTTTGGATATTTAGCAAGATTTTGAATGGGTCTGATAAAACAGCTTTTTTTTGGGGTTTTAGGGTTTTTGTGGGCTTTTGCCGGAGCTCAGGCACAAGTATTGGAAACCTATGGAGTCACCCCAAACAGTTCTGAGGGAGGAAGCTGGTTCAATCCCAAAGTGGCGTATGAGGTGGAGCTTTCCGCCTCGACCTACCCCTTAGCCAATTTTTCCATTGAAGCTCCTGCGGAAACCACCTTATTTCTTGAGGGGAGATTATGGATGGCCACCGAAAAGGACACGCTGATCTACATTTCTCTAAGGCAAATGGAAGAGATCGTCGGGAAAAAAGAATTTCTTCTGACGCTCTTTACTCCCAAAGCCAAAGGGGAGCGGATTGCCTTGAAAAAAGTCCTGAATTTGCCATCAACCCAGGTGCTTTCTAGTGGTGAAACGACACTTGGCGGTCCACTTCCTAGACTCGTCTACGGACCTGAAATCAGGGATTTTTATTTTGTCAGCTTGTTGATTATCCTATTTTTGGTAGCCTTGTACCGTCTAGCTTATCCCTATCTCCTTTCTGCACTTCTTCAGCCTGTGTCAGTGCTCAGTGCGGAGGATTTCTCGGATTCAGGGAGTTTGCAGAAGTTTTTTTCTTTTGATATTCTCTCCTATTTGTTTATCGTGAGTATGATGGTCGCCCAGTTGGCCTTGATGGTGGGGGTGGTCTTTCGCCCTCAGCAACTTACAGAACAGGTAGGAATAGAGTATTCCTCTTTGATTTTGGTATGGATAGGAGGTAGTGCCCTAGTTTTCCTGTTGATTGTAGGCAAATTTGTAGGCATAAGGCTGGTGTCCTATTTTTTTGATTTGGGCAAAGTGGATTTTGCACATTTTTTTTATCTGTTGCGGCTTATTGTCTTGGGGGTGGCTTTGGTATCGGCAGGGATTGCCTTCTTTGTTGTCAATGACTTCGGGAGGATGTCCATCCTACTTCCCTATTTCATTCAGGGGATTTTTTGGGTGTACCTGGCAGCGATTTTTGCTTTGTTTCTGATTATGATGAATCGGCTTAGTTTTAAGAAATATCATTTATTTACTTACCTTTGCATCGCCGAACTGGTGCCTTTTCTCATCCTATCCAAGTGGGTTTCGGCCTGGTTGTTTTAATGAGTGTTTTTAAGAAAAAATTCATAAATCTGGTATGAGTACTACTCCAAAAGATCGATTTAAGCCTGTCAAAAGTATTTTAGTCTCTCAACCCAAGCCCAGTGATGCCAATTCTCCTTACCTGCAATTGGCGGAAAAATACAACCTCAAAATTGACTTTCGCCAGTTTATCAAAGTAGAGCCGGTACCTCCGAAGGAATTCAGAAAGCAGAAAATCGATATTTTGAAGCATACTGCGATCATTTTCACCAGCAGAAATGCCATCGATCATTTTTTTGCGATTTGCAAGGATTTCAAAATCGAAATGCCTGCTGAGATGAAGTATTTCTGTATTTCAGATCAGACAGCCCACTATCTTCAGAAATACATTGTAATTCGCAAGCGAAAGCTTTTCGTGGGACAGCGTACGGCGCAGGATCTGTTTGATTATTTCAAAAAGCATAAAAACGAAAAATACCTTTTCCCCTGCTCCGATATCCGGAAAGATGATATTCCGGAATACATGGAGAAAAACGGGATTTCCTTCACTGAAGCTATCATTTACCACACCTTGCCTGCAGACCTTTCCGATCTTGCGGATGTGAAGTATGATATTTTGGCCTTTTTCAGTCCTTCCGGTCTGAAGTCACTCAAGCAAAATTTTCCGGATTTTGTCCAGGGAAGGACCCGAATTGCAGCCTTTGGACCTACTACTTCTCAGGCGGTACGTGATTTGGGATTGATTTTGGACATAGAAGCCCCCATGCCCAATGCACCGAGTATGACAGGGGCTTTGGAACTTTACATTAAGAAAGCCAATAATTTGTAAATCTTAGAATCATTTTCTGTGGATTTTCAGTTTAAATGTTTACACTCGTTAAAAATTGAATAATTCACACGCAATGTCAACAAATAGCCGTTTGGACAATTTTTTGAAATGCCTGAAATATTTGCTGGTTTTGATCTTTTTCAGCCCGATACTTACGCATGCACAGCAGGATGCTCAGTTTACTCAGTACATGTTCAATGGCATGTTCTACAATCCTGCTTTTGCAGGCAAGGAGGGAGGGTATCGGTTTTCTGCTCTTCATAGGTCACAATGGGCAGGATACTCTACCAGCAGTGGTCAGGGAGGGGCGCCAATCACTCAGCTGATTACAGCACAGGGTAGGTTGGATACCAAAAACATCGGGTATGGTCTAACCATCGTCAACGATCAAATCGGACCTTCCAATAATTTGGAAGTCAACCTTCAGGGCAGTTATCATAAGAAGCTGAAGCGTGGAGTGCTCAGTATTGGAGGTTCAGTGGGGATGTTTTCCAGTTCTTTGGATTACGGAGAGCTGATAGTAGTGAATCCCGAACCCAACTTGCCAAGTTCGGGAAGAGAAAATCAAATTGCCCTGGATGTAAGTGCGGGTCTTCTGTATGACCGGGGCGATTACTACATTGGGCTTAGCAGTAAGCATCTCAATCAGCCCACTTTTGATTTCGGGGATGCGACCTATGCCAACCAACTCAAAAACCATTCATATTTATTAGTAGGCTATAGAATCAGACCAATCGGTCAACTTAGAATCGAGCCCAGTTTTCTCTTAAAAACAGTATCTCTGAATAATTTTTCTTACGATGTGAGCGTTATGGCAACACATCAAAACAGAATAAACGCAGGGTTGGCATTTAGAGGGGAAGAATCGGTATCTGTAATCTTAGGATACAGCATTCTAAGGGATAATTCACTCAAGCTGGGTTATGCTTTCGATTTGGTCATCAGTGGGGTAGAGGCTAAATCTCCCACCAGCCATGAATTCATGCTGAGGTATGCCCTCTCGGATGTGACAAGGGAAGTACAACGGGTCATACAGCGAACACCGAGATTCAGGTATTAAACTGATAAAAATAAGCGGGTCCGGCTATGTAAATAATTGAAGTAAAATTGGCAGGCAATTTGCATTATTAGGATTTATTCTTCTAATTTTCGCCATCTAAGCCAGTTTTGCGGTTGAATAAATTTGATGAAGTCAAAAACGTCATTTATGTATAAAAAAATGAAACTCCGTCTATTGCCAGTTTCCTTGGGCTTGGCAATAGCTACACTTTTACCAGGCTGTGGCCTTTTTAATAAAAAAGGTTCTGCCAGTGAAAAGGCGAACAGGAGAGGTGAAGTGACCGGTGTCCCAAAGCGGGCAAGCTGGTCTCAGAATCTTCCCATTGACATGGTTCCTATCAAGGCCGGGACTTTTTGGATGGGGCAATCTGATGAAGATATTGCCTATACCCAATCCTCCATGAATAAACAGATTACCATTTCTGAATTTTTTATGGACAAATACGAAGTGTCAAACAATAAATACCGTCAGTTTTTGGAGGCGGTAAAAAACGGAGAGCTGGCTACCGGCACTCCGACTACGCTTAAAGATCCTCCAAATTTGAATTATGAAGATCTAAGACCTGATACTACCGTATGGTCGACCAGTTTTTCATATCACTATGGCGATCCTCTGATGGAATTTTATTTTGACCACCCTGCCTTTGACAACTACCCCGTAGTCGGTATCTCCTGGGATCAAGCAAAGCAGTATTGCGAGTGGAGAACATACCACCTTCGGGCCAATGATGATTCTGACTTTGATGTGCCATCATTCCGGCTTCCTTCCGAGGCAGAGTGGGAATATGCCGCCAAAGGTGGAAAAGACGTAGCAAAATATCCTTGGGGAGGACCTTACCTGAAAAACAAAAGAGGTTGTCTAATGGCCAACTTCAAGCCTGGAAGAGGAAACTACATTGACGATGGCTTTGCATACACCGCCCCAGTAGATGTGTTTTCCCCTAATGGGTTTGGCTTGTACAACATGTCTGGCAATGTTGCAGAATGGGTAATGGACGCCTATAAAGCCACTTCTAGGGTCGATACCTGGGATTTGGATCCGGTCTATGACGATCCCAACGAGCCTAGAAAAATCGTAAGAGGAGGAAGCTGGAAAGATATTGCCCATTATTTGGAAACATCTACCAGAACCTATGAATATCAAGATGTAGCACAGGCACACATTGGATTCCGTACTGCCATGACCTTTATGGGGCGTTCTGGTTCAATGGACGTAAAATCAACAAAAAGAACAAGAAGATAAACCACTTAAAACCCTACAAAAACCTTAACCTTAATTAATAATTCAAAAATGGCTAGTAAAGGCAATTTCTTTTATTCAAGCGTGATGCCTAAGATCTATGGTATCGGAGCTTCAGTAGTAATCCTTGGTGCAATGTTTAAAATCCTCGATTGGCAAGGCGCCAACTTGATGATCGGGGTAGGGTTGACCACTGAGGCAATCATCTTTTTCCTTTCTGCTTTCGAGCCTCGGCAAGAGGACGTAGATTGGAGCAAGATATATCCTGAGCTAGCTGATGGGGGATCTAAAAAAGGAAAGGGAGACGATGTGTCTGTCAAATTGGACGATATGCTTTCTAAAGCGAAAATAGGTCCTGAATTGATCGAAAGCCTAGGAAAAGGCATGAGCAATTTGGCCAATTCTGCCGAAAAAATGGGTAATCTAGCCGATGCAGCAGTTGCTACTAATGAATATGCTACCAACGTGAAAACTGCTGCCAAGACCTTAGTGGATATGAACACCTCTTACAGCAAGACTGCAGCTGCCCTCACTGAAATGTCTTCCGCTTCTCAGGATGCGAAAGCCTACCATGCTCAAGTTCAGACGGTGACCAAAAATCTTTCAGCTTTGAACGCAGTATATGAAATGGAACTACAGGATGCCAACAGCCATGTGAAGACACTGAACAAGTTCTACAGCAACATGACTTCTGCTATGCAAGGTCTTACCGAGGCTGGAAAAGAGACCGAAGCCTTCAAAAATGAGTTGGCTAAGTTGAACCAAAATGTAAGCTCTCTCAATAAAATCTATGGCGGAATGCTTTCTGCCATGAAAGGTTAATCTCGTCCAATCATCTAAATAAAGAATCAAAAAAAGATGGCAGGAGCTAAAGAGACACCTAGACAACGGATGATCGGAATGATGTACTTGGTCCTGACGGCCCTTTTGGCCCTTCAGGTGAGTAATCAGATCCTCCAGAAGTTTGTCCTCATCAATGATGGGATGGAGAGAACTTCCCGAAATTACATTTCAAAGAATGAATTTACTGTCAGCTCTATCAAAGCGACAGTAGAAGAGCAGGGCAACAACCCCAAGGATGTTCCCAAAGTGGCTGCGGCGCAGCAAGTAAGAGAAGCTACTAAGGAAATAACGGTTTATCTGGAGGACCTCAAGCAGCAGTTGATTACTCAGGCAAATGCTAAGAATGAAGAAGGCAACTTCGTCAACGCAGCCTTGAAAAATACAGAGGTTCCTGGAAACATGTTTGCCAATAACGGCAAAGGGGATGAGTTGAAAGAAAAGCTGAATGCTTATCCTTCTCAGGTTTCTCAAATCCTCAACGGAATTGGAATTACTGGGGTGACCTTCAAGCCGATTGCTTTGGATGCTTCCGAGATTGAAATTTTCGCGAATGACAGAGAAGTCAGAGGGAAGAGCTTTACCAATCTGAACTTTGTCAAATCTCCGGTAGGCGCAGTGATGGCTTTGTTGTCTCAGTTCCAAAATGAAGTATTGAACATTGAGGGAGAAGCTTTATCTCAAATCACTCAATCGATTGGTTCATTTTATTTTAAGGCTGACATATTGGAAGGTAAGATTGCTGCAGTTTCTAATGTGGTAGCTGCAGGTACCAAGTTTGAAGGAGATATGTTTATCGCTTCCGCATCTTCCTCCGCAGCTCCTTCCATGATGCTAAATGGCCGTTCGGTACCTGTAGAAAATGGTTTCGGTAAAGTAGAGTTTGTAGTGCCTCCTGCAGGAAGCTACGACGACAGAGGGCTTTCCAGACAAGTATTGAAGGGTGAAATTGTAACCAACGTAGGTGGAGAAGACCAGGTAATTCCTGTGGAATACGAATACTTTGTGGCAAGACCGGTCATAAAGGTATCTTCAGAGGTAGTTCAGCAGTTGTATGCAGATTGTGCTAACGAACTGTTGATCGAGGTTCCTGCTTTGGGTAATTCCTATTCTCCAGAATTTGCCATTTCGAATGGTCAATCCATCAAGGGAAATAATCCAGGGCAAGTCACCATTATTCCCGGAGGCTCAGGTAAAGTTACTATCGGAGTCAGCTCGGGAGGAAATAAAATCGGTGATGTGGCGTTTGACATTAAGCCGGTTCCAGCGCCTACCATTCGCGTTGTGGGTTCAAATGGTGGAGAAATTGATATCAGCCAAGCTCAGGCTATCAATGTACTCTCCGGAATTAAAGTAGTTGCAGTCCCTGAGCCTACTTTTGCCAGAACGATGGCGAAAGATGCCAATTTTGAAGTGACTGGCGGTGAACTCATTCTTTTGAGAAGTGAGGTCCCTAGACAGACTGTGCCCATCGGTGGCAGCATGCGTTCTCTGCTCGAAAGTGCAAGACCGGGTGATGATATCGTTGTACGGGTGACTCAAGTAACACGAACAAATTTCAGAGGGAACAAAATCAACTCTGAACTGAGAGAAATCAAGCGGATTGCTGTAAAATAAGCGATTCCAAAAACAACAAATAGTATGAAACGATTGGTGCAAAAATTCTTTCTCTTGGCCCTGGTCCTGATAGGTTATAGCCTTCAGGAAGTAGAGGCACAGGTAGCCACTAGTGTCAATCCCTCAGGTTTTGGGGACAGACAGTTTGATATGGATACCGTCTACTCTATCAAGAGAATCAGAGAAGATGATAAAATGTATCAGATTTCTGTATGGAGAAGAATTGACTTGAGAGAGAAATACAACCTTTCCCTCTATGGTTCCGGCGACAATAAAGCCAATGGAATTATTAATCAGATCTACAAAGCTGTGGTGGATGAAAATGCCTTAGAAGTGTTTGGAGACGAAAACTTTACCAAACCTCTTTCTATTGCCGAGTTTCAGGACAATTTCTGGATCTCAGCCAATGGGGATTCCATTTTTGTGAAGCAGCTTTATTACCTGGATTTCAAGGAAGATTTTGTTTTTGAAAAGCACCATTCCAAGACCATCTTTGATATCAAGCATTTGGAATTGGTAATGCCTTCCGCTACGAATGCAAACGCAGGTCAAAAAACGATCGCCTACATCCGATACAAGGATTTCGTGAATTACTTTAAAAATCATCCAGAAGCCAGATGGTTAAATTTCCAGAACATCTCCAAAAGTCTGACTTACGATGAGGCTTTCGAATCCCGTCTGTTCAGATCGGTAGTGAGAAGATTCACCAATCCTGACGAAGCACTGATCGCGGATTTGGTCAATGGAGAACATCCCAATCCAGAGATGCAAGCTTATTTGAATTCTCTTGCTTTTGAATACAAGTTGTTGGAATTTGAAAATTCACTCTGGGAGTGGTAAAAAATAAAGGGGCTCAAGCCCCTTTATTTTTTTCTTTCCATTCGAGCAGACTCTGGGCACGGTTAGTTCCGATTACCTCGCTTAATTCCTCAAGATTGGCTTCTTTTATTTTTTTTACCGATTTGAAGTGTTTCAGTAATTTTTCTGCCGTATTCTCTCCGATTCCTGGAATTGCTGTCAGCTGAGTTCCAAAGGCGTTTTTACTTCTCACCTTTCGGTGAAAAGTGATCGCAAATCGGTGGGCTTCATCCCTAATTCGCTGTAGCAGTTTTAGACTTTCTGATTTTTTATCAATGTGAATGGGATAGGAATCGCCGGGAAAATAGATCTCTTCCAATCGTTTGGCTATTCCGATAATGGGCATTTTGCCATAAACTCCAAGTTCCTGAAGGGCCTCTACTGCCGAGGATAGTTGGCCTTTTCCTCCGTCAATGACCACTAGTTTAGGTAATGGTTTCTCCTCTTCGAGAAGTCGCTTGTATCTTCGGCTAACGATTTCCTTCATACTGGCAAAATCGTTGGGGCCTTCAACCGTTTTGATATGAAAGTGACGGTATTCTTTCACTGCCGGTTTCCCGTTGAGAAAACAAACCATACTGGCCACCGGACTCGTGCCCATGATGTTGGAGTTGTCAAAACATTCAATGTGATCAGGTATCTCCGGAAGGCTTAAATCCTGTTGAAGCTGTCTGATGACCCGATCTTTTTTATCCTGATTCAACCCTTGAAGGAGGGCTTTTTCTTTTTTGTAATAAAGGGCGTTTTTCAGTGACAATTCAATCAACTTCCTTTTATCGCCAATTTTTGGCACACTGAGGTTGAGTCCCTCAATAGGGCTTTCCAATTGGATATTGGTCAGGGTTTCCGCAGCATCACTTTGGAATTGATCCTGCAGGCGGATAAGGGCTGTGATAAGTAATTCCTCCTCAGATTCGTCGAGTTTTTTCTTCAATTCCACATTTTTGGAAGTAATCATCGCTCCATTAATTACTCTCATGTAGTTGACATAGGCCGTTTTTTCATCTGCAACCAACGTACACACATCCAGATTGGCTATTCCCGGATTGGTAATCATGGATTTGGCCTGGTATTTTTCCAAGAGGTCCAGTTTTTCTTTCATCCGATGCGCTTTTTCAAACTCCAGCTTTTCTGCATACTCCTGCATTTCTTGCTTAAAGTAAGTCTTGGCCACCCCAAGATTGCCCTTTAAGATGTGCTTTGCCTGTTCTAAATCCCGAAGATAGGCGGCTTCGCGTTGATGGCCCACACAGGGTCCTTGGCAATTGCCGATGTGGTATTCGAGGCAGACTTTGTATTTCCCTTCGTCGATTTTGTATGGCGAGAGGTCTAGATTGCAGGTTCGGATGGTGAATAGTTCTCTAATCAAATCCAACACATTATTCATGGCTTTGACACTAGCAAAAGGGCCGAAGTACGTACCTCTTTTGGGGATTAGCTTTCGGGTAGGGAAAATCCTCGGGAAGTTCTCTTTGGTAATAAGCAGATAGGGGTAGGTCTTGTCATCCCGGAGGAGGATATTGTATTTGGGCTGTACTTTTTTGATCAGGTTATTTTCTAAAAGAAGTGCATCGAGTTCGGAGTTGACCAAGGTAATTTCGATTCTCGCTATTTCTTTGACCATCCTTCGGGTTTTGAGATTGCTTCCGGAGAGCTTATTGAAATAGCTACTGACTCTTTTTTTCAAGCTCTTGGCCTTGCCTACATAGATCAGGTCATTTTCAGCATTGAAATACTTATAGACTCCCGGATGATCGGGAAGCTGAAGATGATCAGATGGCACATAGGAAGAGGATTGCATGGGTCAAAAATAAAAAAACAGACCGGGAATCGATCTGTTTTTGGTCTATGGAAAATCACTTGATTTAAAAATCATTTTTCTTGGCATCGTAGTCAAAGTCAGCAAATCGTTGACTTTCCTGCTCGTATTTATCGCAGTCTATTTCTATGCTTAGGGGTCTTTCTGGTCTAGGGAAGGGGCCCTTGGTATAGCCCAAAGTAGGATCTGCGTAGACTTTAGCCATGTATTTGACCCAAATAGGGCGGGCTGTTCTGCCTCCTTGACCTGCTGTCCAGCTTCTGAAGTGGATGGCGCGATCATCGCCTCCCACCCATGTCCCGGATACCAAATCCTTGCTTACTCCCATGTACCATCCATCGGAGGCGTTCTGGGTGGTGCCTGTTTTTCCTCCCAGTTCATTGCCTTCCCGCAAGGTCCAAGGCACCCCTTGAGAAGTACCTGATTCCTCTTCAAAGCCACCTCTCAGCATATAAAGCATCAAATAAGCATGCTCTTCAGACATGGCTGGTCGCTTTTTTGGAGTGAATTGTTGGATGACATTTCCGTTTTTGTCCTCAATCCGGTCAATATAAAATGGAGTGGTATGTTCTCCCTTATTGACAAAGGTCCCGAAAGCTCCGACCATTTCAAAGACGGATACGTCATTGACTCCCAGTGCTAATGAGGGCACTTCTTCCAAGTCACTTGTGACCCCAATCCTTTTGGCTGTTTCCACCACGATTTTGGGACTCAGTTTCTTCATCATGTACGCGGTCACTGAGTTGACAGATTGGGCCATGGCCCTTCTTATCGTCATTTTCTTGTACGAAAATTTGCCATCGGCATTGGATGGACTCCAGGCAGGCTGTCCAGGGATGTAGACTTCCACCGGTTGATCTACCACTGAGTAACAGGGGCTGTAGCCGTTTTCTATGGCTGCGGCGTAAACAAAAGGTTTAAATGTTGACCCTGGCTGTCTTTTACTTTGTTTGACGTGGTCAAACTTGAAGTATTTGTGATCGATACCTCCTACCCAGGCCTTGATATGTCCTGTGTGGGCGTCCATGCTGACAAATCCGGTCTGAAGAATCTTCTTGTAGTATCGCATGGAATCCATGGTACTCATCAAGGTGTCAATTTCCCCTCTTTCCCAAGAGAAAATCCGCATTCTTTTTTTCTCGTTGAGCTTGATTTGGATAGAGTCTGTATCATTTCCGTAGCGGTTTCTGAGGAGTCGATATGCCTCAGTCCTTTTGACAGCATCTTCAATGAAGTTGGGAATCACCTGCCAGTTTTCATCAATCCAGGGATCCCGTGTTCCCATTTCTTTGTAAAAGGCCTTTTGCAAGTCGGACATGTGCTCCGCTACAGCCTGTTCGGCATAGCGCTGCATGCGGCTGTCTATGGTCACGTGGATTTTCAGCCCATCGCCAAACAGGTCATAGGCTGTCCCGTCGGACTTGAGATTTTCTTTAGTCCATTTGATCATGTCTGCCTTGACAATCTCCCGGAAATAGGTGGCCAATCCGATATTGTGATTTTGGACTTTGTAATCCAGCTCAATCGGAAGTTTGGAAATAGAGTCGTATTCTGCTTCGGTCAGGGCATCATTTTTCACCATTTGGTACAAAACGGTGTTTCGCCTTCTCAGGGAATTGTCCGGATTGAATACAGGGCTGTAGTAGGTAGGGGCCTTAAACAATCCTACCAATACGGCTGATTCCTGCAAGTTAAGCTCGGCGGGAGTTTTGTTGAAGAAGGTAGAGGCGGCTGTTTTGATCCCATAGGCATTCGAACCAAATTCTGAGGTGTTCAGGTAAAGGGTCAGAATCTCATCTTTGGTGTAGGCCTTTTCCAGTTGGGTGGCTACAATCCATTCCTTGGTCTTGATGATGAGCATTCTCAATCCCAGGACATTGCTCAGGACTCCCTGACTGGCATCGGTTCGGGTTTTGAACAGGTTTTTAGCCGTCTGCTGAGAAAGGGTGGATCCCCCTCCTGCATCCTGTCCCAAGATCAGGGATTTTACAATCACCCGAATCATGGCCGTCATATCTATCCCGGAATGGCTTTCGAAGCGGACATCTTCGGTGGCAATCAAAGCATTGACCAAATTGGGCGAAAGCTCCTCGTAGTCTACCGGGCTTCTGTTTTCCCGGAAATAGGTACCCAATAGCATTCCATCTGAGGAGTAAAGCTCTGAAGCGATTTCACTCTCGGGGTTTTCCAGGGCTTTGAAATCAGGAAGCGAACCGAAAAGCCCCAAGAAATTCACACTGACCATCCAGACGAAAAGGATGAAAAAAAGCAACCCTCCAATAAAGGCAATCCAGAGAAATTTAATGGTTTTACCGGCCCAAATAGGAAGGGTGGGTTTGGTCGTTTTAGACATAGTTTACTGATACAGACTTCGGAAGAATAACAAATACTCTTCCATATTTTTGGTTTTATTCAGGATTTGGAAATTTTCTATAGAAATGAAAAAGGCTTTGGCTTTGACTTCATCAGGTAAACCCTCCGATTTAAAGTCGTTGGAAAATTTCTTGTAGTATTCATAAGCGGCTTCCGAATTGGTGAAAGGGCTAATGATGAAAATGGCCTCCTCGGCACTCATATTCATGTTTCCTGTTCTCAACCGGGAGTTTTTAAAGTTTTGCCCGTGGAAGTTTTCCAAGTCTCCCAAAAGATTTTTGGCCTTTTCCGATTCCTCAGGACTCATCGAAATCACAAAAATGTGGGTTTGGGCTTCGTTAATTTTATATGGAGAATTTTCAGGAATTTTAAGATTTTCCGGGGTCAGATTTTCTGCCTCTAGGGTAGTGGAGTCAGCCTGTTCTTCCTCTTTTGGTGCCAAAGCTGCCAATTCTTCAGCTGACAATAAAGGTCGGAGCATTTTTTTCGCCAAAGTGACCAAACTCTCCTCTTTGGTGTTTTCGATGTAGGCTTCCAGTCTTTCCTTGAACCGCTCTTTGGATTGGGTTTTTCCTACAACCATGATGTCCAAAAGCAACAGCTTTTCTGTTGTTCTGGTCAAAGGGTATTGCTCCAAGGTGGAGCGGATGATTTGAGAAGCCTGCTGATACTGTCCGGAGTAGTAGGCATTGTAGGCTTTTTCATAGCCTTTGGAGGCAGCAAGATAGGCCACATTCCCTGAGGCGGCATTTGGGTTGTTGACAGAAAAGGTGTACTGAGAGTCGGGAAACTCCCGATTCAGCCGGCTGACATACTGCTGCGAGTTGCCTCCGGTATCTCTCTGACCTAGATAAAGCAGATAATAGGCTTCCGGCTTTTTGTTCGAATTGGGATAATTGCGGATGAGGGTCTCCAAATTTTCAATACTCATCAAAGGTTCATTGAATTCAAAATAAAGCAATTTGCCCAGCTCGAAGTATGATTCTTCCAATTCCAGGTTGATCTGCTCTTTGATTTCAGGAGTAGTGGGAATCTGTGCCAACAAGCCCTCCAGCGTAGGTAATCCAGCCAAAATAGAATTCTCCTGATTGGCTAAGGAGTCTTCACTTGGTTTGATTTCCTCAGGTTGAGCTGAGGTCTGAAATATAGCTGACCGTCTCCTCCAATTGTCCTGAAGTGGACGGCTTCCCCAGTTTCGGTTAAATTCAATGGCCCCCTGCTGCATTGCTACTCCGTTGTCGAAATAAAAACTCGAACCTGAGTCCCTTCCACTAAATGCCAAAAGGTTGTTGAATATATTGCTGTTTTTGGGCTGCTCTTTTTCCCTTGCCTCCCGGATAAGCCGTTCTTCTTCAGACTGAATGTAAGCCAAAGCAATAGCCTGCTGTTCATCGGGAGTTTTCTCAGCCAGCACAATCAAGCTGTCGTTGAGCTGAATCCGCTCCTGATGAAACACGTAATTGTCCAGGGTGATTTTCCTCTCCTGAATGGCTGAAGCAGCAGGGTCATTGGCCTTGATAAAGTTCAGTGCACTGTCCAAATAGTATTTGGTAGCCCGGTAATCTTTGAACTCCTGAATGTGGATCTCTGCCAGTTTCTGATAGATATAGCCTTTGATTCTGGGGTTGGTGCCGGGTTCTTTGGCTGCCTGATGGAGCAAGTCCAGCGTGAGGGGAATGTCCCCTTGCTTTTCCTCAAAAAGTGCTTGTTCGTAGACCACTACATCTTTCAAATCCTTGTTTTTAGGATCTTTATAGAGGTCCTCATAGTAATTTCTCACCTTTCGGAGGTCCTTGGAAGCATTCAGTTCGGCTACTTGCTGGGCATAAAGCGTGGCAAAGAAACTCCTTTCATAGGGAGGGTTGCCATCCAAAGCCCTTCTGTAGTAGTCGTATGCCAAAGCATCCAATCCTTCCCGCTGATACCTTTGGGCAAGGATAAAGTTGATTCTGGACTTTTCTTTTTTATCATCTGCATAATCCAAAGCTTTGTCCAAGGCGCCGATAATGCCATTGGGGTCCTCCCTTACCTCATAGTAATAGGCTAGGGTCCGGTAAAGTTGGTAGCGGTTTTCGTCGCTGATTCCGGATTCTTTGGAAAGATAGTCAATGGTGAAGTTGGCATTTTCTATTTCCTGCTTGTCGATATATAGCTTCAGCAGGCTTATCAGGGTCTGATGCCTCAAGTCATTGTCTTTGCTGGTGCTGTTGACATATTTAAAGGCGTTGAGTGCATCATCCTGCTGGGCCTGGAGGTAATCGATTTTTCCCAAAAGAAAATAGCTGTCATCCTTCCATTTTGAAATTTTGTGCCACTCGATGGCCTTGGATGCCAGGTCTCTTGCTGAGTCAAGTTTGGCTTTGTTTTGCTGAATAGTGGCGGAATCAATAGGAATAAATACCGGCAAAACCTGGGTATAATCTTCTTTGTAATTGGTGCGGACTTGATTCTCCACGTCTTTGATCTTTTGATCTGCCAAAAAATACGCGTTGAAATGGGCCGTGAGATTATGAAATGCCCGGTTAGTAAAGGTATCCCTCTCGGAAGAACAGGAAGCTGCAAAAAACAAAAGGACCCCAAAAAGGCCGAAAATCTTTCTCATTTCTACTTTTACCCAAATGAAATACCAAATTAGGCTTTTTGGCTTACTTAGCGAACGAATTAGCGATTGTTATATTTTCCTTACAATACGTAACTTGACCTATGCCTGATTCCAAGCCAAAACCCAAATCCGATTCTTCCGGTACTCCTGTCTATGTGAAATACATTGGTCTATCTTTTCAGCTATTCGGAATTATCGGTGGGGGGACTTGGCTGGGATGGTGGATTCAGCAAAAAAGCGCGATGAAGTTCCCTCTTTGGTTGCTATTGTTCAGCTTTTTATCTGTTTTTGTGGCTTTTTATCAGCTTTGGCTTTCTATGAAAAGAGATGGGTAGCAATTCAGCAGAATGAAGTAGCTTTGTGCCAAAGTCAACCAAAGTGACCTTCCTAAGTAATATACATGTAAGATTTTGGCTCTTTTCCTTGGGACTTGGGCTGATTATTTGGGTCCTTCAGCAGGTTTTTCCTGTGATTGTCCATCCTAAGATTTGGGAAATTTTGATTTTCCTGGTTTTGTTTTTCTTTTTTATTCAGCTGCTCAATTCTTTTTTGCTGAAAGTACTCCCCGATAGTTTTTTTCAGATTTCTGTCTTGGCGATGGTCCTGAGGCTGATAGGTTCCCTGGTTTTTATCGGGGTGGAAGTATGGCCCGGCATGGAAAATATTATTTTGTTTATCGCCGATTTCTTTGCGATTTTTTTGTTCTACTTAGTTTTTGATATCTACGCCTTTCTGGCTAACTTGCGCCCGATTTCGAAGTAGCCCTCAAAAACAAGAGTTGATGACGCGTAAATTATTGGCCTTAAGTCTTTTATTTTCAGCATTTTTGCTGATAAGTTCTACCCCCACTTTTGCGGCAGGTTCAGAAGAAGATAAGACAAGCTTTATCATGCACCACGTGAAAGACTCCCATGAGTGGCATTTCGCAACCTTTGGACATACCCACGTCACGCTTCCTCTCCCGGTTATTGTTTATTCTTCTGACCGGGGATTGGAGTTTTTCAAATCCAGCGATTTCCAGAATCATGAGACTCACGCCTTCGGTAAAGAATATGCGCATGAAGGATACTTTATCGACGAGCATGACCACTTGGGAAGAGTAGACGGAGCAAGCTTTCTCGAGCTCTCCATCACCAAAAACGTGGTCATGATGTTTTTGGTTATGATTTTCTTGGCTGTTTTGGCCATTTCTGCAGGCAGCTTCTACAAGAAAAATGGAGCTGTCGCTCCAAAAGGGCCTGCAGCCATCCTTGAACCGATTGTCATCTTCGTGAGAGACGAAATCGCCAAAAACTCAATCGGACCCAAATACAAGAAATTTGTTCCCTACCTTTTGACTTTGTTCTTATTCATTTGGTTTGGAAACCTCTTGGGCCTTTTGCCAGGCGCGGCAAATATGACGGGAAATATTGGGGTGACTTTCACTTTGGCTATTTTGACCTTCATCATTACCAATGTCAACGGGAACAAGGACTATTGGAAGCACGTCTTTGCAACTCCGGGAGTGCCAATTCCTATGTTGCTGATTATCGTTCCGGTAGAAATCATCGGTTTATTTACTAAGCCTTTTGCCTTGATGGTCCGACTTTTCGTGGCGATCACTGCAGGTCACATTGTGATCTTGGGATTTATTGCTTTGGTTTTCATCTTTGAATCTTACGCTATCGGGGTAGTGAGTACCCTGATGGTGACCTTTATCAATATCATCGAATTGCTCGTGGCCACGATTCAGGCCTATGTATTTACGCTGTTTACGGCGATGTACATCGGTTCTGCAGTTGCCGAACACGCGCATGACGATCATCATTAATTAGAAATTTCTTTGTTCAATTTATAAATTCTACACTTATGTTAATGTCTATCTTGTTGACTGCTGGTTATGCACTTATGGGTGCTGGTATCGGTGCTGGTATTGTTGCGATTGGCGCAGGACTGGGTATCGGTCGTATCGGTGGTCAGGCAATGGAATCTATTGCTCGTCAGCCAGAAGCTGCCGGTAAGATCCAGGGTGCAATGTTGATCATCGCAGCTTTGATCGAGGTGGTTTCCCTGTTTGCAGCGGTAATCTGTCTGCTGATCGCGTTGAATATCGCGGGTATCAGCTAAACCAAACACAGAAGGGGATTGGCGCTAGGCCTTTCCCCTCTCTTTCTTTCCCCTATTGAACAATCTGAAATAAATCATACATCATGGATTTGATTACTCCCAGTTCCGCACTTATTTTCTGGCAGCTGTTTGGCTTCCTCGGGTTATTGTTTATCCTGATCAAGTTTGCCTGGAAGCCTATGCTTGCTGCATTGGAAGAGCGGGAGACGAGCATTGAGAATTCTCTCAAAGCTGCCGAACAAGCCAGAAACGAGATGGCCAACCTTAAGGCAGAAAATGAAAAACTCCTTCAGGAGGCTAGACTAGAGCGAGATACTATCCTGAAGAAAGCTCAGGAAACTTCTGTGAAAATGATCGAAGAAGCCAAAAATGAAGCTTCCAAAGTCGCGGCTGAGCAAATCGAAAATGCCAAAGCAGTAATCGAGACCGAGAAAAAGGCAGCCCTCACCGAGGTGAAAAATCAGGTAGCTCTGCTTACGCTGGAAGTCACGGAAAAGCTGCTTAGAAAGAACCTCTCCGACGAAAAAGCTCAGAAAGAGCTCGTGGAAGAATTTGTAAAAGACCTAAAGCTTAACTAATCATCCATGTCCAACGAAAGAGTAGCCTACGCCTATGCCAAATCCCTGATAGGACTGGCCAAAGAACGAGGGCAAGTCGAGGAGGTCTTCCAGGATTTTATGCACTTGGCCCAAATGTCAGATTCCAACAGGGATTTGAAATTGGCTCTGCGTAATCCGATCATCAGTTCGGAGAAAAAACTTAACATCCTCAATGCCCTGTTCAAAAAAAGAGGTGCTACTGAGGCAACCCTGAAGTTTTTCGAGATTATCTGCAGAAAAGGACGTGAAAATGTCCTTCCTGAAATGGCCAAAGCTTTCGTGAAACTATACAATATCGAAAACTCCATTCAGGTAGCTGAATTGACCACCACTTTCCCCATTGATGAAAAGCTGAGAAAAGAATTCAAGGCAGTCATCTCCCGGATTGCTGAGGCCAGGGAAGTGCAGCTTGTAGAAAAAGTCAATCCTGAACTAATCGGTGGCTACATCCTGAAAGTAAACGACAAACAGCTCGACGAGTCCCTCAGCGGGCAGCTCAAAAAGCTGAAAAGTCAGCTTATCCAAAATCAATACGTCAAACAGTTTTAAAACGATCTATATACTACTATCATGGCAGAAGTAAGACCTGATGAAGTTTCAGCCATCCTGAGAGAACAGCTCTCCGGTGTCAGAACTGAAGCTGAACTCGAAGAAGTGGGTACCGTACTCCAAGTGGGTGACGGAGTAGCCCGTATCTATGGACTTTCCAAAGCTCAAGCAGGGGAATTGCTGGAGTTTGACAACGGAACCAAAGCCATGGTGCTCAACCTCGAAGAGGACAATGTGGGTGCTGTACTTTTTGGGGATTCCAAGGATATCAAAGAAGGAGATACCGTAAAGCGTACCAAGAAAATCGCTTCCATTCAGGTGGGCGAAGGAATGCTTGGTCGGGTAGTGGATACCTTGGGTAACCCTATCGACGGGAAAGGCCCAATCACCGGTGAATTGTACGAGATGCCTTTGGAAAGAAAGGCTCCCGGGGTAATCTACCGCGAACCCGTAACCGAACCGCTTCAGACCGGTATCAAATCCATCGATGCCATGATTCCTATCGGAAGAGGGCAGCGGGAATTGGTTATCGGTGACCGTCAGACTGGTAAGACTGCCGTTTTGATCGATACCATCCTCAATCAAAAAAGCTTCTACGAAAAAGGCGAGCCTGTATTCTGTATCTACGTAGCGATCGGACAGAAAGCTTCTACCGTAGCAGGTATCTTGGCAGCTTTGGAAAAAGGCGGAGCTCTTCCTTATACCATTATCGTATCTGCAGCGGCTTCTGACCCTGCACCGATGCAGTTCTTTGCTCCTTTTGCGGGTGCTGCCATCGGAGAGTTCTTCCGTGATACCGGACGTCCTGCTTTGGTGGTATATGATGACCTTTCCAAGCAGGCAGTAGCTTACCGTGAAGTGTCTTTGCTTTTGAGAAGACCTCCGGGACGTGAAGCCTATCCGGGTGACGTATTCTACCTTCACTCCAGATTGTTGGAAAGAGCGGCGAAAGTCAACAAATCCGACAAAATCGCTCAGGCTATGAACGACCTTCCTGAGTCCATCAAGCATTTGGTAAAAGGTGGAGGTTCTTTGACTGCACTTCCGGTGATCGAAACTCAGGCAGGTGACGTTTCCGCTTATATCCCTACCAACGTAATCTCCATTACCGACGGGCAGATTTTCTTGGAGACCAACCTCTTCAACTCCGGTATCCGTCCTGCGATCAACGTGGGGATCTCCGTATCCCGAGTAGGGGGTAATGCGCAGATCAAATCGATGAAGAAAGTAGCCGGTACCTTGAAGCTTGATCAGGCACAGTTCCGTGAATTGGAGGCTTTCTCCAAGTTCGGTTCCGACCTTGATGCTTCTACCAAGCGAACCATCGAAAGAGGACGTAGAAACCAGGAAATCCTGAAGCAGCCACAGTACTCTCCGGTATCGGTAGCGCATCAGGTGGCCATCATCTATGCTTCTACCCGAGGCTTGATGGATACCGTGCCTGTAGAGAAGGCAAGAGCTTTTGAGAAGGAATTCTACACGCTTTTGGATACTTCATATCCTGAGGCTTTGGAAAAAATCCTCAAAGGAGATATCGACGGGGCAGGTCAAATCCTCGCTCAAGCAGCCAAAGAATTGGCACCTAAGTACGCATAAAATCAACCATTATATCCGGGTAGGGCTACCTGCCCGGATTTAGATCGATACAAAGTAAGCACAGATGGCTAACCTCAAGGAAGTAAAGCAAAGGATCACCTCCGTCACGTCCACGCAGCAGATCACCAAAGCCATGAAGATGGTCTCGGCTGCCAAGCTGAGAAGAGCGCAGGACAAGATCGTGCAGATGCGACCTTTTTCCCAAAAGCTGACTGCAGTCCTCAACAACGTGTCTGCTTCGGCAGAAGGGTCCGCAGACTTGGTCTATGCCCAAAAACGAGAAGTGAGAAAGGTGCTTTTCATCCCTGTGACTTCTGACAAAGGACTTTGCGGGGCTTTCAACTCCAACGTCATCAAGGCTACCCAAGCAGCTATCCGGGAAAATTTCTCCCAAGCCGAAGTCACCATCATGCCCGTGGGCAGAAAATCCATGGATTTCTTCAAGAAGTCCCGATATGAAATCAAAGGCGCACATGCCCAAATGTTTCAGGATTTGACCGTAGATGCGGTTTGGAATGCTGCCAACGAAGTGATGGATGCTTTTGTCGCAGGAGAATTTGATCAGGTGTTTTTGGTTTTCAATGAATTCAAAAACGTAGCTACCCAAATTATCCGCACGGAGCAGTTCCTTCCTATGTCTCCAATGGAGACTACAGAAGCAGTGACTACTGAGACCGATTACATTTTGGAGCCATCCCGGGAGTTTATCATTCAGGAATTGGTGCCAAAGGCCCTTCGGGTGCAGTTTTACAAGGCGGTATTGGAAAGCAATGCTTCCGAGCATGGTGCACGGATGACGGCAATGGACAAGGCAACAGAAAACGCCGGAGAACTGCTAAAAGAACTGAAATTGATGTACAATCGTACCCGTCAAGCAGCGATCACCAACGAAATCCTCGAGATTGTAGCCGGTGCCAATGCCCTAGGCGGAAAATAAACAACAATAGATCCCAAATCGGAACCACAGCTCGTAAGGGTTGTGGTTTTTTTGTTTTGTATGGGCCTCACAGATTTTAACAGATCAATAAACAGATTTTTTAATCCTCCCCAATTGTGATTCTTTTCTAAACTCGATTTTATAATATTTGATGCCTTTATTGCTTTTGCTATCTTAGTTTAAAGCTTTTAGGAAATGAACAAAGAGATTTTTTCCAATATCAGTAAGATCATAGAGAGGGATAGTAAATCTACCACGTACAAGTTTGCTTTATTGAGGGGCACAATAGACCTTATTCAGGAGAATAGTCCATTTATTGAGTTAAAAGGGGATAGGGTACATTTTCCTATGGGGTTGTTGATTGAGAAGTGGATGATCTATTATTATCCGATTTTTGATTCAAGCTTGAAAATTCCCCAAATCAATGGAAGAGCCAATTTATCTTTTGAAAAACAGCTTTCCGATGTAGTTTCCTTTTATCAAAAGAAAGGTGGATTATCAGCATTTTATGCTGATTTGAAAAGGAATGGTGTCAGTGAAGAATTGACTCCAACTGTGATTAGTTTGGCAAATCAGCTTAATGCTACGATTAGGAAAATGCCAATGTACTACATCGGAAGATCTATTTCTTCTGATTATCTTTCCATTTTTACTCCGGAATTAAAACGAAAATCAAGATCAATTAAAAAGCTGGATAGTAATTTTTTGGTTTTGAATTACGGTACATTTTCAATTCCTAAAGCCTATTATGAGGCATTTGAGATTTTAGGTAGCTTTATAAGTGGTCAAGATTCCATTTTTTTGAAATGGGCCGAATTTTCTAGGAAAGCTTCTGGTAAAGAACTTCCATTCGAGAACATTGTGGAAAAACTTGTGGAGTCACCTGTCACAGAAAGAGAGGCAACTGAATCTAAAAAGCTTTTTGGTTCTTTGTTGGCTAGACTTGGAGAAACTGAATGCGTTTGGACTGGTAGAAAAACCAATAAAATTGAAGTAGATCATATTATTCCACTTGCGATTTGGAAGAATAATGATCTCTGGAATTTGCTTCCTTCTGTTCCCAAAATCAATAATATTAAACGGGATAAAATCCCAACTCCAAGGCTAATTGACAGACAAAAGGGAGTAATTCTTCATTATTGGGAAATCCTTAATCAAAGCTTTGAAATCCGTTTTCAAAAAGAGATCAAAATCAGTTTACTTGGAAATGCTGATAACTCCAATTGGAGAGATTTGGCAATCGATCAGTTGAAGGAAACGTGCCATTTTTTAATTGAAAAAAGAGGATTTGACCCATGGGAACCTTAAACCAATTCTCCCACCTCACCGCCAAGGAGCGCGACTCCCTTTCCTTTCCTGCAAGAATTGTAAAGGAAAGAGGCCTATTAACTGGCGAGATATTGGATTTCGGTTGTGGATTTGGGAAAGATGTGGAAATTCTGAAAAGTCAAGGCTTCCAAATTGAAGGTTACGACAAGCATTACTTTCCTAAGTATCCAGACAGAAAGTTTGACACGATTATTTGCTTTTATGTGTTAAACGTGCTTCTCCCTGAGGAGCAGGCCTTGGTTTTAATAGAAATTTCCTCTTTGCTTAATGCATCTGGTAAGGCCTATTTTGCTGTTCGTCGAGACTTGGTTTATGAAGGTTTCCGAACCCACAAAATCCATCAGAAACCTACATTTCAGACCAATGTAGTCTTGCCTTTTCGGTCTATTTTCAAGAACGATAACTGCGAGATTTACGAATACCAGCGCTTCAATCAGATTCAAAGACCCTCTTCTGAATGTCCTTTTTGCAATCCGGATATTGAAACTGAATTATTACTGGAATCGGCTCAGGCTTATTCCATTTTGGATAAATTTCCAGTAAATCCTGGACATACTTTAATCATTCCTAAAAGGCATGTTTTGGACTATTTTGAATTAAGTTTCAAGGAACAATCCTCATGTTTCTTCCTCCTCAATGAAGCAAAAAAGGAAATCCAAAAACGCTTTAATCCCGATGGGTTTAATGTGGGGATAAATATCGGAGAGAAGGCCGGGCAGACGATTTCCCATGTTCATATTCATTTGATTCCGAGGTATTCGGGGGATGTGGAAGATCCCAGAGGAGGAGTGAGGGGGGTGGTTCCTGATCGAAAATTGTACTGATTTGCCTCTCCCGCCTCCTCGACAAATAATCTCAAAACCTCCTTTTGACTTTTTTACCAAACTCAAAATTATCTTTTCAAAAAAGTGATTTTTTGGTCGATTTTGGTCTGGATTTCCCCAACCTTCCCCAGGAATTTTTTCGTTCAACTAGACAAATCAACTCCTGAAAATCTATGAGAACTATCACGTATTTGCTGGCAATTGTCTGCCTGGGATTGGCCTCTTGCACGGTCATCCGGCAGGGAGAAGTGGGTGTAAAAAGAAAGTATGGAAAGCTCAATCCCAATGTGTTTGATGCAGGCTTGGTCTCTTTCAATCCCTTCTCGACCCGTGTCCTCAAAGTACCCATCCGCACCACCAATCAGGAAGTAAGAATGAATCTGCCGAGTAAGGAAGGACTCACCGTGGAGTCGGAGATTTCCATCCTTTACAGCGTAGAAAAAGCCAAGGTTCCTTACATCTTGGAAGATGTGGGACAGAATTTCTCCTCTGTACTCATTATGAATGTGTTTCGGTCTGCCGCAGCAGACGTCAGTGCCCAATATATGGCCAAGGACATGCACTCCGGCATGAGGAGTCAGATCGAGCAGCAAATCCAGGAAAAAATGCACGAGTCTCTCCGTTCTCGCGGCGTGGTCGTAGAGCGGGTGCTGATGAAAAGCATCAAGCTCCCCGATGAACTCAGTCGGGCCATCGAGCGAAAGTTGGCTGCCGAACAGGAGGCCCAACAGATGGAATACATCCTCGATAGGGAGCGAAAAGAAGCCGAACGCCGAAAAATCGAAGCCCAAAGTACCCGGGAAGCCCAAAAAATACTCGCCGAGGGATTGGTCAAGGAAATCATTGAACTGCGTAGCATTGAAGCGTTTAGGGAACTTGCCAATTCGCCCAATGCAAAAATTATCATTACCGATGGCAAGGCGCCTTTGTTGATTAATCCTCAAAGAGATTGATTTTAAGGGGATTTTGAGCTTTTTACAAAGGCCTCGGTGGGAAACTGCCGGGGCCTTTGGTTTGTAAACGGGCTTAGGAAGTCTTTCCAGAAAGTAGGTTAGAAAACCAAGTTTTCCATCCCTCGTGTCTCTTCCTCTTCAAACTCCCTCAAAGCATTTACCAGCCGGAATCCCTGCATCTTGGGAAGGTCGGAAAGGGTAAGTTCCCGAGGCTTTATTTTACCCTCAGCAATCAATCGGGCACGGGCTGTGCCCTCAAGCAGGGGAGTGGCCGGAGTCAGCCAATCTTTCCCGTCAAAAAATACCACATTACAGTAAGAAGTGTCCCGAATGAAGCCTTTTTGAAGGATCAGCACATCATCTGCCTCGCCTTTCTGTTCTTTGAGTTGGTTCAGGGCACTGCGGTCTGTCCACTTCAGGGAATAGTCGAGCTGCGGAGCTTCGATCAGTCGGAGTCGGTTGAGAGGTGCAGGATGATAGGGCTCGAATTCGGCCAAAGTCCCTTGGGCGTGGTAGCGGATTCGAAGCCGGTTTTTCCCTTTTTGGAATTCCTTCGGAATCTTCAGGCCATCCAAAAGGGAGTAGGAAGGCTGCTGACCAAACTCCCTGAGATAGAAGCGCACAAACCTCCTTTCATGCCACTCCGCATGCTGAATCTCTCCATCGAGGAGACATAGCGTTTCAAACAAAGGGTACATAGACTTTGGTTTGGAGTTCCTGATATTCCTCCTCGGCTTGACTTAGAGCGGTGATTCCCCCTCCGCTTCGAAAATAAAAGGCCCCGTCCCGCTTTTCCAAAAAGCGGATGGCCACGGCACTTTCCACCTTTTCCCCGTCGAAAATTCCAAAAACCCCACAATAATACCCCCTTTCGTCCAATTCGGCAGCTCGAATGATTTCCACGGTCTTGGCCTTAGGCGCCCCGGTGATTGATCCGGCGGGCAGTAGTCGAAGAAGAATATCTCCGATATTTTCTTGCCAGTTTTCCGGCAGAGTACCCCGGATTTCTGAGCTGGACTGCACGATTTCCTTTCCACCCGCGGGGATTCGTTCGGTGTAGCGGTAGCGAACCACCCGGATTTTTTTGGCGACCATGGCCAAGTCATTGCGCAGCAAATCCACCACGGTATTGTGCTCCCATTCTTCCTTGGTATTGGCCAAAAGGACCTCCTCAGCACGATCCACGCTTCCATCGAGGGTTCCTTTCATGGGGAAGGTGGCGATTTCCTCCCCTTCCATTTTTACAAAGCCTTCCGGAGAAAATACAGCAAACCGGTCTTGGAAAAGCAGCTGATAAGGTGCTTTTCCCAAGTGAAACAGCTCCTCAAGAGTCCGGTCGGTTTGGACTTGGGAGGGAAAAGTCAAATTGAGCAGATAGCTGTCTCCCTGAAGAATATGCCGGTGAACCAGATTAAATCTGCGCTGATATTCCGAAAAGGAAATAGGGGAAAAGGCCCAATTTACCCCGGGGAGGTTTTTTTTTGGTGTAGCATTCCCTTGGTTCTTAAATCTGAAAAAGATTCCATGGGTTGCTGCTTCTTCCCAGAGAAAGGCCTGTGGATTTTTCCCTTCAAAATCCAGAAGGAAGAAAAACGGGGTCCGGCTTTTTCCCCATGCCGAAGTCAGTCTGACAAATTCTTCTGGGCTCAAGGACAAAGGGAGATAAAGTTGGACATCACTTGGGCCCCCTGTGGGGTCAAAAAGGACTCGGGGTGGAATTGGATTCCAAAGATGGGTTTTTCACGGTGGCGGATGGCCATGATTTCGTTTTCGGCAGATATCCCGATGATTTCCAGTACTTCGGGTAGCGTATCTTTTTCCAGCATCCAGGAATGGTACAGGCCTACCTCCAATAGAGTAGGAAGTCCGGCAAAGAGCTCATCTGAAGGCTGCACTTCAATTGACTTCTTTCTTCCATGAATCACTTGGGGCAATTGGATTAGGCTAGCCCCAAAGTACTCCCCGATTCCCTGATGACCAAGGCAAACGCCAAGTAGCGGGATATTCTTTTCTGCACAGGCTTCGATGCAGGGAAAAAGACCCGGATGGTCCTTGGGCCGCATCGGTCCCGGAGACAGAATGACTCCGCGAATGTCCTCCAGGAAGGCAGGTTGCCAGGAGGAGGAAGAAATGATTTGTAAAGGAAAAGAGGTGACCTCAGTGATCAGTTCAGCCAAATTGTAGGTGAAGGAATCCTGATGGTCCAAAAGCAGCAGGCCCACAGTCAGTCTATCGAGTTTTTCGGTGGCAAAGGTAAGGAGAAGGATATTTGATTCGTGACTTGGAATAGAAGGTATTTCCAGAAAAATTTTTTTGAATTGGGGTTACTCCAAAAAGTTTTGGTTAGTGGACGGTCAAGGGTAATTAACCAAAAGTAAATTACTAAAGGTAAATTATAGTGTTGTTTTGGAAACCGCCAATCGAATCCAAGTTCAGGCTGGAAAACCGGAGATAAATGGCTAGTTTACAGGATTGTCTTGATAATGCCTTATGAAAAAACTGTCCCTTCTTTACCTCCTGATTGCTCTGATTTTTTCCTGCACTGCCCCGCCCAAAAAGGAAAGCCCACCCAATATCATTTTCATTTTGGCGGATGATTTGGGCTATGGGGATTTGAAGGCCTTTCATCCGAATAGCAAAATTTCAACCCCACACCTTGACCGGCTGGCAGCAGAAGGGATGATATTTACCGATGCCCATACTACTTCGGCGGTTTGCACCCCATCGAGGTATGCCTTGCTTACCGGTCGATACAATTGGAGGACAAGCTTGAAAGAAGGCGTGCTGACCGGGGAATCTCAAGCGTTGATCCCCAAAGAAAGAACCACTGTAGCCTCAATGTTGAAATCCAAAGAGTATGAGACGGCTTTTATCGGAAAGTGGCACTTGGGTATGGATTGGGGATTGAAGGTGGATTCGATCGAGCAGGTGGGGAAAGGCTATGCGGCCGACTTCAGTTTGGTGGATTTTTCAAAGCCTGTTAAAAACGGTCCGACTGTCTTGGGCTTTGACTACAGCTATGCCCTCCCCGCTTCCTTGGATATGGCTCCCTATGTGTATGTGGAAAATGACCAAGTCACTCAGATTCCCAACCGGGAGACCATAGACGAAGGGGAATACTCCTGGTGGAGAAAAGGTCCCACTTCTCCGGACTTTATCCATGAAGAGGTGACCCCGAACTTCTTTAACCGAACCATCCAATACATCCAAAGTCAATCCGGGCAGGAAAAACCTTTCTTTCTTTACCTCGCTTTGCCTTCTCCCCATACCCCCATTCTTCCCAAAGAGGAATGGCAGGGAAAAAGCGGTCTGCTGCCCTATGCTGACTTTGTGATGATGATCGATGACTACATCGGGCAAGTCAACCGGGCTTTGGCCGAGGCAGGATTGGAAGAAAATACGCTGTTGATTTTCAGCAGTGACAATGGCTGCGCACCTGCGGCTGGATTTACCCAATTGGTGGAGATGGGGCATTTGCCCAGCGCCCAATTCAGAGGGCACAAGGCAGATATCTACGAGGGAGGGCATCGGGTGCCCTTTATCGCCAAGTGGCCAAAGCAAATCCAAGCAGGTGCCCGTAGCGAGCATACGATCTCCTTGGTTGATTTTTTTGCCACAGCTGCGGAATTATCAGGCTATGAAGTGGGGGAAAATGAAGGAGAGGACAGCTATTCCCTGCTTCCTTTGTTGCTGGGGAATACTCCCTCGGGGGAGTTTCGTGAAGCCACTGTTTTCCATTCCGTTAACGGTACTTTTGCCATCCGCAAGGGAGACTGGAAACTGATTTTGGCTCCGGGTTCGGGAGGATGGAGCTATCCCAGACCCAATGACCCGGTTTCGAAGGATCTCCCGGAGGTTCAATTGTACAATCTTGCCTCAGACCCTGGAGAAACTACCAATTTGGAGGCTGAACAAACCGAAAAAGTGGAAGAATTGAAGAGCCTGCTTGCAAAATACATCCGTGATGGGAGAAGTACCCCCGGGACTCCTCAAGCTAACGACCCTTTTGAGGGGGAATGGAAGCAGGTTTGGTTTTTGGAAAAATAAAGGCAGGCGAAAATCGACTTCGCCTGCCAATTTTTAAAGAAATCTTCTTAGAGCCTAATCCTTCTCGCAATCACCTCAGCCATAATGGTCAGTCCTTCTTTGTTGGGATGCACACCGTCAGGAAGCAGCTCGGGTTTGTCCATCAGCGGGGTATACAGGTCGATCACCTCCGCTCCTGATTTTTGAACGACCTCAAATAGCATGAGTCTTTGCTCATTATTCGTTACTTCAGGGGTGATACCAAAATTGACTCGGGTCACCGGTACGGGGAAGATGACATAGACTTTTCCGTCCTTGGGCATGTGTTCTCTGAATTCTGAGATCATATCCAGATAATCTTTCACAAAATCTTCTTTGTGGGCCCAATTCTGCGGTTTGGAGTCATTGGTGCCCAATTTGATCAAAACCACATCGGGTTGGAAGTCTTTTACTTCCTGAAACTGCGGCTCATTCCAGTAAGGGTAATCCCCTTTTCTCAGCAGGGTTCGGCCACTTACGCCAAAATTTCTAACCTCATAGGCATCTCCGAGTAAAGCTCCAACCTGAAGAGGGTAGGAATCCGGATTGTCCCGACCGGGACCTTGGGTGATGCTATTTCCCACAAAAGCCACTTTGATGGGGCTTTGGGCAAAAGTGGATAGACTCAAAAGGAAGGCAAATAGGGGTAAGCAGAGTTTTTTCATCGGTTTTTGGGTTGAGTTGCAGCCATGAATATACTTTTTCTGCCAATGAAAAACTCACAAATTCCACGAGTGAGGTTGGAGATTTGAGTTAAACTCCCCAAAGTGACCAAGGGAAGTTAAGATTTCAGAATTCCGCCTTATTTTCGGCTATGGCATTTCTTCAAACGGCGTACCGGGTGATTTCCCGTCTTTCCTTGGATGTAGTGGCAGGCTCAATAGCGGGATTACTCTTTTTCTCCCGACTTTTTCACGCGGAATTGGATCCCTTGATCGCCTTGCTTTTGGGGATGGCAGTGTGGTGCATTTATACCCTGGACCATATTCTGGATGCCCGCAAGCTGAAGTCCCCACTATCTTCCAGGCATGTATTTTATCAGCGATGGGGGGGGGTATTGTGGTTTTTTGTCATTCCCACAGTCCTTCTTGGGCTATTTTTGTCTTATCGGGTTTTAGGCTTGGGAAAGGAGCTCTATTTCAGTTTGGGTTTGGGGATAGTCATTCTCCTGACCATGTTTTTCCTGAGAAAAGCCGGTCAGGCGGCCGGATTGATCAAAGAGCTGAGTACGGCTGTGTTTTATGTCTTGGGGATAGCCTGGATTCCCCTGCTTCGGCTGGAGGTGATTGATTGGACCTGGCAAAATCTGCTATTTATTCCTGCTTACATGGCTTTGGCCTTTCTGAATCTGTTGATGTTTTCATTTTTGGACCGAAAGGAGGATGCTGCTCTGGGATTTCCCTCGGCAGCGTTGACCCTTGTACCGGAAAGACTGCTTGTTTGGATAAGAAGACTTGCCTTCTTATTGATTTTCCTGAGTTTGGTGGCTTTTATCCTTTTACCTTCCTTTTACCGCCCTTTTGCCTGCCTACTTTTATTGATGACCCTTATTCACTACCTCAGTTTTTTTCATGCAGGTATCTCTCAGGAAGCAAAAAGAGGAAGAATGGAAGCATCCTTTATGCTTCCTCTTCTGCTTTGGATGCTTTAGACAAAAGCACTATGCCCCGTGATCGCCCTACCTACGATAAGGGAGTTGATTTCCTTGGTTCCTTCGTAAGAATAGACTGCTTCCGCATCGGCCACAAACCGGGCAATGTCATGCTGTAGAAGAATCCCATTTCCTCCGAAAAGCTCCCGTGCATGGTCCACAATAGATCTCATCCTCAGGGTACAAAAAACTTTTGCCAAGGAAGCATGCTCGTCCAGCAATTCTCCTTCATCCTGCATTTGGGAAAGTCTGAAGACCATGGTCTGCATGGCTGTCAAATCTCCCAACATAGTCACCAAGAGGTCCTGCACGAGCTGAAACGAGGCAATGGGTCGCCCAAACTGGTTTCTCTCATTAGTGTAGGCAAGGGCGAGCTCGTAGGCCCCCCGCGCACAGCCTACTGCTTGCCAAGCCACACCTGCCCGGGTCATGCGGAGGACTTTTGCTGTGTCTTTGAAGGAGTTGGCATTTTGAAGGCGGTCGGCTTCAGGTACTTCACAGTCGGTCATGGTAATCAGGGCATTTTGTACTGTTCTCAAGGCCATCTTGTCTTTAAGCTTTTCGGCCTGGAATCCCGGATTGTCCTTTCTGACGATGAATCCTTTTACCTGATTGTCATCGAGATCTCTGGCCCAGATGATGGTCATATCCGAAAAGGTGGCATTGCCGATCCACTTTTTCTGCCCATTGAGTATCCAAGAATCTCCTTTTCGCTTGCAGGTGGTGGTCAGTCCTCCTGCAGCCCCTGACCCCACTTCGGGTTCGGTGAGGCCAAAGGCGCCGATTTTTTCCAGTTTCTGCATGGCAGGAAGCCATTCCTGCTTTTGCGCTTCTGAGCCACAGAGGTAGAGTGAACCCATAGCCAATCCGCTTTGTACCCCGAAAAAGGTAGAAATCGAAGTGTCCACCCGGGCCATTTCCATGGCGATAAACCCTTCAAGTAGTGCGGAATGTCCCGGACAGCCGTATCCTTGATAAGTCAATCCGGCAATGTCCAACTCGGCCATTTTGGGGATAATGTGCATGGGAAACTCCGCCCGATTCCAATAGTCATTGGCAATCGGCTTGATTTCTCTCTCCATGAAATCCCTTACTCTCAGCTGAATCTCCCGCTCGTGCTTAGGGAGGCATTTACCCAATTCATAAAAGTCCCCGTTGATGGGTGGGATTTCTTTGGGCTTTCCACCTCCTTTAAGCAATCCCATCATTTTACTGAGGTCAGCATCACTCATCTGAGAGACCAAGCCTACCATTTTCGGCAAGTCCACTTTCTGGGATAGTTTAGCTATCTGATCCAAATCGATGTTGGAAAGCAATTGGCGCATGCCGCTGATTTTATTCAGGAAATTTTTCATTAAAATTTTTTTGGATTAGGGTTACATGGGTTATTCGCAACTTTGCCTGAAGACTGACCAAAAAAGCAGTACTTCCTGCAATTAAATCTTAACTTTCTTCGGTTGTTCTCCTTTGAGCCCAAATACCAGTCCTTTTGGCAAAAGGGAACCTTAACAGAAGATCAATGACAATATATACCGATGTCGGACCTGTATGGTTTCCTTGCCCCTATCTACCAAATGCTCTCCCAAGGGGTTTTCGGAGAAAAAATTCTTACTGCCAACCGGGCCTTTGTGGACGAAAATCTCTCCAATAAACTGGTAATCATCGGTGGTGGAGACGGATTTGCTTATCAGCAATTTGGTCCCCGATTGAAGGGAATGTATTTGGAAAAGTCTGCCAAAATGCTCCAAATAGCCCAAAAAAATCTCAAAAATTCTTCCCTTCAGTTTGTTCACGGAGAATTTCAAGGCCAAAGCCAAGCCGATTGTTTCCTGCTCCCTTTTGTTTTGGACTGTCTTCGGGAAGAGGATATTTTGGCTTTGTTGGAGAAAATCAAATCCTGCCTTTCCGAAAATGGGATTGTGATAATCAGTGATTTTTTCCCACCCAAAACTAGGAGACAACAGGTGCTGTCTCGCCTGATGCTTCTCTTTTTTCGGGCTACTACCGGGCATCCGAGAAGTGACCTTCCTGATTATCCCGGCTTACTTTCGCAAAGTGGATTCTGCCTTTTGAAAGAAAAAACATGGGAAAAAGGCTGGATTAAAGCACAGGTGTATGGGCGAAAGGATTAGTCTTTTCCCTGAAAAGGGACAAAAATGGTAATCCATATCGACCGACTTAGCCTGAAGAAGACTGGTAAAAGGAGAATAGCCGAAATCCCGATCCAAAGCAAGAGCTCCAAAATGGAAAACTCATCTACAAGAGCTGAATAAGCTACCCAAACTGCGATAAATAGTGCAGTATTCAGGGCATAGCTGATAAACATAGCACCAAAGTAGAATCCAGGTTCGGGTTCGAAGGCCTGATGGCAGTTTTCACAAGTTTTCTTCATTTCGAAAAAGCTGGCAGGCCTCCCCCAATTCATGGACTGAAATAATCTACCTTTCCGACACTTTGGGCAGCGCATGCCGAAAAGGCTTTTCCAGAGAGATGGGTTGATGGTTGGATTGGTTCTCATTGAGCTTTTTCTATGGTTTTTTGAATCAATTGGTCAAAATAATGTCCATTTCCCGGACCGTACCAGTTCATTTCTCTGACTTCGTGAAAATGCTCGTCGTAGAGCTCATCGGGAGTGATGTAGCCAATGTAGCCGCCATTGAAGACCGTGATGATCAGTTTGAGTCCATTTTCCTGAGCGAGTTTTTCCCATTCCTCATAAAAAACCCCCGAAGTCTCCCCGCTGGAAGCGATCATCAGAATGTTCCCGATCTGAGTGATATCCAAATGTGCATTGGTGTCACCAACTAGGTAATCAAATAGCCAAGGACGGATTCTCAGGTTGTCGGAAATCCGAAGATGAGGTTCTCTGAGTTCTAGATTCAATCTTGAATATTTGATTAAAGGTTTTTTATTGGAAGCAAAGTTGGTCATCCTAAGCCAAATCACTGAATCCAGAGAGGCAGCATAGGATTGGACCAGTTCGGGAGTATTTCCCTTGGCCATAGGGCGATGACTTCCCACGGTTCCTGCTGCGTAGAGCGCGAATTCATAGTCCCGGCTTTCCAACCTTTGGGTCAAGAACTTGGGATAGTCCCCGGAAAGGCCCATGAATTTGGAGCTCAGACAAGTCGCATGGGCTGAGTAGGTAAAAAAGAGTGCTTTTTTCCCATCCGTCTTTTTGGTGAAAATCAACTGCCGGACAAAGGGATCGTAAGGTCCGTCTTTGATAAAGCGGTTGGACACGTGGTCAGGTGCATTGGTTTTACGGAAGGAAATAGATACTGTATCCTGAGTGCTGAGGGCAGATTGCAGGGCTTGGACGGATTTGGCGACCAAGCCTTCGACGATTTTCTCATCGTATCCCCCAAAGGCCATTTCTCCCAAAGGGCCGGGCATGTATCCACCCATGCCGGAGTGGGTGTGGGTGGCGGTGAAGATCAATTGGTCAATGGGGATTCCTGCTTTTTGGACTCCTTCCTCTATTGCTTTGGCCAAGGCAGGATGCACAATAAGCAATTCGAAATTGAGCCAAGCCAATTGGGTTTGGCCATTGCTGAGAGCGATGGCTTTGACATAGCTGCTGTCCTGGACAAATTCATAAGGCCCTCTCGGGGCATAGCCGACCAAATCCACCGGTCTTTCGGGAGTGAGGTTCACTTTTGACCAGCCAGAAAGCCAAACCTCACCTTGAGTTTCTGTCCAGGATTCTTGATCCAATCTTTGGAGAGTTTCTTGATAAAAATCCTGATCCTCAATCGGAGATCGGTCCACAGTAGTGATCAATACAAATCCCAACAGTGCCAAAAAAAGAAAAGCCCAAAGAAAGATCTTTAGAGCCTTGGCAAATGTAGAAGTAAGCTTATTCATGTAGAGGAGCAAAAATTTTCAATGATCAATGATCAATGATCAATGATCAATAACCAATAACCAATAACCAATAACCAATAACCAATAACCAATAACTTTTTCTAAATGAGCATGTCGGAAAATCAATACTCAAAGGTCCCGTAATGACTCTGAATGGTTACTTTTTTTCCTTCGTGAGGTTCTACACGACCGATGATTTGGGCTTCTACCCCGTGAGATTCTGCGATATCGATGATTTCATCTGCATAGCGCTCATCCAAGTAGATTTCCATCCGATGGCCCATGTTGAAGACCTTGTACATTTCTTTCCAGTCGGTACCGCTTTCCTCCTGAATGATCCTAAACAAGGCTGGAGTATCAAAAAGGTTATCCTTGATCACATGAACTTGGTCCACAAAGTGAAGGACTTTGGTCTGTGCCCCACCACTGCAATGCACCAAGCCGTGGATATGAGGTCTGAGGTAGTTCAACACGTCGACCATGATCGGAGCATAGGTTCGGGTTGGGGAAAGGACCAATTTTCCCATATCCACAGGGGCTCCGGGTGCAGGGTCAGTCAGATTGTATTTTCCGGTGTACACCAAGGAGTCCGGTACAGCAGGGTCAAAGCTCTCCGGGAATTTGGTCTTCAATACTTTACTGAAGACATCATGTCGTGCTGAAGTCAAGCCATTGCTTCCCATGCCTCCGTTGTATTCCTTTTCGTAATTGGCCTGTCCATAAGAGGCCAATCCTACGATCACGTCCCCTGCCTGGATTTTGTCATTTCTGATCACTTCGTCTCTTCGCATTCGGCAGGTCACCGTGCTGTCCACAATGATCGTTCGCACCAAATCTCCCACATCAGCTGTTTCTCCTCCGGTCAGGACAGCATTCACTCCTTTGTCGCGAAGCATCTGAAGCACCTCTTCTGTGCCCTCAATGATGGCTGAGATTACTTCTCCGGGAACCAGGTTTTTATTTCTGCCGATGGTGGAGGAGACCAGAATATTATTGATCGCACCTACGCAAAGCAGGTCGTCGGTATTCATGATGATGGCGTCCTGAGCGATTCCCTTCCACACGCTGAGGTCGCCGGTTTCTTTCCAATAGAGGTAAGCCAAAGAGGACTTGGTCCCTGCCCCGTCTGCATGCATGATATTGCAATAATCCGGGTCCCCGCCGAGTGTGTCTTCCACGATTTTGCAAAAAGCCTTGGGAAAAAGGCCTTTATCTAGCTTGGAAATGGCCTGGTGAACATCTTCTTTGGAGGCGGAAACACCGCGCTGCATGTAGCGCTCGTTCATAGCTGGGGAAGGGTTTGGTTAAGGCAAAGGTAAGGAATTGAAAAATTGAAAGATTGGAAAAATTAAAAATTGCCCAGATTTACTGATTTGCTTCAGTAATCAGGCGGAGACCGTCTAGCGTGAGATTTCTGTCCACCTGATCAAATTCATCCTGAAGGTTGGTCAGAATGGAGGATAAACCCCCGGTTGCCAGGATTGTAAACTTTGTCCCGGTTTCTTTTCTGATCGCCTCCAGCATCCCTTTTACCAAGCCTGTGTATCCATACAGCACGCCTGACTGAATGGCGTGAATGGTGTTTTTTCCCAAAACCGACTCCGGAAGCTTCAATTCTACCTCAGGCAGCTTGGAGGTATTCATAAAAAGGGCCTTGATCGCGGTATGCAACCCGGGGACAATGCTTACCCCTAAGATTTTTCCTTTTTCATCTACCGAAGTGAAAGTCAAAGCCGTACCAAAATCCACCACGATGACAGGTCCCTTTACCCGGGAGTAGGCGGCCATCACATTGCACATCAGGTCACTTCCGATTTCATTGGGACGAACAGGTTTTACAAGAAGCTTTTTATAGCTCTCCGGGCTGATGAGGTAAGGGGCTTGTCCAAAAAAGCCCTCACAAAACTGCGTAATCACGGAATTGACCTCAGGAACTACCGAGCTGAAGCCGATTTGATTGATTTCTTCAGGAGAAATACCGTGTTCCAAAAAATAGAGCGGAACCTTTTTTCCCAATTGGGAAATCAACTTGGGAGTTTGGGTCTCCAGACGAAATTGATTGGTCCATTTGCCGTTTTTGGGATCAAAAAGCGCAAATACTACATTGGAATTGCCGGCATCAATGGCTAAAAACATTCGTTTCTCAGGTTTTGACTAATTTAGGGCCATTCCAAAGAAATAAGCAAATCTGATTTTGTGTTACTCCCTCCTCAGAGCTTTACTCCAGCAACAAGGGCTGGAAGACCGAGGACCGAAGACGGAAGTTTGATCCAAATTAGTGTTAAATGGGCAATTTGAAGTTTGCGAGTTCCTGAGGTAGGATTTAAGAAATTAAATTAACCATTCATTAAACTAATCCTCTCATGTATTCTCTCCGAAAAGGAACGATCGAAGACCTACCCCGAGTGCTCGAATTGATCAAAGAACTCGCGCTATACGAAAAAGCCCCCGAGCAAGTCACCAATACGGTGGAGATGATGGAAAAAGATGGTTTCGGTCCCAATCCGGTCTATGGACTTTTTGTCTGCGAAAAAGAGACTACAGGAGAAATTATTGGGATTGCGATCTACTACTTCCGCTATTCAACTTGGAAAGGTAAGCGCCTTTATTTGGAAGATATCGTAGTGACCGAGTCTGAAAGAGGAAACGGTGCAGGGAAAATGCTCTTTGACCGGGTGATGGCCCAATGCTTGGAAGAAAACTGTACCGGAATGATGTGGCAGGTCTTGGATTGGAATGAGCCTGCGATTAATTTTTACAAAAAATACGGGGCCTACCTCGATGCCGGCTGGCTCAATGCGCATTTGCAGGATTATGAAATTCGAAAAATGCTCTCTTAAGTAGGAAGACAGGAGACCGAAGACGGAAGAAGTGCTTCGGTCTTTCATCTTCGGTCTTCGGTCCCAAAATAAAACCTACCTTTGTGATTCATTATGAGAGCAAAACCATTTTCTGTTGTCTATGAGGACAACCACCTCCTGATCGTCAACAAAGCGGCAGGGGTCTTGGTACAAGGGGATAAAACCGGGGACAAGACGCTGACGGACTACTGCAAGGACTACATTGCCGAAAAATACGAAAAGCCCGGAGCGGTTTTCCTTCACCCTGTTCACCGGCTGGACCGTCCGGTGAGTGGACTCGTGGCCTTTGCCCGCACCTCCAAAGGCTTGGAGCGGATGATGGAACTGTTCCGAAAGAGGGATATTCATAAAGTTTATTGGGCCATCGTAAAGCGCCGTCCACCCGAGGAGCAAGGCAAACTCACCCATTGGCTGACCAAGGATGAGGCCAAAAACTTTGTCACAGCCCACGAAAGGGAAGTGCCGGGTTCTCAAAAGGCGGAACTGAATTACAAGGTTCTCGGCAAACTCAATGACCATTGGTTGCTCGAGGTACGTCCGATTTCCGGTCGCCCGCATCAGATTCGTGTGCAGTTGGCTTCTATGGGCTGTCCGATTCGGGGCGACGTAAAGTATGGTTTTGCCAAGGCCAATCCCGATGCTAGTATCAACCTGCACGCATTTCACTTGGTCTTTGTACATCCCATTCGCAAAGAAAAACTCTACATGAGAGCAGCTCTTCCTGAAAATGAGTTTTGGGAGCAGTTTTTGGAATTTGAGACGGTCAAAGCCAAAGATCAGCATCTGGACAATACCTTTTCGGGATAATCAGAAAGATAGCTTTGCAGATAAAAATATGGCTAGCGCCGAGACAGGTCCTCTATTTTGCGAAGCATATCTCTAATCTCGCGAAGCATATCTTTAACTATCCATGAAAAACCTTCTCCTTCTTCTAGGTCTTATCCTTTTCTTGGGAGCTTGCACTTCCCAAACCTCCCCTAAAGCCATCTACATCGTCCGCCATGCCGAAAAGCAACTCGCCGGAAGTGATCCTGAACTGCTCCAAGTAGGTCAGATTCGGGCTAAAAAACTGGCCCAGATTCTCCAAAATGAGAATATCAAGCATGTCTTCAGCACGGATTACAAGCGGACTAGACTCACAGCTTTGCCCACTGCAGAACAAGCCGGCTTGAACATTCAATCTTACGATCCAAGCAATCACGATGCTTTGGTCGAGCAATTAAAGAGTCTGGAAGGAAATATCTTGGTGGTCGGGCATAGCAATACGGTCAGCAGATTGGCGAATTATTTTGTGGGAGAAGGGGAGAAGTATTCTGACCTCCAGGATGTAGAATATGATTTCATCTATGTGGTGACGTTGGAGAAAAATGGGGCAGCCGTAGAGCGAAAAGTTTACAAGGATTTTTAAATTATCACCACTTCAATTCCTTTTTCTTCCAGTTTTTCTTTAAAAATTTCGGGAATCCCCGAGTCGGTGATGATCACATCCACGTCTTCGAGTTCTCCGATTTTGCCAAATCCTTTTCGACCAAACTTTCGGCTATCGACCAACACGATGGTCTTCTGAACGGACCGGATCATCTGCGCATTGAGGTGGGCTTCCATCATATTGGAAGTGGTGAGCCCGTAGTCTAGACTAATTCCATCCACGCTGAGAAACAATTTGCTGCAGGCAAAACTCTTCAACATCTCTTCGGCAAAATGCCCAACTGCCGAGCTGCTGCTTTTTCGCACCACTCCCCCCAACTGTACCAGTTCTATCTCTGTGGAATCAATCAGGGCCATCGCTACGTTCAATGCGGAAGTCAACACGGTCAGCGGATAATTCCGAGGAATCGCTTGCGCAAAGGCGCCTACGGTGGTACCCGAACCGATAATGATGGCTTCTTTTGGTTCTAAAAACTCCACAGCTTTCTGGGCGATTTTGCTCTTTTCCTCTACCTGCTCCAGCTTTTTCACTTGAACAGATCGGTCAGATACATAGGGGGAAACCGAGGTGGCACTTCCGTGAGAGCGGTAGAGCAAGCCTTTATCTTCGAGGATCTTCAGGTCTTTTCGGATCGTCACAACGGTGACTTGGAGCGATTTGGCAAGGTCAGCCACATTGACAAATCCGCTTATCGCCAGTTCATCCAATATATGCTTGTGCCGCTCTGCAATCGTCATTTATCTAATTAATTAAATCTGCTGTTCGTAATTCTGTAAGTAAACGAATATTCCCCTGATTTTAGGCTGCAAGACAGAAGACAGAGGTAGGGAAAGATTTGGAATTCACTAGTTCAATTGGCCTTCGATGGACTCTATTGGCAAAGTTCCTTTTAAGCATTTGTATGAAATTTCATTCAATCAAACCCTACAATGAATTCGACTGCAATTAATCTTTTTTACCCGATTTAGCCTTTTCATAGGCCTCCAAATCAAACAAAAATATTCCCCTGCCATCACCTGCACCTTTTTGGTAGCCGAATTGGTGGGCAATGATTTTGCCTGTTTTGTTTACCACGGGATTATCAGATTTGATTCTGTTAAAATACCGCGTGGAAAAATCCGCCAAACGCTCCACTTCTCCACTGCCGTCCAATTTGAGTTTGTAGATATCAAGCTTGTATTTGTTTCGTTCATTCATAGGTTGATGACGATCACTTTCGATCACCATAAAATCTCCGCTTGGAAATATCCCCTCAGCTTCATTGTAGCTCTTGGGCAAGTCCGTGTATTTTTTTGTCTCTTTGGTGGTGAGGTTGAACCCAAAAACCTGAGAGTTGAAATATTGGTCTCTTTCATCTCCCCAATAATGGGTGTAAATCAATTCCTCATTGACGGGTGGCCGAAAGTCCTGAGTTTCCAACCTCACGTAGGCGGAGGAGTCCTGATAGGAGATCACAGTTTGAACATCCTTCAGCTTGGGTACTCCGTTTTCATAATAAATCTCTCCGGCTTTGATTTCCCGCTGACCTTTCAGCGTCCATGCGATTTTCAGACTGTTTTTGGATACAGCCGGACCTTCATCACAGTAGGCCTCTAAGGCATAAGGTGTATTCGGATTTTCCTTTGTAAGAACATAAAGCCCCAATCCAGAATGACGATCCTTTTCGGGATTGTTTGCATCAAAAATCGATGAACCCATCGCAAGTAAAAGGTCACCATTAGCCAAACCAAGCACACGGTGAATGCCTCCATGGTAAAATCCAGAAGTCACCTGTGAAACTTCCCTGGTCGCAATGTTGATCTTGAACACATCGCCTACAAGTTTATTCAGGAAATAAATATTTTCTGATTTCTCATCCCATTCAGGCCTAACACCCCAAGTGGTAAGAATGGAGAAATGAGGCGGCAGTTCCTTTGCCAAGCTTTCAATCGTCTGTGCTTGAATTGCAACCGTAAGCGGCAAGCCGAAAAGCAGAAAAAGAAAAATTGATTTTTTCATGATGATTTGAGAATTGGGAAAGCTTAACTATAGGTGCTTTCCTGTGGTTAGACCTTAGGTTTAAGATAGGTTTTAGACGGCAACAAGATAAATAAAGAAATAAAAAAGAAAGTAAATTGTATTTATTTATTTCTTTTTATTTCTTATTATTTCTTTATTTACTACTTTTAGCCAAGATGGGAAAGAAAATGAATCGAGAAGAAAACTTAAATCAGCTTAGAGACAAGGATAAAATTTGGGATATTGCCATCATCGGCGGAGGCTCTTCGGGGCTTGGAGTGGCCTTGGATGCGGTATCCCGCGGGATGTCGGTAGCACTTTTTGAGAAGGCTGATTTTGCCAAGGGGACATCAAGCCGAAGTACCAAGCTACTCCATGGGGGGGTGAGATATTTGGCTCAGGGAGATGTTTTTTTGGTTTTGGAAGCACTAAAAGAGCGGGGAAGACTGATCAAAAACGCCCCTCATCTCACCGAAAATCAAGCCTTTATCATTCCGGTCTACACGCTTTGGGATCGGGTACAGTATAGCGCTGGCCTAAAAATCTACGATTACATGGCGGCCAACCTGAGTTTGGGCCCCTCGAGATATATTTCCAAAGAGGAAACCCTCCGTAGAATGCCGGGAATTGAACCTAAAAATCTATACGGAGGGATTGTGTATTTTGACGGGCAATTTGATGACGCCCGATTAGCCTTGGCCATCGCCCAGACTGCAGACCATGCAGGAGCTTGTATCCTCAATTATACCAAGGTCACTTCCCTTCAGAAAAACGAGCACGGCAAACTCACCGGATTGAATATTCAGGACCAAATTTCGAAGAAGAAATATCCCGTTCAGGCCCGAATGATTGTCAATGCCACCGGGGTTTTTGCAGACAATATTCTGCAAATGGACAATCCGGAAGCACCCAAAACCATACAGCCCAGTCAAGGAATCCATTTGGTGTTGGATCAGGATTTTTTGGGAGGAAAAGATGCGTTGATGATTCCCAAAACCAAAGACGGTCGAGTTTTATTCGCCGTCCCCTGGCATGGGAAATTGGTAGTTGGGACCACCGATACCCTTCGGGAAAAGCCCAAATTGGAGCCGGAGGCCTTGCAGAAGGAAATTGAATTCGTGATCGAAACCGCTTCAGGCTATCTAACCCGAAAACCCACCCGAGAAGACGTCAAAGCAGTCTTCGCAGGACTTAGGCCTTTGGCTAGGCCAAAAGAGGGGAGTACCAAAACCAAGGAGATTTCCAGATCTCACAAGGTCATTCTCTCTGAAAGTGGATTGGTCTCCATTACGGGAGGGAAATGGACCACTTTCCGGAAGATGGGGGAGGATACGGTAGACTACTACTCCAAAGTCACCGGACTGAAAGTACCGGATTCCAAATCCCAGGATATTCTTTTGTATGGCTACACTCGGGATATTCCATCGGGTCATTGGAAGGTATATGGGTCCCATGCGGGACAAATCCAAGATTTGGCTAAAGAGAATTCAGCCTGGGCATCATCCATCCATCCTGATTTTCCCAATATCCTTGCTGAGGTGGTTTGGGCGGTGAGAAGTGAAATGGCCCAAAAATTAGACGATGTGCTTTCCAGAAGAATTCGAATGTTGATACTTGATGCCCAAGCGGCCTTGGATTGCGCTGAAAAGGTGGCTCGACTTATGGCCGAGGAGATGGGTAAAGATGAAGAGTGGATCGCCGCAGAGTTGGAAGATTTCCAAAAAACAGCAACCAAATATTTGATAAAAACTTAATTGAAATCAGAGGTTTTTTTCTAATCCTTTTTTCCCAAAACAAACCCAAGCAATGACCCAAAATCCATCCTACATCCTTGCACTCGATCAAGGTACGACGAGCTCCAGAGCCATTATTTTTGACCATAACGGGCGAATCGTCTCCGTCGCCCAGAAGGAATTCAAGCAGCATTTTCCCAAACAGGGATGGGTAGAGCACGACCCCATGGAAATCTGGACCACCCAATCGGCTGTTTTGGTAGAATCGCTTCTCAACAAGGGGGTTCGAGCCGATCAGATCGCTGCGATTGGCATCACCAATCAGCGGGAGACTACCATCGTCTGGGAAAGAAAAACAGGAAAACCCATCTACAATGCGATCGTCTGGCAGGATCGTAGAACTGCGTCCTATTGCAACGAATTGAAAGATAAGGGACATGCCGAACTTATCGCCGGTAAAACGGGACTGATTATCGATGCCTACTTCTCTGCCACAAAAATCCGATGGATTCTGGAAAATGTGGAGGGAGCAAGAGAAAAGGCCGAAGCCGGTGAATTGGCATTTGGCACCGTGGATTCTTGGTTGATTTGGAAGCTCACGGCAGGCCAAAGCCATTTGACTGATATCACCAATGCAAGTAGAACCATGATTTTCAATATTCATACCCAGCAATGGGATAAAGAATTGTTGGATCTTTTTGGGATTCCTGCTTCGATGTTGCCTGAAGTGAAAAGTTGTAGTGAGGTATTTACCGAAACTGCCGGAGATGTACTGAAAACCAAAATTCCCATTGCAGGAGTAGCCGGAGATCAGCAGGCGGCGCTTTTTGGTCAGCTTTGTACCGAGCCCGGAATGGCTAAAACTACCTATGGAACGGGTTGCTTTCTGGTCATGAACACCGGAAAAGAAGCCGTCCGGTCCCAAAACCAATTACTCACCACCGTAGCGTGGAAAATTGGGAATGAGATCAATTATGCCCTAGAAGGCTCGGTTTTCATTGGCGGAGCAGCTATTCAGTGGCTGAGAGACGGGATGGAAATGTTCGGTCATGCCAAAGAAACGGAGAAGTTGGCAAGCAGTCTCGCAGACAATGATGGAGTCTATTTCGTGCCGGCTTTAGCAGGATTGGGAGCACCTCATTGGGATCAAAATGCCCGGGGTGCATTCTTTGGAATCACCCGGGGTACGACCATTGCACACATGACCCGGGCTGCCTTGGAAGCCATTGCCTACCAGGTACATGATGTATTGAAAGCCATGGAAAAAGATTCCGGCAAACCCACTCAGGAACTCCGGGTGGATGGGGGAGCCACGGCGAATAATTTTCTCATGCAGTTTCAGGCAGATATTCTGGGTTGCGAGATCAAGAGGCCGGAAATCATTGAGACCACAGCGATTGGGGCAGCATTTTTGGCAGGATTGGCAGTAGGGTTCTGGAAAAGCAGGGAAGAGCTGCAGGATCTTTGGCAATCGGAAAAAGAATTTCATCCGCAAATGGAATCCTCAAAAAGAGATAAATTGGTGCATTTTTGGAATAAAGCAGTAGAACGGGCTAAAAACTGGGTAGAAGAATGAATCCATACATCGCAGAACTAATCGGAACAGGTGTCCTCCTTCTATTGGGTGTAGGGGTAGTCGCTAATGTCCTCCTTCCGGGAACCAAAGGAAATGGAGCAGGGCTGATGGCCATCACTACGGCATGGGCTTTGGCAGTTTTTTGTGGAGTAGTCATAGCAGGCCCCTACAGTGGTGCTCATCTAAACCCGGCAGTGACCATCGGCTTGGCCTCAGTCGGAAAATTTGATTGGTCCATGGCCCCAGGCTATATTTTGGCTCAGGTGGCAGGTGCCATGCTGGGCTCGGGGCTAGCTTGGATGATGTACCGGCTTCACTTTGATTTGGAAGAAAACCCCGAACTGAAGCGAGCTTCATTTTGTACTGACCCGGCCATCCGCAATTTTCCGACAAGTGTACTCTCGGAGACTTTGGGAACATTTGTTTTGATTTTGGCCGTCTTATATATCACGGGAGCCAAAATTGAGGATGAGCAGGGGACCCCTGTGGGATTGGGCTCTGTTGGAGCCTTGCCAGTAGCCTTTGTGGTTTGGGTGATTGGCTTGGCATTAGGTGGTACTACCGGCTATGCCATCAATCCTGCGAGAGATTTCGGTCCTCGACTGATGCATCAACTCCTGCCCATTCAGGGAAAAGGGAGTTCGGATTGGGGATATGCTTGGGTTCCAATTATAGGCCCTATTCTTGGTGCTTTGCTTGCGGCGGGTTTGTACAAGGCAGTAGGTTTCTAAAGAGGAAAGGCTAAACCTGCTTTTGCCACCACCTGCTGGATCCCCTGACTTTGGAAACGGAATTCTGATATTAAACCCATCCAATCAGTAATGCGAATGTAGGCTCCAGCACCAATATTTCCACCTACCGAATTCCGCCTAGTGCCGGCAGTACCCGGTTGGGTGTTTTCGAAGGTTTGGCTATACCCAGCTAAGACATAGACTTGGGAGACTCCTTCAGTAAAATAATAGCGGAGGTCAAAACTGAAGTTGGACAGATTTCCTACCTCAGCATCGATCCAGGTGTAGGAGGGCATCAGGGCAAATTGGTCTGAAAAAAAATATTCAATTCCTCCACCTGCTCCAAATTGATTTGTCCTGAGTCCATAGACTCCATATCCATGAATCCGTGCTTCTCCACTTTGCTGAGCATTTGCCCAGGAGCAAATCATACCGCAAAAGAACAAACCGAGCAAAGCCTTTTTCATAGTTTTGAAATTTTGTAAAAGGTAAACGGCTTTGCTCAGCTATGCAATAGTTATTCGATCAATTTGACTGTTCGTCCTATTCTCCCCATCGCATCGATGCCTTCGATGATGATGAGGTGTCTTTTGGCCAGATCAGAATTGAAAAACTCAAGCTTGGCCTGCCCGTTGGCGTCAGTTTCTACCAGAGGGTTCCACAAAATGGTAGCTCGCTGATCGGTAATGGCCGTCTGAGGACTTGCTTGATCATATTTTGGAGCGTAAAACTCCCTGTTTGCATGGTAACCTCCATATCTCACCACAAGAGTTCCACCCACGCTTTGGTAGCTGATTCCAGCGCCTGTTTTGGTGTAAACGGCAATGACTCCATTGGCACCCTGAGATCCGAAAATGGCTGTCCTAGCAGGGTCTTTGAATACGTCTATGCTCTGCACATCTCTGGGATTGACGGTGAACAGGAGGGAAGCATCCACCGGAACATTGTCCAGGAGATACAAAGGCTCTGTTCCTGCCTGAATCGAGCCTGCTCCACGGATTTGGACACTTGCGCCTGTTCCGCTGATACTCACCCTTACCCCGGCTACTCTTCCCTGAATCATCTGAAAGATATTGGTAAACCCGACACTTCCCGGAATTTCGTCAGGCTTGATGGAAGCATCTCCATCTCCGTAAAACTTTCTGCCAGAGGCTTGTTCTTCTTGTAAGGTTTGAGCTTCTACAGTCACCCCTTCCAGGTCGGTGATATTTTCCTCAGCGTTGAGTTGCTGCATCAGGGTGCGGGCTTGATAGGTAGCAACCAGTTCCTCCGGCCAAACAATCTGCGCGGTATATTTTCCTGGAAGAGAAGGGAATACCGGCTTGCGCTGGTCCACACTCAGGTCAATGAAGTTTTTTGCCCGCTGATCCTCGGCGGTGATGGTCACACTCACCGAATCCTGGTATTCCAGCCCGGTGAAAATGAATTTTCCGTCCGGTCCGTATTCAGAACCGATGAGTTCCAAACCTTCACCGATCAAGGCACTGATTTTTCCTCCGCCCAAACCCTTCTTGGTTACTGTCTGCTCCTTGACCTGACCTGTGATGGTGATTCCCTGCTCAATGTAGAAGCCATTTTCAGGAAACTTTTCCTCCAAAATCTCTGGAACGGTAAATCTCCTCCAGCCATGGGTCATCATGACCAAATCCAGCTGCTCCAATGTGGCAGGTTCCTGATTCTGAAAATAAAATCCCGGTTGATAGACTTTTCCCTGCAAATCAGAGGTCAATAGCAGGTGGGAAAAGATAGTGCCGTGAATCAGGCTTTCTTCTTTGACCTGATCCGCATCAGCCACCGCTACAGAGAAGCTTCCAGGAGTGGGTGCTCCTCTCATGCTGCTGTTCAATTCCAGTTGGAATTTACCTCTAGGACTAAGGCTGCCTCTGCTTTGTACCTCTAAGTCCAATTTGTCCCCGCTTTGGACAAAGACAAGACGCTCGAGGAGAGGAGTGCCGTCTTTTCTCAATACGGTCACCGTGTTAATTCCTGAGGGAAGGTTTTGTTTGGGAATCCGTACTCCCCAGACCCCATTGGTAAGGGTTCCCTGAATCATGTAATTGACCAATCCCCGAATGTGTGAAAACAGCAAGAGTTCCCCTGGGTCTCCCTCACCTTGGATAAATACAGAAATAAAGGAGGCATCTGGGTTGTTTTGGACTTGAACAGTCAATCCGGTCTGGGTTGCTTCGGGAAGAGGGATTCTTCTTTCCTGCTCAGAAAATGGATTTTTGACTACTGCGGTGTAATTAGGTCTATCCGGAATAAATGAGATTTTCCCCAATCCTCCAAATTGACTTTCAAACAAACTGTCTTCCACTCCTTCGATTTGACCTGATATTTGGGCTGGACTTCCATCGGGATATACCGCCCGAAAGGCAAGTGTGGCTTTTTTCCCCTGAACCCAGCTACCTCCTTCTGGAAGAAATTGAATGTCAGCCTGATTGAGGGTGTAAGGAAGCTGGATTTTCTGCGTGACGATGTAGTCGGGATTTTCTTCAAAACTCAGCTCCAAATGCTGTTCAGCATGATCTTTTTCCGGTATGGAGAAGCTAAATGAAACCTGTCCCTGCGCATTCAGTTGGATTTGTTGGCGATACAGTTCTTCTTGTCCTGCCATGGCACTGAGTAGAAGTACCTGATTGGCCAAGGGCTCTCCTGAAGCATTTACTGCAAGGAGTTCTACTTCATAGTTGGCTTTTCCGGCCTCTGAGGAGACGGATTTGTATTCTACCTGAGGGAGGAATGATCCTCCAGCTCCATCCACTACTTTGACAAATTGTTCAAAGAAGTAGTCTTCTCCGAAATTGCGCATCCAAGAGGTGTAGGCTTTAATTTGATACAGACCGGTTTTTCCGTAGCGGGGAATCTGTAATTCGCCAGCTCCTCTTCCGTTTTCGATCTGGATGATTCTCTGGGAAAGCAAAAGTCCGTCTCCGTCAAAAAAATCTACATACAGGGTCTTACTCAGCGGGGAGGGAACCTGTATTCCTCCGGCCACCAAGTAGGCGCTGAACCAAATATCCTCCCCCAGGGTGAAGGTGTGCTTGTCCAGATGGAGGTAGGCTTTTTCTACAGGAAACTCCTCTTGGTAGGCCGCGAGGTAATTTTGAATTTGGGTTGGGAGGTCATCTTGAGCCTTTAGACAGAAGGGGAAAAGGCACAGGACAGCCAGGATGGCTCTCAAAGTAAATCTGGGCATTTTAAAATAGTTGGTTTGGTTAAAAAACGGCCGTAAATAAACTAAGGTTTGATAAATCTGCAAGAAAAATTATTCGACGTTTACGCCAAATTTGCCACTTCATTTTTATTAGCCAGTTGCCCGCAGGCTGCATCGATATCCTGACCCCTTGATTTTCGGACTTTCGCTATGATTCCCTGAGATTCCAGGATGCGGACGTACATGTCCACTGCCTCTTGCTTAGCCTGACGAAATTCTCCCTCATCAATTGGATTATATTGAATGATATTGACCTTTGAGGGGATGATTTTGCAAAACTTAGCAAGTGCACGGGCATGTTTTTCATCGTCATTGACTCCTTCCCAAATGACATATTCGTAGGTGACTTTACGCTTGGTCATCTGATACCAGTACTTCAGCGCTTCAGCTAGGTCTTCCAAAGGATTGGAATCGTTGATGGGCATCAGCCGGGAACGGGTCTCATTGATTGCGGAGTGGAGAGAAATGGCCAAATTGAACTTTACTCCATCATCGGCCATTTTCCGAATCATTTTGGGGATACCCACAGTAGAAAGAGTGATTCTGCGGGGAGCCATGCCCAGGCCCTCAGGAGAGGTGATTTTGTCTATGGCTTCGATCACGTTATTGTAATTGAGCAGGGGTTCTCCCATACCCATAAAAACAATATTAGTCAGCGGGCGCTGAAAATAGGTTTCTGCTTCATCCTTAATAGCTACCACCTGATCGTAGATCTCATCCGGATTGAGATTGCGCATTCTTTTCAGTCGGGCTGTGGCACAGAAGTTACAATCCAAACTGCATCCCACCTGAGAAGAAACACAGGCGGTGATTCGCTTGGAGGTGGGAATGAGCACAGACTCCACGATTTTGTTGTCAAAAAGCTTGACGGCGTTTTTGATCGTGCCATCATTGCTGTGCTGCATGAGGTCCACCCGGATGTGATTGATGATAAAGTGGGATTTGAGCAGTTCTCGGGTTGCGAGGGAGATATTGCTCATGTCATCAAAGTTTTTCAGGGACTTGTGCCAAAGCCACTCATACACCTGCTTGGCCCGGAATTTTTTTTCTCCGTGTGCCAAAAAGAAGGCTTCCAGTTCCTCGAGAGATAGCTTTCGGATGTCCTGTTTTTGATTTTCCACGGGGCAAAGTTAAGGATTGGAAAATTGAAAAATTTCAAAATTGGAAAATTGCTGATTTTAAGCTTTTAGGAAGGTGACTTCAGTTCATTCCAATAAGTTTTTTTCATGAAGTAGGTTTGAGCCTTTTATCATAAAAAAAGGGGGGATTCAGGAACTTATGCCTTATTTTTGCACTTGCAATTCAAAAATAACCTATGCGCCAATCCTGGTGGAAAATCCTGGCGGTCGCTTTGCTGATCTACACCCTGACTGCCGGTCTATTGATGGACGTACCCCGTCTTCCGATTCTCAATGAGACGATCCGAGCCCTGCATTTCCATGTGACCATGTGGTTTGGGATGATTCTGATGCTGATGGTTTCAGTTTATTACAGCATTCGGTTTTTGCGCAGCAATCGACTTGAAGATGATGATCTCGCTTTGGAATTTACCAATGCGGCCATTCTTTTCGGAGTATTGGGTATTGTGACTGGAATGCTTTGGGCCAAGTTTACCTGGGGAGATTATTGGAGTGGAGACCCGAAGCAAAATGCGGCTGCGATTGGGCTTTTGATGTATTTTGCCTATCTGATTTTGAGAGGCAGCTTGGCAGATTCGCAGCAGCGAGGCAGAATCGGAGCCGTTTACAATATTTTTGCTTTTGCAGCCTTTATCCCATTGATTTTTGTGCTGCCCAGACTTACGGACAGCCTTCATCCCGGTAATGGGGGCAATCCTGGCTTCAATGCCTATGACCTGGACTCCAAACTCAGACTGGTCTTTTACCCGGCAATCCTGGCTTGGACTCTTTTGGGGGCTTGGCTGGCAACCGTTCGGGTCAGAATCCGTAGGGTAGAGCGAGTTATCCATGATAGATTTCTTAATTCCTGATTGATGAAAAAATTATTTGTAATAATCCTCCTTTTGTTTTCCCTGAACCTCAGTGCTCAGGAAAAGATTGAGGTCACCGAAGCTGACTACAGCAACACGACTGTGGAAATGGCTGATCAAATGCGTGCCGATGGAAAAATCTACGTTTTGGTGGGCATCATTCTGATCATTTTCGCCGGAATGGTGGTTTATATCATCAATACAGATCGGAAAATTTCAAAACTGGAAAAGAATCTTCCCCAATAAATCAGCCATATCATGAAAAAAGGACATATCATCGGATTGGGCATCATTGCCGTAGCCATCGTCATCATCATGACTTCCATCGGGGATGCAAGTAGCTACGAAAGCTTCAGTACCGCCTGGGAAATGAAGCAGGACGGGGAAGACAAAGCCATACACGTGGTGGGTCAGCTGAAAAAAGATGAGATAGGTCAAGTGACCGGAATCGAGGTGCGGGAAGACAAAACTTCTTTTACTTTCCTCCTTGTGGACAATGAAGGCACTGAGCAGAAGGTTTTCTACAACGAACCTGTTCCTGCAGATTTCCAACGATCGGAGCAGGTCGTGGTGATCGGTTCCTATCGGGACAAGGATATCTTCGTTGCAGATAAGATTCTGATGAAGTGTCCGTCCAAATATCAGGAGACAGACGTGCAGGCGGCAGGAATGTGATGTTGGGATTATTATCTAAGAAAAAATCATGATCAATACCTTTATGGGTAATCTCGGCCACCTGATGACCATCGTGGCCTTTGTCAGTGCATTGGTGACAGCCTATGCCTATTTCCAGTATTTCAGAGCCAATGAAATTGAAAAGGCCAGCTGGAGAAAATTCAGCCGGATCAGTTTTTACATTCACGCCGGTTCTACGGCGATGATTGCTTTTTCCCTATTTGAGATCATCTACAATCATCGCTTCGAGTATTTTTACGCGTATTCGCACAGTTCCAAAGCGCTTCCTGTCCACTACATGATTTCCAGCTTCTGGGAAGGGCAAGAGGGAGCGTTTATCCTTTGGGCTTTCTGGAATGTGGTCTTGGGCATCATTCTAATTCAGACCAATAAGTTTTGGGAAGGTCCTGTAATGGTTGTTTTTGCCCTTGTTCAGGCCTTTTTGGTTTCCATGATTCTGGGTGTGGTAATCGGGGATTTGAAAATCGGCAGTTCTCCTTTTATCCTGTTGAGAGATGCTACTCAGGCACCGATTTTTGAGTTGAATCCAGACTTTGTTCCGGAGGATGGCACTGGGCTCAACCCGCTTTTGCAGAATATCTGGATGGTCATCCATCCGCCAACCCTGTTTTTGGGCTATGCTTCTACTTTGGTGCCTTTTGCCTTCCTGATAGGCGGCTTGGTGACCAAGCGCTATTCGGAGTGGATCCGTCCGGCTTTGCCGTGGGCGATCTTCTCAGCCATGATTTTGGGAATGGGAATCATCATGGGCGCATACTGGGCCTATGTCACGCTGAACTTTGGCGGGTACTGGAACTGGGACCCGGTGGAAAATGCCGTCTATGTGCCTTGGCTGATCTTGGTAGCTTCGATCCATACCATGATCACTTTTAAGAAAAGCGCAACCGCTCTGAAGACCTCCATCGTCCTGGTGATTCTGAGCTTTATTCTGGTCTTGTATGCGACTTTCCTTGTAAGATCCGGGGTGTTGGGTGATGCATCGGTGCATTCCTTTACCGATTTGGGACTCTCCGGTCAGTTGCTGATTTACATGTTGTTTTTCCTCGTTATTGCCGTCTTTTTGGCGGTGCGGGCTTGGAAGCATATTCCTACTTCGGAAAAAGAAGCCTCCGTCTATTCCCGTGAGTTTTGGATCTTTTTGGGTGCGGTGACTTTGGGATTGATGTCCTTTCAGGTGATTTTGCCTACTTCTATTCCGGCTTGGAATGCTTTGGTCGAAATCTTCGGAGGCATCTCCAATATGGCTCCTCCAGCGGATCAGGTGGAGTTTTATACCAAGTTCCAGTTGTGGTTTGCCGTTGCTTTGGCTTTGCTGACCGCAGTGGGGCAGTTTTTCTGGTGGCAAAAGATGGATAAAAAAGCACTTAAAGAGGCTTTGGTCACTCCCTACATCATCTCTGTATTGCTTTCGGCTGCAGTGATCGTATTGGCTAAGGTCTATGACTGGAAATACATCATTATCGTATTGGCTGGGATGTTTACCATCGTCGCCAACTCGGTGATTTTGGCTAAGCTGCTAAAAAAGTCCACCTTCAAACTGGCAGGAGGCTCACTGGCCCACATCGGTTTGGGGATGATTCTGATCGGAATCATGTTCAGTTCCGGGTATTCGGATGTGATTTCCATCAATATGTCCGGGCTCACCTACAGCAACAGCTGGGAGGATGAGATGAACAAGGAGCATGTGCTACTCTGGATCAACAAGCCCACTCAGATGAAAGACTACACCGTAGTCTACCGGGGAAGGCAAAAGAAGGTGGTTGGGGTTCCTGAATTCGTTCCGGCCAAATATCTTGAATCCACCGGCAATGTCAACGAAGCGGTTGCATTGGTTGATTACAAGGATTACTTCAAAAAAGGGGATGTGGTCAATTTGGTTTTGGAGGAAAATGACTACTTCAAGATTGACTATTTTCAGAATGAGGCTCTGAAATTTTCCCTCAATCCCATGTCTCAGTTTAACGAAGGAATGGGTGGGCTGATCTCCTCTCCGGATTCGAAAATCTACCTCAATCGGGATCTGTATACCTATGTGGCAGCGATGAATGACTATTCCGATCCGGAATGGAAAGAGGACGAAGTTTATGAAGTGAGTCCCGGGGAGCAGTTTCATATTGCGGATTTCGTGACCTATTTTGATGGGGCAGAGGTGATGAAGGAGATCGAAGGCTATGTCCTACAGGAAGGGGATGTCGCAGTCAAGGCAAAATTGAGAGTGTTGGATTATGACGTGGAAAAACTGCTTGAGCCGACCTTTATCATTCGAAACAATCAAGTGGGCAAGCTTCCGGTGATTGATACCGAGTTGGGACTCAGAGTCAGCTTGGAGAATATCCTTCCTGATCAGAACAAATTTGTTTTCAAAGTCAATCAGTACCAAAAGGACTACGTGGTGATGAAAGCTATCGTGAAGCCTTATATCAATGTGCTTTGGGTAGGAACTATCGTGATGTTGATAGGATTTACCGTGGCTATTTTCCGTAGATTCGATGAATTCGCCAAGATGCGGGATAAGGGGATGGAGTAAATGCGTGCCAATATCTCCAAAAATATCTAAGCCCAAATCCCCAGATTTGGGCTTTTTTTGTGGCAAATTTTCATGGAGTGCTTGACTTTTAAACAGATCGTTTTAATCTTGATCTGAAATTTTAATCAACCACCTAACTCAATTTTATGAAAAACATTTTTGCCCCCCCTCAAGTACAAAAATTTAGGTAGATCCGGATTTTTACCACTTTTGCTTGTCCTGATTACCATAAATTCCCTGCTTACATCTTGCGTACAAGAGCCTGAAGCTCCCCGTCTGGAGCCAAATTCCGGTGATCAGCTTGCCAGGGTGAAGTCTTGGTTTGAAGAAAACAAAACTAATCTCCGTCTGCCCGAGCGTGGCTCCAACTTCCGAACGGAATCTCAGGAGTTGATTTTGCCTTTTTTTGAAAAAGAACCCGATTGGGACCAATTTCATCACTATTACTTTCCCGATGGGCGGGAGGTTTTTGAGGTCAGCCTGGAAAATGCCACCAAATATTTCCCGACAAGTATGCTGGACAGCTTCCCTGACAGAGATCCGGCAGAGCTGGTGATTCAGAATATACTGTTTGTGAAGCATCCGACACAGGAGCGGTTTGATCCGCTGATTGCGAGGTATTATCCGGATAATCAAGAGTCCCTAGAAGATTTCAAAAGCATCAGTTATGGCGGGATACCCTATGACTGGTCTGGAAAAGTGGATATATGGACCTATAATGAGCGGCACTTTATCGGATTTATATTTGATAATGGAGAATTGACCCACCATTCCACGTATCAGCTTCAGACTTCAATGGGGGAGGCTAGAATCATGGGTGATTGCCGAACGATCATTCGGGAAATATCCAATAATTACACGGACAGGGATGGAATTGTAGTAGTAAGACCACCCACTGTAGTTGTAGAAGTTGTTTGCACAGGTTCAGGAGGCTATACTCCCTCAGGGAATAATAGGAATGACGGAAGTGATTACCATGACTATGAGCGTCCCCCATGCTGTGATGATCCGGTTCCAGCTCCACCGCGGGACTTGCCTTCCTATGACCCACCGACTATTCCTTCACCAAATACCATTGTCAATCGATTAACTAATCCTTGTGCATCCAGAACATTTAAGCAATTATCAAAGGGAAGTTCTTATCTCACGGACCTATATGGATTGGGGAGTTTAGATATATTTCCGGGAATGCTGGATCTTTTTGAACAGAGCGGGAAGTTTGACTATCAGATTCAAAATGGGTTCGTATCAAACGGAGCTAATGCAATTACTCAAAGAATCAATGGAATTAATGTAATTACATTGAATAATGATTATTTAGCGAAAGCTACTTCTCTTAGCATTACTCGAACTATTATTCATGAAACGGTCCATGCCTTCTTGCTGGAAAACACTTATAATATGGATTTGAGATATAACCACACTACATTTGATTTACTACTAAGATATTTTGAAAAATATGATCAAAATTGGAATGAAACCCATCATGCTGCGATGAGTCATTTTATTCTAGGCATGGCAGTTTCACTTTACAATTGGGATAAAAAATTTGGCCCGACAGGAGGTACTTTGGGTTTTGATTATTACTACAAAATGGCTTTTGGAGGGTTGTTAAATCCGGACAATCCCACTCAATTAATTGATGAAGCAAAACAGTTTATTCCATCAGGAAGTAGCTGGGCTGAAATCCAAAAAATCTTAAATAATGAAGCAACAGGAACTAATCAGGCCAATGGAACGAAGTGCAACTAGTTGGGGCTTTCTTATTTTATTTATCATCTTTCCACTTATTTCCGAAGGGCAGGTCGAAAAAAATCTTACTAAAGAACAGTACCAAGTGATAGAAGATGCGTTTAGAAAATCCGGAAAGGATGAAACCCGAATTTTTTTCCAAACAATCGATTATAAGTCCTGGGTTCATTTATTATATGGAAGTTACTATAGAGATAAACGTGGTATTGCCCTTTGTTCTTTTGAAGATCCTAATTTAGAAAGGGCTATAGATCAATTAATCGATCATGTCAGTAACATTCGGGTAAAAGAGCTCAGCCGGAATAAACTTGGAAAAAGATTTACTTTGATTAATGACTTAACTGATTACCCCTACTTATCCATTACCGAACCAATCATTATTGGAGAATATTCCTTTATTTTGTTCAAATATCCAAACTCTGAAAGTTTGAGTGTTCAGAAAAAGAATAGTGAAGGCAACTGGGTTTTTGAATGCGCAATTCCACTTTATGTGGTTTTTATTGATTAGAACATGATAAAGCTTGACTCTAATAAAAGAAGTTTATTAATGCGGATTACACCCAAAATCCATCCCAGACGTAGATGGCTATTGAAGTAAGAGCGGCGAATAATACGGTGGGAAAAGCAAAAAGTAAAGACTGAAATCAGAAGTTAGAAATCAGAAAAAAAGCCCAAATCCCCAGATTTGGGCTTTTTGAGCTTTTTGCAAAAAGTGTCTTTTTCTTGATTTTTAGATCCTTTCTTCCAAAGGTTTTAAAAAGTCTTAAAGACAGTGATATTCTAAATTTCCCCCGTTCTTTATGGATTGTTCTACACTTGGGCCAAAAGGAATCCTTAATTTTGCCGCATGTTTGATGCGAAAGAAGTCCTGTCCGTTTCCCTGATTCTTTTTTCGGTGATTGATATTTTGGGTTCTATTCCCATCATCATCAATCTCCGCAAAAAAGTAGGTCATATCCAGTCCGAAAAGGCTACCCTGGCTGCAGGGGTTTTGATGATTGCTTTTCTGTTGGTTGGAAAGTCTATTTTGGGCCTTTTTGGTATCGGAGTGGAGGATTTTGCCATCGCCGGTGCCTTGATCATTTTTGCCCTTGGGGCGGAGATGATTTTGGGGATCGAGCTTTTTAAGCCGGATCCAGAGGCTACTTCCAGTGCCTCCATCGTGCCCATTGCTTTTCCCCTGATTGCAGGGGCAGGTACTTTGACTACGATCCTTACTTTGAAGGCGGAATTTGAGCAGATCAATATCGCGATCGGCATATTACTCAACCTGATTTTTGTCTACGTGGTCCTCAAGAGCACCAATTGGCTGGAGCGAAAGCTGGGCAAGACCGGAGTGGATGTGCTGAGGAGGATTTTTGGAATCATCCTCCTGTCCATTGCCGTGAAGATTTTCAAATCCAATGCTTTCCCTATTTCCACCATGTAAGGGTGACCTTTTCCTTTTTTCCTTATGATCAAAATCTATACAGACGGTGCTGCCAAAGGAAATCCCGGTCCGGGAGGATATGGGGTGGTGCTGAAGTTTGGGAAGCATGAAAAAGAGCTTTCTGAGGGCTTTCGGCTCACGACGAATAACCGAATGGAGCTTTTGGCGGTGATTCGGGGACTTCAGGCATTGAATACCACAGAATATCCTGTACAGATTTTTTCGGACAGCAAATACGTGGTCGATGCCATCGAAAAGGGCTGGCTTTGGGGATGGCAAAAAAAGGGCTTCAAGGATAAAAAAAATCCCGACCTGTGGCTGCGATACATTCCACTCCACCTTAAGTACAAGCCTAAGTTTTTTTGGGTGAAAGGCCATGCCGGTCATCCCGAAAACGAGCGATGCGATCAGCTGGCGGTGGCAGCATCCATGGGGAGTAACCTTCCAGCTGATCTAGGATATGAGCAAGGATTGGGTAATTGAGATAATTTGAAAGAGATCTTCCTTAACTGTCTCCGGAAAGGAAGTTTTCAATAAATCCTCGCACCGAAACCAAATGGATGGTCTTTCCCTCAATGATTAATTTATCCTCTTGGTCTAAAGTAAGGATGAAGCCTTCTTTTTTTTCAAAAAAGGACATAGCTTCTGTTAAGCCATCTAATTCCCCCTTTTTGTTATCAGCATGGACTCGTTCTGTCACTTGAATGAGCCATTTGCACTGCTTGCTTTCAAAAGCCACAAAATCACACTCTCCTTTTTCTTTGAAATAGAATAAATCCATCCTCTTTTTTCTCAAAATGAGATAGACCAGGTTTTCTAAGAGTCGACCGCTGTCTTTGGAAAAGCTCAGTGAGTTCGCCTTTGCAAACCCCGTGTCCACACAATAGACCTTTTTCGCATTTTTGGAGATACTTTTTTGTGACCAACTGAATTTTGGCAGAAAAAACAGTAAGTATGAATCCTGCAGCCATGCCAAGTAATCAGAGACTGTGCTCGGAGAGCCTACGTTGAAGGTTTTTCGCAGGCTATTAAAACTTGTTGTTTTTCCTACGTTGGCAATCAAAAATAAGGTGATCTCCATCAGTGTTTGGGTGTTTTTAATACCATGCCGAATAGCTATGTCCCGAAAAACGATGTCTTTGAGTAGATTCTGAAGGACTTCAGGATTTCTGTCTCTTAAATACTCGGGAAAGCCTCCAGAGATCAAATAATCGAGGAAATTTTCATTTGAGTTTTCAAGGTTACAATAGGCTAAAAACTCTGTATAGGAGAATGGGAGGATTTCATGGGAGAGGTGTCGTCCTGTCAGCTTTGTGCCTAATTCGCTACTTAGAAGAGAAGCATTGGATCCGGTAATGAAAACCTTCCTGCCCCGATCATGAAGTTGCCTTACAAACACTTCCCATCCTTTTACATTTTGGATTTCATCAAAAAAATAAATCGAAACTTCTTCCCCAAAAAGTCCGTCCAATTTTGGGAAATCTCCGATTTCAAAATCAAATATTCTTGGGTCTTCAAAATTTAGAAAGGCAAAATCAGTGGTTGTTTCTTCAATGATTTGGCGCATAAGCGTACTTTTTCCGCTTCGCCTGACACCTGTAATCACCTCGATATGAGTACTGGTGGGACTGAATTTTGCTAAGGCTTCCCGCTGAGTCAATCCTTTTATTTTGGAAAGGCTTTTTCTTTGCCCTTCGACAGCTGCTTGCAGATCCTCTTTAAGTATCATCAGATCAAAAATTTGGCTAGTAAAACCTCGGTGTACTTTATAAAAATACAAAAATTTACATTCAAAAAGTAAAAAGGTTTATTTTGTAAACGTAAATTATTAAATGATTTTCCTGCTAAATCGCCCAATGTCACCTGTCTAAGGTCCGTCTACTGAATCTCCTCCATCGTGACTACAGGTACGTCTTGATGATTCAAATCCTTCAGCGGATGATATTCTGAGGTCGGATAAGTCCAGCCTTCATCTGTGAGGTTCCACATTAGGGGAGCTAGATTTTGAACTGCTGCTTTGCAGCCTTGGACGATGGCTCCCATTTTTCCGGTTTGCTTGCTAAGCACCGCTTCATTTTCAATTTCAAAGGGTCCTGAAAAGCCTCTTTGCTTGAGCGTATTGATGAATGCTCTCCAGTCCATGGAGTCTCCTAGTCCGAATCCCGGCAAAGTGGCTTCGTAATGGTGTCGATCCCAAGAGTTGGTGCTGGAGGGAATTCCCAGTTTCTCAGCCCATTCGGGGCGGATTTGGTGCATGGGATACATGTTTCCCCAAAAGGGATCTGGATTGTTTCGGGTGGATTTGACATGAATCCGCTTTAGCCGATCCATATCCGTGTGTTTGATCACTTCCACCGGATCCGTATGCTGCCACACGTCGTGGGAAGGATCGTAGATTTCCCCGTGGTTTTTCATTGGAACCAACTCGTACATCAGCTTTCGGGCGGCCAATACTCCTGTGAGGTTGTTGAATGTTCCCGTGAATCCTGAACTTCTCCAGCCTTCCATGGGGCAGTTTTCATACAAAACAGTCACTCCCAAATCCGCCGCATAGCGGATAATCGGCCCAAAAATGCGTTGGTATTCCAAAAGGTTTTTTTCAAATCCACCCTCTTCATTTCCCAATTCGTGGTTGTAGCCCACAAAAGTCCCCACCTTCACATCATTTTCATCGCCTCCCAGGAGATACGCCATTCGGATCAATCGGATCAGGTGGTTTTGGTTTTTTACCCTTTGAACAGGATCTCCTCCGATGAGATTTTCGAAGGCTCCTATCGAAAGCCGGAGTTGGGCGCCATTGAACTTTTCGATCAGGGCTTTTGCTTGTTCCGGGCCAAAGTTTTCATAGTCCAAATGAGTGGCGACAAAGTCGTCACGGGTTCCGTCTTTTCTGAAAACGCAGAGATCAAGTCCCTGAACGCCGATTTCTTTCGCCTTCTCGATGGTTTGATCCAGATTGAGCTGATCAAAGGCCGAGGTCATGATCCAAATGGGGTTTGCCATGGTTTTTTGGGATTTGCCTCTTAAAATAAAGGGAAAAAAACAGAAACAGGAGGGAATTGATACGAAAGGTCCGGAAGCCTTATTTGCTCTCGGAATATCTCCTTCGGATCTCGATTTTCAGCTTTTGCCGGTCCCAAAGCGCTTGGGCAAGGTCAGCAGCGACAAAATCCGGATCGGAGCGATGAAGGATTTGCTTGAGTTTATTTTCATCCAAATCGACTCGGTAACAGATTTGTAGGAGTTTTTCGAGATTTTGATTCAGCAACTCAGCTATAGCTTTCCCTAAGAGTTCTATGGCCATTTTCTCAGTCAAGTTTTCCTCTGAAATTTCCAGGTCAAAATTTTTTGAGATCAAGAGGAAGGCTTCTTTGGCTTGAGAAATTTCCATGGAATTAGATGAGTCAGGACTTATTGATTACTATGTTTTTTGAAATAGCTAAACAAATGAAAAAAGTGAAATAAGGAAGGCCCAAGAAGAAATACCTTTCCTTTCACTTATTTGCCGTTTGTGGGTTTAATTCTTACTTATTTATAAGTTGATTTTTCGGTAATTTTTGACAGCAAAATATGCCGTTTTAAAGGGTATGTTAACCAACTTAATCTGGGTCTATTGGTCAATTAGCTGCATTTTTTTTGAATAGGGAGGACTTAATAAAGAGTTAATTCACTTTTTGATAACCTTTAGTTTACTTAAGGAAAATAGCTCTGGGATACGTTTGCACAATATTTTATAAACCCTTTTCAGATAAAAATTTCAGTTTTCATGGTTCCTGTAAAGTTTACCAAACGGGGGATGCTTTTCATTTTCGCATTTTTTGCGGCGATGGTCATCCAGGCCCAGCAATTTAGAGTCAGCGGTGTAGTCACCGATAGTTCTAACGAACCCCTTCCAGGGGCAACTGTGATTGTCAAAAGTACCAGTCGAGGGACAATCACTGATGTGCAGGGAAAATACTCCTTAGAGGTTTCTCCTGATGATATTCTGGTATTTTCCTTCGTGGGATTTGAGTCAATAGAACGAGTCGTGGGTAATTCTTCTTCTATTTCAGTACAGCTTACCGAGGGCTTGGCTCTGAATGAGGTGGTGGTGACTGCATTGGGAATTGAAAGAGAGGAAAAAGCATTGGGCTATGCCACTCAAAAGATTGGCTCGGAGGATTTGCTAGAAGCCAGATCCAACAATTGGTCAGATGCTTTAAGGGGTAAAGTAGCCGGATTGAATATCTTATCTGCAGGCTCTGGTCCGATGAACTCTTCCCAAATCAGCCTCAGGGGGAATAACTCGTTAAATCCCAATGGGAATTTTGCCCTGATTGTGGTTGACGGAGTTCCGATGAATTCTGGTTTGACCTCTTCCGGAGTATCCAACGCGTATGGAGCAGGATCAGGAAGTGATGTTCCTGTAGATTTTGGAAACGGAATTGCTGATCTCAACCCGGACGATATTGAAAATATAACCGTATTAAAAGGGGCCAGTGCTACAGCGCTTTATGGTAGCCGTGCTGCAAATGGTGCACTAATCATCACTACCAAAGGAGGATCAAAACAATCCAAAGGAATCGGAGTGTCCATCAATACTAATATTAGTTTTAATGATATTCTAAGATGGCCCGATTACCAATATGAATATGGACAAGGGACCGGCAGGGCATTTAACTCTGATGGTGAGCTTTACTATTCCTATGGGGCTTCTGAGGATGGGGCAAGTACAGGGGGGACGAGTTCCGCTTTTGGACCAAGGTTTGACGGCCAGTCCTATTTTCAATATGATCCTACTTTGGAGGGTCAATCGGCAACCCGACAGCCTTGGAGACCTTACCGGGACAACATCAAGGGTTTCTGGAGAACTGGGTTCAATATAATTAACAATGTAGCAGTGGAAGGAAGTCATATTGGAGGAGCAGTTAGGGCTTCCATTACCCATACCAAAAATGAATGGATAATGCCCAATACCGGGTTTGAGCGATTTGTTGCCGCACTTTCTGTGAATCAATCCATTTCTGATAAACTCAAGCTGAATGTAAAGGCCAATTACACCAACAAGAGAAGTGATAATCTACCGGCTACGGGGTATAATAATCAATCCATTGCTTACTTCATGATTTTTCAAAACCCAAACGTGGACCTGGACTGGTATAGGCCAATTTGGAAATCTGGACAGACCAATGTAGATCAGGTTCATCCTTTTAGTTCATTTATTGATAACCCCTTTCTGATTGCCTATGAAATGACCAATTCAGTCAATAACAATGCGTTTTTAGGAAACATTTCGGCCACCTACTCATTCAATGAGCATTTTGATCTGATGGTTCGGTCAGGAATCACCATGAGCCAAGAGGAAAGAGCCCAACAGAGACCCTACTCCTCTGCAAATTATCAACGAGGTTTTTACAAGGAGCAGGATATTACCAATTATGAAATCAACTCTGATTTTCTTTTCACCTATCGGGGAAAAATAGGAAATAAAATTAACCTGAGCTCCAGTATTGGAGCCAACCAAATGAGCAGAAACTTCCGCATGATCAGTGCAGAAGTTATCGGACTTGTCATTCCGGGGGTTTACAAATTAGCCAATGGCATCAATAACCCAACGGTATCTACCAGTGACAATAACCGCAGGATCAATTCAGTCTACGGCTTGGCCTCCTTCGATTGGGACGAGAAAATCTTTATTGATCTGACTGGACGAAATGATTGGTCCAGTACCCTTCCGGTTCAAAACAACAGCTTTTTCTATCCTTCCCTGAGCACCAGCTTTGTTCTTTCTGATTTAATGTCTTTGCCAAAGCCTATTTCATTTGCCAAATTAAGAATATCTGGAGCCCAAGTAGGCAATGATACCGATCCCTATCGAACTTCTAAATATTACGGACAAAGTGAATTCCCCGGCTCGGCTTCTGTACCTACTACTTTATACAATGTAGATTTCAAACCGGAAATCACCACTTCTTTTGAGACCGGTTTGGAATTAATCTTCTTAGACAGAAGACTAAGTCTCGATCTGAATTACTACGTAGCAGAGACAAAAAATCAGATTATCCAGGTACCTATTGATATTGTGACTGGGTTTTCCAGTGCGATTTTGAACGCCGGTACAGTCCAAAACAAAGGCTGGGAGGTCGTCTTGAATGGGACTCCTGTTCGTAAAGGCCCATTTGAGTGGAACACCACGTTGACATGGGCCCGAAACAGGAACAAAGTCCTTTCCCTGCCCGATGAGGTAGAGGGTAGTCAGGTGATTGGTACAGGAGGCAATGCCACAATTATTGCCCGAGTGGGTGGTACCACTGGGGATATTTACGGATTCGGATTTGTCCGTTCTCCTGAAGGGGATATCGTCTTTGGATCCAACGGACTTCCGCTCAGACCACAGGAAATCCAATATATAGGAAATGCATTTGCTGATTGGAAAGGAGGACTAAGGAACGAAGTTAGCTATAAGAACATCCGAATGTCTATACTTTTCGATGGTCAGTACGGAGGGATTGTCTATTCACAGACTCACCACAAAATGTCCGAACAGGGGAAACTGACCCATACCTTGAGGGGTAGAGAGGACGGATTCCTAGTCGGAGATGGCGTAGTCCAAAATGCTGACGGAACTTTTTCTCCCAATACGACCCAAGTTAATTTGGCGACCTACTATGGAGATTACTATCGCCGAGCTAATGTGGAGTCCAACTCCTTTGATGCGTCATTTATAAAGCTGCGGGAAATGCGATTGGAGTATGCTATTCCTGCCAAAATCCTGAGCCGAACCTCTATTCGTGCAGCCTCCTTGGCTTTCTATGGTCGAGACCTTGCAATGTGGACCAAGTTTCCAATTTTCGATCCTGAAACAGCCGCGCTCAACGGCTCCACGCTTTTACCCGGGGTGGAAATGGGACAATTACCTACCCCGCGAACTTTTGGAGCAAACCTTAACCTGAAATTTTAAAGAAACAGAAAAATGAATTTTGCAAAAAAAATTGCGGTCTTTTTGACTTTTTCCTTGGCCTTTTCCTGCACTGGAGAATTTGAGGAAATCAATACAGACCCAAACCGTATAAATCAAATTAGTCCTGGAACTCTCTTAAATCCCATCATTTATGGGTTAAGTAGTTTTAATACTGATCGGGCAGACGCATTTACTTTCCAAATCATGCAGGTGGCCCTTCCTTATCCAAGTGCCAACGGAGGTTTACATCGATTTGATCTTACAGAGTCCTCTGGCAACTCAACTTGGAATACCTATTACCGATGGTTGGTAAACATTCGAGAAATGAAAGATGCAGCTATCCATGCACAGGATCAAAACTATGAGGCGATTGCATTGACCTTGGAGTCTTGGGTAGCCAGCCAGTTGACTGATTCTTTTGGGGATGTGCCTTTTTCTGAAGCGAGCAAGGGTGAACAAGGGATTTTTCAGGCAAAATTTGATCTTCAAGAGGATATCTATGAGGCTATTTTCGAAAATTTGGAAAAGGCCAACCAACTTTATGATCCCAGCAAAGCAATGGTATATGGAGAAGATATCCTTTTTGGGAACCAAGTCGGAAGATGGAAGAAATTTACCAATTCCTTACATCTTCGCCTGCTTCTAAGGGTTTCAAATAAGAAGTCAGATGCTTTGATCAAAATGGCTTCCATCCTTTCCAATCCTACTCAATATCCTGTATTTACATCCACTGAGGAATCGGCAATACTGAAGATCACAGGTGTTGTCCCAAATATTTCTCCTTGGGGAAGAGCAATTGACTTTACCACCTTTCGCGCTATTTCCGAATTTTTTGCAGATCGCCTAAATGAATTGGAGGATCCCCGTCGGATGCGGTTTATGACTAATGCAAGAGCATTGGATGGTACTACTTCCATTGGGTATAAAGGAATTCCATCGGGATATGGGGGTACAGAGTCTCAGTTTCAGTTTATTCCTTCCAATCACAACATCGCCTTAGTTCAGGCTCCTATGATATCACTCCTATTGACCTACGCTGAAGTTGAATTCATTAAAGCTGAATTAGCTCAAAGGGGGGTGATTATGGGAGATGCTGAGGAATTTTATCAAAATGGGGTCAAAGCCGCCATGGAGCAATGGTCAGTAACCCTGCCAGAGTCCTATTTCGCCAATAGCTTTGCAGCGTATGATGGAAGTCTGGAGAGAATACTCTTTCAAAAATACATTGCCTTGTATTTCAATGACTATCAGCAGTGGTTTGAGTATCGGCGTACTGGTTTTCCAGTACTTCCCAAAGCAGATGGAATGCTCAATGACCAACGTGTACCTGTCAGATTCAGATATCCGGTCAACGCTCAGATAAACAATCCGATTAATTATCAGGAAGCTGTGGCACGGATGGGAGGAGATGACATTAATACTAAAGTTTGGTGGGAAAAATGAGAAAGTCCATTTACTTACTTGCTCTTCTTTTGGGATCGATCTCATTTGCTTTGCCCGCTCAGGAAGTAGCCAAAGGGTACGTCTATTCTGACCAAAATCAAAACGGGAAAAAGGACAGGAAAGAACCCGGAATCCCAGGAGTAGGAATTTCCAATGGACAGCTTGTCGTCACTTCAGACGCCAATGGCTTCTATGAAATCCCTGTTTCAAGCGGTCAATTAATTTTTGTAATCAAACCAAGTGGATATCAGGTCTGTCTTGATTCATTGAATAAGCCGCAGTTTTTCTATATCCATAAGCCAGAGGGGTCCCCCAAATTAACCTATGCTGGTAGCCAGCCTACCGGACCTCTTCCTAAAGAAATTAATTTTGGATTGATTCCAAAGGAGGAGCCTGAAAAGTTTACAGCTTTAATTTTCGGCGACCCTCAGCCCTACAATTTGGAGGAGGTAGATTATTTTGATCGGGGAATCGTAGATGAAGTAGCAGGAATACAAAATGTGGCCTTTGGACTTTCTTTAGGGGATTTGGTAGGAGATGATCTTGATCTTTTCTATCCTTATTCCAGAGCGGTAGCCAAAGTGGGACTCCCTTGGTACAATGTCATGGGAAATCATGACGAAAACTATGACGTGGATTGGGATGAATTGGCAGATGAGACTTTTGAGGCACACTTTGGTCCCAGTACTTATTCGTTCAATGTAGGGAAAGTGCACTTTATCGTGTTGGACGATATTCTTTGGCCAGATCCTCGGGATGGTAAGGGATATTGGGGAGGCATGCGTCCGGACCAATTGGACTTTGTTGAAAATGATCTCAAATTGGTTCCCAAAGACCATTTGGTGGTAATTTCAATGCACATTCCATTATCAGAAGAAGGAGACTCCTTCAGGGATGAGGATCGTCAGCGTTTATTTGATTTGCTAGCAGAATTTCCCTATACATTTTCCATGTCTGCTCACACGCATTTGCAAAAGCAGGATTACTTTGGAAAAGAAGACGGATGGAAGCAGGAAAAACCACACCATCATTACAATGTAGGGACCACCTCAGGAGATTGGTACAAAGGCGTGTTGGATGCAAATGGGATTCCTGTTTCAACGATGAGAGATGGCACCCCCAAAGGTTTTGCCTTGGTGGATTTCGCGGGGAATCAATACCAAATCCGGTATCATGTAGCTGGAAAACCAGCAGAATACCAAATGGAGATATTTGCCCCGAAAGTCCTCAAAAAAGACCTCCGAACTACCGCAGGAATTTATGTTAATTTCTTTATGGGGGCTACAGGAGATGAGGTGAAGTATAAAATTGACGAAGGTGAATGGATAAAAATGAACCAAATCCAAGAAGTAGATCCAGCCTATTTGGTAGATCTTTTGGAATGGGATATGACTGAGGAAATAATTCAAGGAAAAAGGCCCTCTAATGCACAGCCTAGCCGGCATTTGTGGAAAACGCCAATTCCAGTCAATCTAGGTGCAGGTGAGCATGAAATCACTGTTTCGGCGACTGATCGATATGGCAAGGTTCACATTGGAAAAAAGTATTTAAGGTCGTTGATTAAAAACGTTGGACTAAAAAAAAGGAGGCCGGAGTTTTTAATTTCGGCCTCTTCTCATTAATTACTCTTCTTTTTCCTCTTTTGGATTGTCCTGAAGAACTTCAGGAGCCTGCTTTCGGATGATTTGGTACCAGGCGTTGAGTTTTTTGATGTCGGAGGTGTAAACCCTCGCTTCATCAAATTCAGGAAGAATAGACTTTAGAAAAGCCCGAAGTTCAGCGTCTGAGGAACTGGCATCCACTCCGGTATCTCCCTGATATTCGGCTTCGATTTTTTTCATCACGGACTCGAGGGGCTCAGCACCTTCTTCAGTCAGTGTGTAGATAGAAATATCACTCAAAATGGATACTCGGGAGGACATTCCGGCTACAAATTTGGCTTTTTTCTCGTCCAGAGACTCCAAAATCACTCCGGATCGGGTTGGTTTCAATACTCGGTAAAGTCCGGGTTTTCCGGATACGTTTGCAATATCTTTGAAATTCATTGTTGATTATTTTCAGCGTGCAAATATAGAATTATCGCTCAATTAGTCTGGTTTTCTTCGTACTCAATGACCAGTTCTTCAATAAAGGCAGTCAACTCATCTTTGCCTGTTCCCTTCTCTGCCGAGGTCACAAAGTAATCCGGGGCTTCTTCAAAGATCTCCTCGGTTTTTTTCAAAAAAGCCTTCACGTTTTTGTCTACCTGAGATTTGGACAGCTTGTCAGCTTTGGTAAATACAAGGACGGCCGGAATCCCTTCTGTCCCGCACCATAGCAGGAATTCCAGGTCGATCTGCTGAGGCGGAAGACGGCTGTCAATCAGGATAAATACTCCACAGAGGTTTTTTCTTCCGGTCAGATAGCCGCTGATCATAACTTCCCATTTGGCTTTGGTGTCTTTGCTGACTTTTGCGAAGCCGTAGCCCGGCAAATCCACCAAATACCATCGGTCATTGATGTTGAAATGATTGATCAATTGGGTTTTTCCTGGCTTTTGGGAAGTTTTTGCCAGTTCTTTTACCCCCGTGAGCCGATTGATCAGGGAGCTTTTACCCACATTGGACCTGCCGATGAAGGCGATTTCGGCACGGTCAGGCTTGGGGCATTTCTCGGGTTGGGTATTGCTGACGACAAATTCTGCTTTCTGGATCATGATCGGATAGTTGATCACAAAAATAGGGCTTTATTTCCAAAGGCTTTTCCGGTCGGTATTTCAACAATTTTCTTTAAGTCGGGTTTCTGTAGTAAGTTTGCCCCCTTAAAGAAGATTCGTGATGACTGTAGTACCCTACAAAGACAAACAAGACCCCAAAAAAGCACAAGTGGCTGAGATGTTTAACAACATCAGCCCCAAATACGACTTACTCAATCATGTGTTGAGCTTGGGCATTGATATCATTTGGAGGAAAAAAGCGGTGAAGGTGCTCAAAAATGATCATCCTAAACTAATCTTGGATATCGCTACCGGTACGGGAGATTTCGCCATAGAGGCTTTGGCCTTGAATCCGGACAAGATCATTGGAGTGGATATTTCTGAAGGGATGCTTTCCGAAGGACAGAAAAAGATGATCAAAAAAGGCCTTCAGGACAAAATCGAAATGCATCTTGGAGATTCTGAAGGTTTGCAGTTTGAGGATAATAAGTTTGATGCAGTGATCGTTTCTTTTGGAGTCAGAAACTTCGAGAATCTGGAAAAAGGGCTGGCAGACATGTATCGGGTACTTAAGCCTGGAGGAAAAACGGTCATTCTGGAATTCAGTAAGCCCCGAGCTTTCCCGATGAAACAGGCCTACTCCTTCTATTCAAACACCATTTTGCCTCAGGTGGGTAAAATTGTATCCAAGGACAATTCTGCTTATACTTACCTTCCCGAGTCAGTTGAGGCATTTCCCGATGGAGAGGATTTTCTGGCCGTATTGAAAAAAGTCGGATTTCACAGCACCGTATGCAAACCACTCACTTTTGGTATCAGTTCGATCTACGTAGGGCAAAAATAGGACTCCTTGTCCTGTTAATTTTTGGCGGGGGAAATACTGCAAAGGCTCAAGGGTTGTTTGGTCTGACCAGTACTTCCGGATCTGACGATAGGACACTATCCTATGGATTCTTTCTTGCGGGGCATACAGCCACCTACCAAATTCGCTATGCAGATGCATTCCTGACTCCGACCAATCCGACTACGGCAGAGGTTCAGTCCATCTACCCAAAATACACCCCTGGATTTTCACTGGGCTTCATGGGCATAATAAGATTTCATGATCAGGTAAATCTCCTTTTTACTCCAAAAATCGGCTTTTACGAGTACAGAGTAGATGTCAATTATTTCAATCCCCCACTTGGCAACCTGCCTCCGGATAATACCGGTGGTGAAAGTAACCTGGGGATCCGCACGGATGAATTGGTTACAGAGGCTACCATGGTCGAGTTGCCCTTGCTTTTTAAGTACCGCTCTCAGCGATTTAATAATACCCGAATGTATTTCATCGGTGGAGGTAGCTATCAGTTTAGGACCAAGTCTCAGGATGAGGCCAACTTGGATCCGATTGTAACCACCGGACAGGACTTCACCATCGAGGCCGGGATGGGATTCGAGATTTATTTTCGCTTTTTCAAGTTTGCTCCGGAAATCCGCTTTTCCCATGGCTTGAATAATCTTTATGTGCCTGAAAAAACCGATCCTGCCTTTGCCTCAGCAATTGAATCTATCAGGAGAAAGTCCGTGACCATCTACCTCAACTTCCAATAATTCCTCAGATGTACGGAATTGTTTCCGTAGATTCTTAGGCATTTACTTTTTCATTCAAAAAGGCTTTTGAGTGGAATTCGCTACTTTAAGCATGCCTGAATTGATTTCAGGGGATTTTCTATCCAACCCAAAATGCCTATGAATTCCCGAAAATGGATACTCCTCGTATCTTCAGTCGTCTTGCTGACTTTGATTTCTTTCCTTTTCCTTTTTTCCCAAGGAAAATCCCAACCCATGTTGGGTTCAGTGCCTTATGTGTTTTGGGTGAGTTTTTTGGTGACTTGCCTATTGGTTCTTTTCACTTTTTTGGGCTCCAGAGTATTTCCACATCTTGATTCCAAAGGAAAATGATCGGTTGGCTGCTCTTCTTCTTCCTGCTCTTTTTGGCTTCTTTGGCTTATGCTTCCTATAAGTCCTACCGCAAAAACAGAAGCTCCGAGGAGTTTATGCTGGCAGGATCCAACATCGGGACGATTCTGGGTTTTCTGACTTTCTCAGCGGCCCTCTTTAGCGCTTTTACATTTATGGGGATGCCGGATTTCTTCCGGGTGCATGGAGTGGGAGCTTGGATCTTTTTGGGGTTTTCGGATGCCTTGATGGTGTTTTTTATTCTTTGGTTTGGCTATGCTCTTCGCAAAAGAGCCGCTGAAGTTGGCTATCAGGGAGTGGCAGGATTTGTCCAAAGCTGCTTCCGAAATAAGTGGGCGGGGTATCTCGTTTTTGCGAGCTCTTTCCTGTTTTTGATTCCCTATGTGGCAATCCAAATCCGGGGTATTTCCATTTTTCTTAATGCATCCTTTCCGGATTTACTTCCCTATTGGGGCTGGTCGGCACTCTTGGTGATAATCATGCTGGTCTATTCAGAAATCGGGGGACTAAAAGCCATCATGTACTCTGATGCGATCCAAGGAGTGATTCTTTTGGTGGTCATTTGGATCATCGGAGTGACCTGCCTGACCATGGCGGGCGGCGTGGAAGCGGGTACCCAAGCGGTCTTGGAAAGCAATGAAGCTCTCCTTTCTTTGCCCGGACCCAAGGGATTGTTCAGTCCTGCATTTTTGATTGCTTCTACCATCGCAATTATGATGATTCCGGTTTCTCAGCCTCAGTTTACCACACGGTTGGTAGTGATGAAAAACTTAAAATCCGTTCATAAAATGGCCTATGCCGTGGGTATTTTTGCCATTTTGGTGATTTTGCCCACGGCATTCATCGGCCTTTATGGAGCTGTGAAATATCCAGACGCCAGTACAGCTGATTTCCTTTCTTCAGCCTTGCTTTTTGATCAGGCCAACCCGGTAGCAGCTTTGGCTGTGGTCGGTTTGTTTGCTGCCTGTCTCTCCACTACCAATGCCCAGATTTTCGCTTTGGGAACAGAATTGAGGTCGCTTCTGAGCGGAGATGATAAGCGTAACATGAGGATCACCAAACTGGGAATTTTGGTTTTTTCCCTTATTGTCTTGGTCTTTTCTTCTCTGATTAGCGACGAATTGGTGCTTTTGGCTCGGGTTAGCTTTGCCGGAACGTCGATGATTGCGCCGGTGGTCCTGAGTGCGGTGATTTTCAAAAATCCCCCAAAGTCCATTCTGATTCTCTCCGCCCTTGGACTCAGTTATTTTGTACTTAGTCTGTTGGGATGGGTTCCGGCTGGTTTTGCCGGCTTGCCCACTGACGCGGCGATGTATCTGATATTGATTCCAGCTACATCTATTTTGATGCTCCTTCACCATTCCAAAACCAAGAAACTCCATGCAGCTTAATTCCGCAATTGACCTTCAGGCAGTACAAGACTTGCTTCCGAGATTCTGGGAGCTTTCCGGCCAGAAAATCCGGGCTATAGAGGATAGTTTTGATACCTCAAAAGGGGCTCCTGTTTTTACAGAAAAAGGAATCTATGTCACCCGGGGCTGGACTGAATGGACTCAAGGTTTCCAGTTCGGGTCCGCGATTTTACAATTTGATGCCACCGGTGAAGAGGAATTCCTGGATATCGGAAGGAAAAATACCGTGGATAAAATGGCTCCTCATTTGACTCATACGGGCGTCCATGACCACGGCTTCAACAATGTGAGTACCTATGGAAATCTTCTGCGATTGATTCAGGAAGGGAAAATTGAAGGTTCCTCTTGGGAGAAGGAGTTTTATAGGCTTGCCCTAAAAGTCACTGGCGCGGTCCAGGCGACTCGTTGGACTAAAATTCCAAATGGAGGATTTATTTACTCTTTCAATGGCCCTCATTCCCTCTTTGTGGATACGATCCGAAGCTGCAGGGCTTTGGTGGTTTCTCATCAGCTGGGCCATGTACTTCAGGGAGAAAACGATGTCAAAATCTCCCTGATTCAACGGGCAGTGCAGCATCTTCTGAGTACCGTTCGCTTTTCGGTTTTTTATGGAAAGGGAAGAGACAGCTATGACGTACCGGGCAGAACTGCCCATGAGATCATTTTCAATACCAATGACGGCAATTGTCGCTGTCCCAATTCCCAACAAGGTTATACTGGGTTCAGTACCTGGACCCGAGGCTTGGCTTGGGCCATTTGCGGCGTAGGGGAGACTTTGGAGATTTTGGATCAAATCCCGGAAGCCGACTATGCCCCTGTGATCTCAAAAGCAGACTTGATTGCCGAACTCAAGCAGGCTGCTGTTGCAACAGCTGAGTTTTATCTGGCAAATACGCCGACTGACGGGATTCCCTATTGGGATACCGGAGCCCCGAATCTCCATCGGATGGGCGATTACCTCAACCGTCCTGCAGATCCCTTCAATGCCTTTGAACCTGTGGATAGCTCTGCGGCTTGCATAGCTGCACAGGGTTTGATTCGTATTGGTAATTATCTCAAAAATTTCGACCCTGAGCGATCCGAAAGATACCTTCAGGCCGGAATTCAGGTCGCTGGGGTTCTTTTCTCTGAACCCTACCTCTCAACCCACCCGCAGCATCAAGGCCTGATTTTGCATTCGATTTACCACCAACCAAACGGTTGGGATTATGTGCCGGAAAAAGGGAAAGTGGCCCATGGAGAATCCAGCATGTGGGGAGATTATCATGCCCGTGAGCTGGCTCTGCTGATCCAGCGCATAGCTAAGAAGGAAACCTATTACACCTACCTCAACTGTGTCAATCCATGAGTGGAAAATACAAACCCCAATACCCCCGAGTAGCCCAGCTCAAAACTGCCGATCTGTTTCGACAGCATCTGGAGAAAGAGCGGATTCCCCTTGAATTTGACGAGGAGCTGGAATCAGGAGAGAGGTCTCACTTTGCGAAGCTTCATATTCTCAAATCTGGTAGGAAAATTGGCAATGCACTTTGCATTCTTCCTATGGAAGGTTGGGACGGGACAGAAGACGGGAGGCCGAGTGAATTGACCAAAAGGCGCTGGAAAAACTTCGCACTCAGCGGAGCCAAATTGCTGTGGGGATGCGAGGCTGTGGCTGTTCGACCCGAGGGTAGGGCCAATCCCAATCAGCTCCTGCTGAATCCCTATACCTTTCCTGATTTTGTGGATCTTTTTGACATGCTTCAGCAAACGCATCGGGAGAATTTTGGCGACACGTCCGACTTCCTGATTGGCTTACAGCTCACGCATTCGGGACGCTTTTGCAAGCCCAATGACAAGAAGAAGATGGAGCCGAGGATTCTATATCCCCATTCTGTGTTGAATGCCAAGTTTGGACTATCTGAAGATTACCCCGTGATGTCGGATGAAGAAATTGAAGGAATCATTGAGGATTACATCAAAGCCGCAGTTTTAGCTCAAAAAGCCGGGTTTCACTTCGTGGATATCAAGCATTGTCATGGGTATTTGGGGCATGAATTTCTGAGTGCCTACGATAGAGAGGGGAAATACGGAGGAAGTTTTGAAAACCGAACCCGGTTTCTCCGGGAGATTGTGGATGGCATCCGAAAAGCCGCTCCGGGGCTGGAGATTGGGGTGAGGATGAGCATTTTCGATTGGGTTCCTTTTCAGAAAGGGCCTGAGGAAAAAGGTGTTCCAGCCATGGAGGCTCCCTACCGATACGCTTTTGGAGGGGATGAAAGCGGGATTCAATCCAAAATGACCGAATCTTTTCAGTTTTTGGAAGTGCTGAAAGAGCTTGGGATTGAGCTTTTCTGCACCACTGCCGGAAGTCCCTATTACAATCCCCACATTCAGCGCCCGGCCCTTTTCCCGCCTTCTGATGGCTATTTACCCCCGGAAGATCCTTTACATGGAGTGGCAAGGCAGATTCAGGCCACTGCTGAGATCAAGGAAGCGTACCCCGAGTTTTATGTGGTCGGTTCAGCCTATTCCTATTTGCAGGAGTGGCTTCCCCATGTGGGGCAACATGTCTTGAGGACGGGGAAGGCAGATTCCATCGGTTTTGGAAGAATGGTGTTAAGCTATCCGGATATGCCTGCGGATATTTTGAAAGGAGAGGGATTGAAGCGGGGGAAAATCTGCCGTACGTTTTCGGATTGTACCACAGCGCCTAGAAATGGGATGATTTCCGGGTGTTTTCCCTTGGACCCGGTCTACAAAGCCATGCCTGAATACGAACAGCTAAAATTGGTAAAAGGAGAATGAGAAAGGTAGCACTAATCACAGGAGGCACCCGAGGCATTGGGCTTGGTATTGCTCAAAAGCTGGCCAAGGAGGGAATAGACTTGGCGCTCAATGGAGTCAGGGCAAAAGAAGAAGTGGAGGATGTGATCTTAGATTTGGAAAAAGAGGGCATTCGCGTGGAGTATTTTCCAGGAAATATCGCAGAGCAAAACGACCGGGCCAGCATTTTGAATGGAGTGAAAGAGAAGTTTGGAAAGCTCAATTTCCTTGTCAATAATGCCGGGGTGGCCCCACGGGTCCGGGCGGATGTCTTGGAGGTGGAAGTGGAGGATTTTGATTATTTGATGGATATCAATTTGCGAGGCACTTTTTTTCTTACCCAAGCAGTGGCACGTTGGATGTTGGATCAAAAGAAGGCTTCCCCTGTATCCGATTTCGCCTTAGTGAACATTACCTCAGTCTCAGCCCGATTGGCTTCTACCAATCGGGTGGCTTACTGCATGTCCAAATCAGCTCTTTCCATGATGTCTCAGGTATTTGCCGTGCGATTGGCCAGTCAGCGGATTCCTGTCTACGAAATACAGCCCGGAGTCATTGAGACGGACATGACCGCCAAGGTCAAGGAGATTTACGAAGAAAAGATCTCCCACGGGCTGACCTTGGAATCGCGTTTGGGAACTCCAGAGGATGTTGGGAAAATCGTCGCAGCCATCCTAAGGGGGGACTTGACTTATGCTACCGGGCAAATTATCGCAGTAGATGGAGGGATGATGGTGGGTAGATTGTGAGCTTTTCAAATTGGGATTCATTTCCCTATTTTTCTGCAATGAAGTCCCATGTCAAAACCGAAATCCTCGCCGGGATATCTACCTTCCTCGCCTGCTTTTACATCATTATTGTCAATCCTGCGATTCTAGCAGAAGCCGGAATGCCTTTTTCGGCAGTATTGACCGCCACGGTTTTGGTCTCTGCATTTGGGAGTCTGATGATGGGACTCTATGCCAAAAATCCCATCGTCGTCGCTCCAGGTATGGGAATCAACGCTTTCTTTACCTACACGGCTGTGATGGGCTTTGGGCTGACTTTCGAAGAAGCTTTGGGAGCAGTCTTTTGGTCAGGGGTAATCTTCCTTATTCTTTCGGTTTTCAAAACTCGGGAGAAAATCATTCAGGCCATACCTCCCGCCATCCGACATGCCGTTTCTGCGGGGATTGGATTGTTTATTTGCTTTATCGGCTTCCAGAACGCTCACTTCATTATCGGAAATGAAGCCACTTTGGTAGGTATGGCCGCCTTCAAAGACCCTATTAGTCTGACTTTTTTGGCAGGATTGTTATTCACCGCAGGGTTGCTGATTCGCCGCGTTTCCGGGGCGATAATCTTCGGGATTCTCTTTACCACCGTCTTGGCTTGGCCTATTGGGCGCTGGTGGGGAGATGCTGCTGCCGTGAATTTTGGGATTTCTACGCTGGTCAACTTTTCCGGAGTCTTGGCCATGCCGGATTTCAGTTTGGTGGGAAAAGCAGACATATTGGGTTCCTTGAGGGTGGCTTATATCCCTGTCATCTTTGTGTTCACTTTCACGATTCTCTTTGACGGAATATCCACCTTTGTGGGGCTTTCGGAGGCTTCAGGACTGAAAGATCCCGATGGAAGTCCACGAAATATGAGAAGATCACTGCTGACGGATTCTTTGGCCACACTCTTTGCTGGTTTGGTGGGAAGCAGTTCGGGTACGGCCTACATCGAGTCAGCCGTAGGGATCGAGGAGGGAGGAAGGACAGGATGGACAGCCGTGACAGCAGGATTGCTTTTTCTGCCTTTTATGTTTTTCTCCCCGCTTTTGTCCATCATCCCAACCATCGCAAGCTCGATTGCCTTGGTCCTTGTAGGTTCATTTATGGTGATTCCGCTGACCTATATTGACTGGAAGAATCCTCAGGAAGCTTTGCCTTCATTTTTGACTATTGTATTGATTCCTTTCACTTATAGCCTTTCCGTTGGGATTTCATTTGGCTTTATTTCTTGGACAGTTTTACTTTTGCTTACGGGAAAAGCCTCCCAAATCAACCCAATTCTTGCAGTCATCAGCCTGCTTTCTCTTTTCTTTTTATGGATTTGAAAAAACTCACCTTTACTCTCATTTTTTGCCTTGTATTGGTCGAAATCCAAGCCCAGCGGATTGCGATCATGGGGGCATTGGATGAGGAGATTGCCATTTTGAAGGAGGAGATGGGCAAATACAAAACCCAAAACAAGGGAGGAATTGATTTCTTTCTTGGAAAACTAAGGGGGCAAAAAGTAGTCCTACTAAAAGCCGGAGTCGGAAAAGTCAATGCTTCCTATAGTACGGCCGTTTTGACAGAAAACTATCGCCCCAAAACCCTGATATTTACCGGAGTGGCAGGAGGATTGGCACCCGATGCTATGCCGGGGGATATTGTTATCGGGGAGCAATTGGTCCAATACGACTTCGGACAGATCGACTCTACGGGATTTCAAGTTTCTCCTTTTCGAAGGCTGAGTGGGGGGAATCACCAAGAACTTTTCATCCAAGCAGACTCAGAACTGGCGAAAAAGGCCAAAACCGCTGCCGACCAATCCGAATTAGAACCGGTTTCCGGCCGGAAGCCAAGGGTGTTTCAGGGAATCATCGCCACTGGGGATGTTTTCGTCAGCAGCGATCAAAAAGCAAGGGAATTGTACGATGAATTTGGAGCCTTGGCCACAGAAATGGAAGGCGCGGCGATTGCCCATATCTGCCGGACCCTGGAGATCCCTTTTGTCATTATCCGATCCTGTAGCGACAATGCGAATAACCACGCCAGGGTGAATTTTAATTCTTTCGTGGGACCTGCCTCGGCCAATTCGGCCAGGATTGTGCTCGGTATTTTGGAACAAATGTAAAAAGGCTTCGACTCCGCTCAGCCTGACACTGGGGTCACCCTGAGCGAAGTCGAAGGGCAATTCTGATATTACCTCAACACTTCCCTTGAAATCACCAGCTTTTGGATCTCAGAGGTACCTTCTCCGATGGTGCAGAGTTTGGAATCCCGATAGTATTTTTCCACAGGATAATCTTTGGTAAATCCATAACCTCCAAAAATCTGAACGGCCTCATTGGATACAGATACAGCGACCTCGGAAGCATAATACTTGGCTTGAGCTCCGGCGAGGGTTACTTTTTCGCCCCTGTTTTTCAGATCAGCAGCTTTGAAAGTCAGAAGCCGAGCTGCTTCCACCTGAGTGGCCATGTCTGCCAGCTTGAAGGAAATGCCCTGAAAGCTGGAAATCGGCTTATTGAACTGTTGCCGTTCTTTGGAATACTGGATGGAAGCTTCCAAAGCTCCTTCGGCAATTCCCAAAGAAAGAGCAGCAATAGAAATTCGTCCTCCGTCCAAAATCTTCATAGACTGGATAAAACCTTCACCCACCTCACCTAAAACTTGGCTTTCATGTACCCGGCAGTCCTCAAAAATCATTTCTGCCGTCTCAGAAGCCCGCATGCCGAGTTTATCTTCTTTTCGTCCGCCTTTGAAGCCGGGTGTCCCCTTTTCGATGACAAAGGCAGTCATTCCGTGACTGTCACCCACCTCGCCGGTTCGGGCGATCACTACGGCCACATCCCCTGAGTAGCCGTGCGTGATGAAGTTTTTAGCTCCGTTGATTACATAATATTCTCCCTCTTTTTTGGCTACGGTTCGCATGTTTCCTGCATCCGAACCGGTATTGGGCTCTGTCAAACCCCAAGCCCCTAGCCATTCGCAGGTGGCCAATTTTGGAAGGTATTTTTTCTTTTGCTCTTCATTGCCAAACATCAGAATGTGGCCGGTACAGAGGGAATTGTGCGCTGCCATGGATAGTCCCACAGATGGGTCCAATTTGGCTAGTTCGGCAATGGCAGTCACGTATTCGAAGTAGCCAAAGCCTGAACCTCCGTATTCGGTGGGGACCAGTACGCCCATCAGTCCCAACTCACCGAGTTTTTTAAAGACAGGCAGGGGAAAGTGGCTCTGGTCATCCCAATCCTTACGAAAAGGAGTGATTTCTTTGGCTCCAAAGTCTCGGATCATCTGAGCGATCATGCTTTGGTTTTCGTTGAGGGAAAAATTCATGGATACTATTTTGGGTTTAATTCTGATTAATTAACTCCAAGATGAAAAATTGGTTTGGCAGTACCAAATCATCTAAAACAGATTATTATTTCGATTTATGGCTATTTTTTTTCATAAAATTTGAAATTTAGCTAAGCCTCTTCTTTTTTTGAAGGCGAAGTTCAAGGCCAATGAATTATTCTTATTTTCGGAGGTATCCCATTAAAAATTAATCACCTATGCGTAGGATCAGCTCATTTATCTGTTTTGGTATTTTATTGAGCATAAGCAGTCTTGCCCAAAGCCCGAGACAGGTGATAGACAGTCTCCTTATTCGGGTGAAAGAGCCTCTGCCTCCAAATCAATTGGCAAATATGTACGGAGAGATAGGTTGGCAATACGGTAGTATCAACTTGGACTCTTCGATCTACTTTGGCAAGCTGGCTGTGGAGCAAGCTGAACTGGCCGGGGATCCGGGAATTTTGGCTCAAGCTTATTCAGACCTGGGTAGTGGAATCCTTCAAAAAGGGGATTTGGATGAATCCAAGGTGCTTTATCTCCGATCCCTTGCCTTGAGAAAGGAGATTCAGGATTCGCTGGGAATGGCCAAGTCTTACAATGCCCTCGGTTTTATTCACCAGAGAAAGTATGAGACAGATTCGGCCATTAATTATTTTTTGTTGGCTTTGCCCATCTTTCAAAAATCCGGTGCACAACTCAATGCTGCAACTGTTTTGAATAACCTTGGGGTGATTTATCAAAATTTGTCCAACTACGAAAAGGCCAAAGAGGCCTATGAAGAATCGGCTTCTATTCGTGAGCAGCTAGGGGATGTCAGGGGTACTATCGCTTCCTACAATAATCTCGGGACAGTCTATAAGTATTTGGGTGATTTCGAAAGTGCGGAGCGATATTTCCAAAAAGCACTCGAGGGGTCGATAGAGCTGGGCGACTTGATGAATCAGGCGATGACCTATCGGATCTACGGGGCTTTTTTGATGGAAAAAGGGGATTTGGAAAAGCTGGAATCCGTAGCCAGGAAAGGTCTTGAGGTGGCAAATCAGGTCAATTCCCAATACGATATCGCCTCCATAGAGCATGCTTTGGGAGTTGCCCTCAATGCCAAGGGAGAGTTTGCCGAAGCTAAGAGATATCTGCTTTCTTCAGCTGCCAGTATGGTCGATCAGGGTACCGTTGAGGATGCGATGTTTCCTTATTTTGAGTTGATCTCCGTTTATGCGGCTTTGGGGATGCCGGATAGTTCCAGATTTTACGGCAATCTCTACCAACAAAACCTTAGAAATAAGCTGGAAAAAGAGTCCAAGGAAATCGTTTCTGAACTCCAAACCCAATACGAGACGGAAAAGAAAGACCGGGAAATAGCCGAGCAACAACTGGCCATTCGAAATAAAAATTTCCAACTCTACGGCAGTTTGATCTTAGCTTTAGCCTTGGGTATTTTGGGTTATTTGCTTTACCGTCAGCAAAAGCTGAAAAACGCTCAGCTCCAACAGGAAGCGGATCTCAAGGCGGCTTTGGCTCAAATCGAAACCCAAAACAAACTGCAGGAGCAGCGTCTGCTGATCTCCAGAGACTTGCATGACAATATCGGCGCTCAACTTACCTTTATCATTTCGGCGATCGAAAACCTAAAATACTTCGACCCAATCAAGGAAAAGCTGAGTGAGCGATACGATTCCATAGCCAATTTTACCAAACAGACGATCACGGAGCTTCGGGATACCATCTGGGCTATGAACAGTGGGCAGGTGACTTGGGAGTCTCTCATCGGACGAATTCAGGACTTTTTGCAAAAAGCCGGGCAATCCAGTCCGGATATTCAGTTTGAGCTCAATGTGGCAACCTCTTTGGAAAAGAATTCCGGATTGGGGTCGGCTGCTAGCATTCAGGTCTTGAGGGTCGTTCAGGAAGCGGTCCAAAATTCTGTCAAATATGCTTCCCCGACGTTTATTCGGGTGAGTATCGAGCAGGAGGGAGTTGAATATCACGTAGCTGTTCAAGATGATGGGAAAGGATTTGAGGAATCGGAAATCACTCCGGGAAATGGGCTATACAACATGCGAAAGCGGGCAGAGGAATTGGGAGGAGTACTTGAACTGTCTTCGACTCCTGGAGGTGGTACTTTGATTCTTCTGGTTTGGGATTCAGAATAGGTAGTTTGGCGTATGGCTTAAGCTCGGCATTCCAGATATTTTTGGTTCAATTTGTTGAGCATGCTTTCATTTTTAAACGATATCGGAGGTATTGGCCTTTTGGCAATTGGCGCTTTGGGACTTTTGTTTTTTTTTCAGTGGCTATTGATTCGCGAGACACTTAGAGAAAAAAGAAATCAAAGTGAGCGGCTCCGACAATTGGAAGTATTGGTTCAGCAAGAAATCGCCCGATCTCAAAAGGCACTCAGTCAAGTAAAGAACCTGGATACTCTCAAGACTGAAACTGAGGAAAAATTGGGCTTAATCCGAGTTTTGCTGGAAATGATGCAGAAGGACAGTAAAAAGGACCCCTGATCAGGAGTCCTTTTTGAATTTATTGTTGGAAGTTTTTTATCAAATGATAGCTAAACTGGATGATTTCCAGATAATTGTCCTTGCTGATTTTTTCATCGATCCCATGAAATCGGGTCATGGATTCAGGAGTAATCCGAATCGGGTAGAATCGGTAGACTTGTTCAGAAATTTCCTGAAAATACCTCGAATCGGTTGCGCCACCCAATAATCCCGGTACGACCAAAACTTCAGGGTGCAATCCACGAATGGTCTTTTGCACCACTTCGTAAGCTTCGGAGTCCGTGCTGGATACACCGGAGGGATTGGTCAAAAACCCTACGGGCTCTACCTTTACCGTATCGGAAACTACGCTTTCGATGTGGGCTTGGACAGATTCTATCGTTTCCCCGGGAAGAATTCTGAAATTGATCGTCGCCTCAGCCACGGTAGGGATTACATTGTTTTTCACTCCGCCGTCGATGATCGTGGGTGCGGTCGTGGTATGTGCATTCAGCGCTTCCAAAATGGGCTTTTTAAACAACCAAGGATTGGCAAAGAACATGCGGTTTGGATAAGGAAGCTCTGGACCCAAATACTCCAACTGATCGGTAATGGGTGGAATCAGCTTGTAGGGCAACTGGTTGTTTTCCAAGTCGACGATAGCTTTGGCTAGGATTCCGATCGTATTTTCTTTTGGAGGAGCTGAGCTGTGACCTCCATTGGTACGGACGATCAGACGAAAAGAAGCAAACCCTTTTTCAGCCAGATTGATCATGGCTACCGGGCTGTTTAATCCCGGAATCATCCCTTCGGCAAAATATCCTCCTTCATCGAGGGTCATCAAGGCTTCTACCCCCTGATCTTTTAAGTATTCTGCAATTTTCCCTGCTCCTCTTGGTCCTCCCACTTCCTCGTCGTGGCCTGAGGCGATATAAATGGTCCTTTTTGGTTGGAATCCCTCAGAGAGCAGCTTTTCCACAGCCTCCAAAACGCCCATCAGAGTACCTTTGTCGTCCATAGTGCCTCGTCCAATGATATGGGTATCTGTGATGCTTCCCGAAAAAGGCGGCGCTTCCCATTGACTGAGGGTAGGAGCGTCTACCGGCACCACGTCCTGATGAGACATCAAGATGATGGGTTTTAGGCTGGGATCAGAACCTTCCCAAGTGTAGAGTAGGCTGAAAGTATTGATCTTTTCCAGCTTCAAGCGGATATGAATAAGAGGAAAAGTCTCTTCCAAAAACCGGTGAAACCCAAAGAAAGCTGCAGAATCCGGTGGCGTATCTTCACTGAAAGAAATGGTCTCAAACCGAATGGCTTTAGACAGATTGTCAAACACCTGATCTGAAAAAGCTACTTTTTCTAAAGGTTCTGAATTGATTTGTCGGGAGCTCATCCGAAGCGTATTGATTAGAAGGACGGCGACCAAAACACCAACAGCCAAAGCTAGGCCCAGTAAAATTTTCTTCATGGGAGGATTTTTTTATTTCTGAAAGTAAGAAAAAAAAAGTCCAAACACTTGGCTTGGACTTTTGGGGTTATTGGATTTCCACGTCTTTGGTATTGTCATCCGGAATCCGGTCGATCAGCTTATTGTAGGGATCGATTCCTGCTTTGACGGGTTGTCCCTTCACTTTTACGGTCAGTGTGCTCTGTCCGGGTTTGATTTTATGCTTTTGAACATACAGGGGATTGACTCGGGTTCGGCCATTTTCGTCTTTATCTTCAGCTGCGAAGACACCTACATCAATGTAGTCGGCTTCATATTCCGCATTGGATTCTTTTCCCGTTTCATCCGCATAGAGCTTTTGGGAGCGAATATCCAGTGTGATTTCATACTCTCCCTCGGCTACTTTTTTGGCCACCGCCTTTTCGGCCTTGTTGTCATAAAGCGTGATTTTGTTCCAGGTATCGTCCAGATAATACTTTAAGCTGTCGGGAGTGGCTTGGTCCAAATGGCGGTAGAGATCATAGCTTCCCGGGAAAGGCGGAGCCTCTCTCAGTCCAAATTCCTGATTGAACGCATAAAGGGCTGAATCCATGGCCTCAGCTCCGATCAGATCCCGAAGGCCATAGAGAATCAAACTTCCCTTGTAGTACCACTGATAAGCCCTGTTGGTGTTGATGAAGGTGTTTTCCTTTTTGCTTTCATTGGATCTGCCTGAGAGGTAGTTGTCCAATTCTTCCTTGAGGAATCGCTTCATATTGTCTTTTCCATACCTTCTTTCCGTCAGGATCAAAGCGGAAAATTCTGCCAAGGCCTCCGAAATCAAGTTGGAGCCCCGGGTATAGTTAGGCGTGATCTGATGTCCCCACCACTGATGGGCAAGTTCGTGGGCAGTGACATAGTAGACATAGTCAAAGTCGTCTGGGTCCTTGAAGTCCGCCACCCAACCGAAGCTTTCCGAGAAGGGAACCGTATTGGGAAAAGATTGGGCAAAACCCGCATAGCGAGGAAACTCCAGAAGTCGCATCTGACGAAACTGGAAATCGCCGTAGGTCTCTGAGAAGTAAGTCAACCCATCCTGATAAGCCGCCAAAAAGCGGTCCAGATTATAGGTATGGGAGGGATGATGGAAGATCTCAATATTGACCTCCTGCCCATCGGGAAGTGATCCTGCAGCCTTGAGTACTTCGTAGTCAGCGGACACAAAGGTGAAGAAAGCCTGAATAGGCGTGTCCTGAATGTAGTGGAAATACCGGCGCCCATTTTCTTCCCACTCCCGCTGAAGGTAGCCCGGGGCAACAGCAATTTGGGAAGGGATGGTACTCACCACTGCCTCAAACTGGATCAAGTCTGCGTCATCTGCGAACAGCAAAGTGGATTGTCCGTAAGGATCGCTGTGTTCAGGAAGGTCTTCAGGTTTGGCGGGGAGGTCGTACTTTTTGCGGTCCTCATCACTCGATAGTTCCGCATTGGCATTATAGCCGATTTCAGGGATACCTCCGGAAAAGAAGGTACCATTATAGACAATCTCCCGTCCATAGCCTGAGTTGGGGAATCCTTCATAAGCCTTGTTGCTGACGATGGTGAAATTCAGCGTATCACCCGGCATCATTGGCTTAGGCAAGGCAGTAATCTGATACCACTCCCTTTCAGGATTCTTTCCGAAAATCTGGAATTTCCTCGGCTCATAGGTCAAAGGGAAGCGATGAGGCAAAGTGTCACCTTGATGGATTATTTTAAAGCTGGTCAGGTCTATACTGTTGAAATGAATGGAGTCAATCGGAGAATCGGTTTTATTTACCATTTCTACTTCTACCAGGAATTCCGCTCTTCGCTCCATAGGATAGAGGTCAGCATTGATTTTGATCTTGGTGATCTTGGGCTGAGGGATACGCTCGTATTTCTTGAGCTGTTTTTCATAAGCCACACTTCTCAGTTTGCCTTCTTCGGAGGTCAGGTAGCCATTTTCATAGACCACGGTTTGGTAGATGTAAGTACCACACAATAGTGCAATCACCAGAAAGGCGAAAGAAATCTTGGTAGAAGAATTTTTCATCCGCCCTTTGGCGGTATTCCAGCGGCTTTTCCAGGAGTTTTCCGCTCCTCTACTGAAGAAAATACTGAAAAACAGGACTAAAAAGACTCCCCAAGCTGTCCAGTACATATTGAACCAAACCAGGGGCTCAGCGAAATGCCCCAAGCCATTCATATCGCTCCAGGTGTAGCTGGGCTTGTAGCTGAAGAAAAAGAGGTTGAAGTTGTAGCTGGCAAAGCTTTGGAGAATGATCATGACCAGCCAAATTCCAATCGCAGCGGCATGCCCAGCAAACTTATTGTTCACGACCAAATGAACAGCAAATACCAGCATCACCATTTGGATATAATCCGGAAAGGTGATCAGGTAGCTGTCTACCAGATATACGGATAGGTCATACTTATAAAATCCTTTCAGCGTCTGCACAATCAATCCCACCACAATCGGTAAAGAGGCCAAAACCAAAGAAATCAAAGCCATCCCCAAAAACTTGGAGGCGACCACCACGCCATCCTTTACAGGAAAGGTATCGTTGATCACCGAATACCCTGTGCTGCGGTCCCGGTGGAGCGCTTCTCCTGTGAAAAAGACGATGATGATAAATACAAACAGATTGTAATCGTACCCTTTATATTCCATCAGAAAGGAGGTTGAGGGTAAATTGGGCACGCTGTAGATCGAATTGCCGATCCAGAAGTCCAAAACCAGGAAAATCATCCCGCCCAGCAAAATGCTCCGGAAATAGACATCCTTGAGTACATTTTGCATCTCGATCTTGGTCAGCGTGAGCAGGCTATTCCATTGATAGCCTGAGGAAAAATCAGGAAGAACTTTTTTGAAAATGCCGCTAGGGGCCTCCTGCGGCTCATTTTTCTGCACTGACTTTTTCTGGGAGGTTTGGAAGAAATAGGTGAAATCAAAGCGGAAATAGGAAGCCAAAAAGAAGGCTAATCCCACAAGCACCCAAATAATTCTATTCCAAAGAAGATTGCCGGTCACAGAGAGCAAAAAGGTATTTTGCTCAAATGGAGTAAGATACCGGGTCTGCAAGTTGAAGGAATTCAGGCCAAAAGGATCGATGAGCTGCACCAAATCCTTGTTTTCGATATCCTGAGATAAAAAATTGGCCAAAAGGTACCCGATGAAAATCACAATCCCTCCGGAATAAATAGACCGGATATTCCGGGTGAAAATAATCAGGGCAAAAAACAAAGATCCTGCAAGCCAAAGGTTGGGTACGACCAAAGTCAACCAAGGGTGGAGGTAATTGATCAGGAGATTGGGTCCATAGCGCTCTGCATCCGTTCCGAAAAGCGGTCCCAACAAACTCCCCAGATATACACCGATCAAGGCCCCTAAAGAGATGAAAAGCAAGATCACGAAGGAACCCCAAAACCGGCCCATGAAATAGCCAAACTTGCTGATCGGGTAGCTGAATAGAAAAGTGCCCGTCTTGTGCTCCAAATCCCGATACAGGGGCACTCCCATGATGGCAGAAGCAATCAAAATCCCAAAAAGGGATACCAAAACCAACAAATTGGCAATGACAATCGGGGAGTTGTGGTAGACTTTTTCGGATCCTGCAGGCGTATTTCCAAATCCGATCAAAAGCATCGGAACCACCACCAAAAGCGCAAGGTAAATCCAGGTCGCCGGTCGGCTTAGCCTGTATTTCAATTCGAAGAGAAAGATATCCTTGAACATGATTCCAGATTAGATGGTGATTGGATCGACTTTCTTGGAAATAAAGCTGAAATATACATCCTCCAAATCTGCTGGGGCAGCCTCGAATCCGTTGCCAGGATTGCCCTCGCTTTCGATTCTCAGGCTTAGTCTACCTGAAATCAGCTTGGTGGAAATCACTTGATATTCTTTTCTATAAGTATCGAGATCCGACTTGTCAATGGATTTTTGGAAGATTTTGCCCTTCACCATTTCCAACCCATCCTTGGGTTTGCCCTGCATCAATACTTCTCCCATGCAGATGATAGCCATGTTGGAGCAAAGCGTATTCACATCTTCCACGATGTGTGTTGAGAGAATGACGATGGTGTTTTCTCCGATTTCTGAGAGGAGATTGTAAAATCGGTTTCTTTCCGAAGGATCCAAGCCCGCAGTAGGCTCATCCACTATGATCAAAGAGGGGTTTCCAACCAATGCTTGAGCAATTCCAAATCGCTGCCGCATCCCTCCGGAATAAGTACCGAGTCCCTTTTTTCGGTCTTTGAAGAGGTTGACTTTTTGCAATAGCGAGGCTACTACTTCTTTTCTTTCTGCTTTATTACCTATTCCCTTCATTTGGGCAATGTGGTCCAGCATGGTCTCAGCATTGATCCTGGGATAAAGTCCAAAGTCCTGAGGCAAATAGCCCAGCCTTTCCCTGACCGCTTGCTTTTCTTTCAATACGTCGATTCCATCAAGTGAAATACTTCCGGAGTCGGCATCCTGCAGCGTCGCGATGGTTCGCATGAGGGTAGACTTGCCGGCACCATTGGGACCAAGGAGTCCAAACATACCCTGAGGGATAGTCAGGGAGACCTCGTTGAGGGCTTTGACTCCATTGGCATAGGTTTTTGAGAGCTGATTAATGATCAATTCCATAGATTGGGGGGTTAAGAAAATGAATGGTTCAAAACTTTATTTCGCACTTGTTCCAATTATTCAAAACAATATTCAGTGAAGTTCAAGTTAAGCATTTGATTTTAAAGGCATTTCTTAAATAATGATAATCGAAGCCCATGACCTCTAGATGAAGATTTTCTAAGGTTGGTTGCGGGAGAAAGGGAAAAATTCCTCTACTTCGAAACACATTTTCTCTAGATCCAAAAATGAAAAAGCTGAACCTTTCCTTCCTGTTACCACTGATTTTCCTGTTTTCCTGTGCGGAGCGGGAGTTTTCCAAAGAGTCCGGTCAGATCGAGTCCTTTGCCGAAATGGTCAAAGCGGGAGTCAAACCCATAGCCATCAGTCCACCACTAAGTAAGGCTGAAATGGACCTGTTTATGCCGGAAGTGGAGCGAATCAGCGGGAAATATGGGGTTTCTTTTTTGAGGGAATCTGAACTGATTGAAACCGATTTATTCCCAGCCCAAGTGGTAAAAGACCTAGAGGTAATTCTTTTTTTCAAAGAACCATCAGGAAAGGCATATCAAGATCTGAAATCCGAAATTGAATCCCTAAAGGCCGATGGAAGCTACACCGGTGCCAAAAGGAGGGAACTCAGCCGGAGATTTGGAAGACTTTTGGGCTATCCCGTGGCCTACATTAATGAATTATTGGCAGAGAATACCGGGTTTAGGGATTTGGAGGATTTTGGGATCCAGGGATCCTATCTTCATTGGTACTACAGGGATTTGGAGCGGGCAAAGGTATTTTATACCCAAAAACTGGGATTGAAAGTGGTGGAGGAAAAAGAAAATCTGGTTGTTCTCCAGCTTGTGGGGGATTCCTTTTTGGTCCTTAATGCCTTGGAAGGCTCGGGCTATTCCGGTCTGGAACCCAAATCGGTGGCTTTGGCACTATTGACCGATGATTTGCAGACTTGGTATGATCACCTTCAGAAGGAAAAGGTAGAGATCAAATACACCCTCAAAATCAAACCCGGCGGACCTCATGATGGCTTTGTGGCTGTCGATCCGGAAGGATATCTGCTGGAATTTGAGACTTTTTTCCAACATCCGGAAAATGAGGTTTTGATGCCCCAACTGCAGGAATTGAGTCCTATGACCACCACTTTGGGAACTGGATTTTCTTTCCTGGGTACCGTTACTTGGTTGTATTACCAAGACATGCTTCCTGCAGAGAATTTTGTCCTGGAAAACTTGGGCCTTACCAAAAGCGCCGATCAAGGCTGGGCGAAAGTGTATAAAATGACCAATAACAGCTACTTAGGCCTTGTGGATGGACTGAGAGGAATGAATACTTTTTCTCCGGAAAAGCTCGTGGAAGTACAGATCGACCTCAAAAACCCCGGCCCTTGGGAAAACTACCTTAAGGCCAATGCTCCCGACTCCACCCGCAAAGCCAATTCCTTCAAAGATGCCGGTGGGTATGTGTTTAGGTTTTGATTAAAGATTTTTTGGTTGTTTACTAACCCCGAAGGGGTTAAACTGTCAATAGCCCCGGGTGAAACCCGGGGTAAAAAACGAAAAAAATTCGAGCGATGGCCCCAACACTCCGATTTGGAAATCAAAACTTCATGCCAGCGCAATGGAAAAGGGATCATTTCATTTTTTCCCAATGAAATAATAGTGAATAGTCAAGTATTTCAAGAAAGGCTATCTACCTTTTTGGTAAATCTTAACTTTTGAAGACCCATTCTGCCACTGAGAATAATGTGGTTTTTTCAAAAGCCAGAATCGGTTAAGTTTAGGAAGACTGAATGCCCGAACAAGAAAAACCACCCCATGAAAAAAACAGTGCTTCTCGTTTTCCTCCTTTTGTCCTCCCTCTGGGCAAATGCCACCGAGCTGGTCAATTTGATCACCGCCTATCAAGCCGACCGGGGGGCGCTTTCCCGCCTCTACACCAATCGGCTCTCGGAGGAGTATTTTACCCGAATGGAGCAGTTCAATCAAGAGTATTTACGAACGCTACAGGCTCAAAATTATGAGGCGCTTTCCGAGGATGGGAAAATCGACTATGTTCTTTTTCGTAACTATCTGGAGGAGGCCTTGGCTGTTCTGGATCTGGATCGTAGGGATTTCGAGCAAATCAAATCCGTGCTCGCTTTTGGGAAGCCCTTAGAAGACTTTGTAGTGGCCCGTCGTCGAGCCAAGCAGCCGGATTCCCAAGCCCTTGCTGCCTCTTGGAACCAAGTTGCCAAAGCTGTGGATGCCCAACTCAAAGCTTTGCCCGCTGCCTCCAAATATACCTCCTGGCAAACGGCTGATTTGGCGGCCTCTGCCGTGGAAAGTCTAAACCGGGTGACCAAGGAAGCCTATGACTTTTACTATGACTACGATCCGGCCTTTACCTGGTGGATGCCTGAACCTTGGAAAAAACTTGATGCCAGCATGAAGGCCTATGCTAAGGCTTTGCGGGAGCACTACACGAATTCAGTAAAGGACGACGGAAGCGGCATTATAGGAAAGCCGATTGGAAGAGAAGCTTTGGAGAAACAATTGGGATTTGAGATGATCGCCTATTCTCCCGAGGAACTGATCGCTGAGGCGGAGAAGCAGTTTGCCTGGTGTGAAAAAGAGATGCTCAAGGCTTCGAATGAATTGGGCTTTGGCAATGACTGGAAGGCGGCCTTGGAAATGGTCAAGGAAACTTACCTCCCTGCCGGTGCCTGGCCGGAGGAAGTGGTACGATTGGGAGAAGAGGCGATTGATTTGATGGAGAAAAACGACTGGCTGACTGTGCCGCCCCTAGCCAAAGAGACCTGGAGAACGACCATGATCTCCGCCGAAAGGCAGCGGGTGAGCCCATTTTTCCTAGGGGGCGAAGTCATACAGATTTCCTATCCGACCTCTGAGATGAGCCATGAAGACAAGATGATGTCCATGCGGGGCAATAATCCCCATTTTTCCAGAGCTACCGTGCAGCACGAACTCATCCCGGGACACCACTTGCAGCAGTTTATGAATCAGCGGCACATGACCCATCGGAGGATGTTTGGTACCCCGTTTTGGACCGAAGGATGGGCGCTGTACTGGGAGTTTGTGCTTTGGGACCGCAACTTCCCTCGGGATGCCAAAGACAAAGTAGGGATGCTCTTCTGGAGAATGCACCGCTGTGCGCGGATTATTTTCTCCTTGAATTATCATTTAGGAAAAATGACCCCACAGCAATGCATCGATCTGCTGGTGGACAAAGTCGGTCACGAGCGAGCCAATGCCGAGGCGGAAGTCAGGCGATCCTTTGAAGGAAATTACGGCCCCTTGTATCAGATTGCCTACATGATCGGAGCCTTGGAGATCTATTCCCTGAGAAAAGAAATGGTAGAGTCCGGTAAAATGCCTGAGAAAGAATTTCACGATTTGATTATGACTCAAAACGCCATGCCCATCGAAATCCTGAGAGCAAAAGTGACCGGCAAACCCTTGGATAAAAATCATAAGGCGAGTTGGAGGTTTTTGGATTAAAGATTTAATCCTATCTTGATCCTTCAACTTTAGGAACTATGGAGTATCTGAAATCTTTTGCCTATCTGCTAATTTTAGGCGTGTTGCTGGCATTTATCCTGGGAATTTTTTGGCTGGTATTTTATTACAGCTGGAAGACCTGGAAGGAATTTCGAAGAAGTAAAAATTGAAAAAGGAAGGTCACTCGGCCTTCCTTTTTGCTAAAAATCTAACCAATTGAATTGCCTGCTTAATTTTCAAGGGGAACTTCCTGCTCTTTGCCGTCTTTCAATTTGATTACCACGACTCCGTTTTTTCCCTCATCCCCATACTTTTCGATAGCCTGATCTCCTTTGAGTACAGTCACACTTTCTATGTTTTTGGGGTCGATGTCTTCAAAGGAAGCTACTTTTTTGATTCCGGATTTGGTATCGATATAGTAAAGGGGTTGATCTCTGGAGCCATTGACGGTGACAGCCACTTTGGGTGAAGTGGATATTCCGGTTCCGTTGATTATGACTTTGGAGGAATTACTGCTATATCCTGACAGCCTTTCGCCGGTAATGGTGGTTCCGTTTTGGATGAAAAATTTCTTCGGAGCCTCCAGCTTTTCGATCTGCTCTGGGGTCAGTTCATTTTTGATAGCCACCATCGTACTCATCTGGATCCGCTTCATTTGATTTTCCAGCCTTAGGACTTCATCGAGTTGCCGGGAAACCTCCGAAGCATTGATTTTGGGCTGATCGAGCATCTTTTTCATTTTGGCTGTGGCATCGTCGAGGTCCCATTTGAGGGTAGAAAACTGCCCGGAATTCTCCGCATGAAGCTTTTTGATTTTGGCTACTTGGGCCTCGGTTAGACCAATTGCCTCACGCTCTTCCATCAGGTTGGTGGTGGTGTAGATTTTTCCTTTAAAAATATCTTGGGCTAATGGGCTAGTGGGTGATTGCACATAGGTATAGCTCTTTTGAGCCTGGACCAATCCTGCCGATAGGGCAAGGAAAAGAATTAGAATTTGTTTTTTCATGAGATTAAAGGTTTAGAAATAGTTGGTTTAGTTAATACTCGGTCAGGAGGGAAGCCGTAGGGGACTCCCAAAGATCCATCTCGTTGGTCTCCTGAATATGAAACTGCAATTCTTGATCGGGCCCTTCCTCTAAAGTGATGATCAATACCTCCGGAGGGATCGGATCTGTTTTTTCTCCCCCGAGAAAGAATGCTCCAAGCAGTAGTGTCGCAGCAATCCCTGCAGGAATCCACCATAGGATGCGGTTTTTTTTCTCCAACTCAGGGAATGGAGGAATAACCAGCTGCTCATCCTGCTTTCGGAGCTCTTGGAAGAAGGTTTTTAGTTCGGGATCTTTTTTGATATTCATATTTCTCACAGATGACACTGATTTTCACAGATGTTTTTTGTGGTTTATTTTTTAATCAATTAGACAAGGAGAGTTCCTAATTAAACTTCAAAGGTTTTTCGGATCTCAATCCATTCTTTCAATTTCCTTTTGCCCCGGTCGTAGTGGGTGCGAACGGTTCCGATATGCAGTTGGAGGACCTTGGCTGCTTCCTCTAGGGTCATATCGTGGTAAAAGACCATCAGCAAGACTTCCTGCTGCATCTTGGGAAGTCGGCGAATCAGGTCTTCGTGACTTTCGGATTCTTCGAGTGCTACCTCCCAGGCCATATTTTCCTCAATCTCTACTTCCTGCCACTTTCCTTTGCTTCGGAGTTCGTCCATCGCCGTGAAGCGAATGACCGAAAAAAGCCAGGTTTTGGGTTGGGCTTCACTCTTCATTTTTGCCTTGCCTTCCAAGACCTTCAGGTACACTTGCTGCATCACATCCTTGGCCAGCTCTCCGTCAAATCCGTAGCACTGTCGGGCCCAAAGAAAAGCCTCCCGGTGGTGCTGTTGCAGAAAAGTTTCAAGCTGTGATCGGTTCATGTACACTACTTAATCGGAAATCGCAGGGAATTATATGACATACTTTGAAAAAAGTTGGAAAGATGAGTAGGATAAAAACCACATAGTCACATAGAAAACATAGGGAAGCTCTACCTGAAAAACTATGCGGACTTATGTGTCTATGTGGTAAATCTACTTTTTTAAAAACCTTTAATCGGTACTTTTGAAAAAGTAAAAGGTGGTAAGGTTGGCCCAACTTTACCACTTTATAACACTTCCACTTTACATCTTTAGAAAAAAATGTGGCCAACGCTAATTCGCCAATTCCGCCATTACCTCAAGCTGGAGCGATCCCTGAGTGAAAATTCCATCGTAGCTTATACGGCGGATGTGGAGAAGTTGGCGGATTTTGCAGAAAAGGAGTTTCCCCAAAAAAGCCCCCTGGATCTCGAACTGGAACATCTCCGTCGCTTTATCAATGCCTTGGCGGCCTTAGAGATATCTGCCCATACACAAGCCAGGATTATCTCCGGGATCAAAGCGTTCTACCGCTTCCTGATGTACGAGGATCGGATCAAGGAAGATCCCGCCCAGCTTCTCGAAGCTCCTAAGCTGGGTCGCAAGCTTCCCGATACGCTGAGCTATCCCGAGATTGAGCAGTTGCTGGAGGCCATTCCGCTCGGAGAACCTGAAGGCCACCGCAACAGGGCCATGCTGGAAATGCTCTACAGCTCAGGACTCCGCGTCAGTGAGCTGGTCGAACTCAAGAAAAGTCAGGTATATGCCGATGCGGGATTTTTGAGAGTGGTGGGAAAAGGAAATAAAGAGCGTCTTGTTCCGATCGGGAAAGATGCCTTGAAGTATTTGAAAATCTATCAGGAGGAAGTCCGTGTGCATCAGATTCCTGCTAAAGGAAACGAGGAATATGTATTTCTCAACCGACGTGGTCAGAAACTCACCCGAGTGATGATTTTTCTAATCATCAAAAAGACCGCAGAGCAGGCCGGGATCCAAAAAAACATCAGTCCCCATACTTTTCGGCATTCCTTTGCCACCCATTTGATCGAAGGAGGGGCGGACTTACGGGCCGTGCAGGAAATGCTGGGACACGAAAGCATCACGACTACTGAGATTTACACTCACTTGGATCGTGATTACCTCCGGCAGGTGCTGACGGAGTTTCATCCGAGGAAGTGATTTTTTAGATGGAGTTTAGGATTTTACAACCCAGAATCAAATTCGGATCCGGGCAATTTTCCCGATAGTACTCCAAATCCTTCTCCGCAGCCACTCCGGGATAATCACCCCAGTTTTCACCTAAATCCCACATCAGCTGAAAGTGTAGGTGAGGTGGCCAGTCGCCATTTTCGGGGAAAGGACCCACATGGCAAAGTAACTCTCCGGCTTGATAAGCTTTTCCCACTTCCAACCCCTGCAGATCCTGAAGGGCCAAATGTCCATAAAGGCTAAAAAGAGGTTTTCCCTCAACCTCATGCTCCAAAATGATGGTTGGTCCGTAGTTTCCAAAGCCTGTATTGTCCTGAAAGCTGTGGACCTTTCCCGCTAAGGGTGCAAAAATCCGTGCTCCGGCTGCCGTCCAAACATCGACTCCCAGATGGATATTTCGGAATTCGGCCGACTCTGTGGCAAAAACACCACTTCGGCGGTAAATTGACCTTTTCTCCAGATAGCCTCCGATTCCGTACTTTTTTCCCGCGCTTTTCAGCTGAGCAAATACAAATTGGTCAAATTCCTGAGTATCGCTAAGATTTACAGCCTCCAAAGCTTGATTATGGGCAGTGAAATCAAGTCTAAGGGTATTTTCGGCAGTAAGCTTTTCTCCCATGACAGGGAAAAAATCCAAATCATTCCAGTTCATTGGGCGAAAATAGGAATTTCAATATCGTACACGGATAAATTTTTACCCAGATTTCCAACTTGGGACTTCGGTTATCGGACAATCATTCTTCGTTCTTCCATTTACGAATTACGATTTACGACTCCGATTTGATCTTCAATCGTTGTTTGAGATAGTTAGCCTTTGGTAGCGAAAGAACGCGACTTTGTTTTTAACCTTCCCGCTTCTGTCTCCCGTCTTCGGTCTTCAAGCTTCCCTCATCCAGACCTCCTTTCTCCCCATCCTCCAAACTTCCCGCCTTTTCCCTTCCCCCTTCGGATAATTTTTCTAATTTTGCCCCAATTTGGACTTAAGTAAAATTTTCTTCAACCCTCCTCTCTAATGCCTAAAGACAGTAGCATCAAGCACGTTCTCCTTATCGGTTCAGGTCCCATCGTCATCGGTCAAGCTTGCGAGTTTGACTACTCCGGCTCTCAGGCTTCCCGCTCTCTCAGGGAAGAAGGCATCAAAGTCACCCTGATCAATTCCAATCCGGCGACCATCATGACTGATCCGGTGACAGCAGACCACGTGTACTTGCTCCCACTGGAAAAGAAATCCATCCGAAAAATCCTCGCTGAGCATCCGGACATTGACGCCGTATTGCCGACCATGGGAGGACAAACAGCCCTGAATTTGGCCATTGACTGCGACAAAGCAGGAATCTGGAAAAACGCCAACGTACGCATGATCGGTGTGGATATCGATGCAATCGATACGGCCGAAAACAGGGAGAAATTCAAAGCCCTGATGGAAAAAATCGGAGTGGGGGTGTGCAAAGGCGATACTGCTACTTCCATGCTGCAAGGAAAGGAAATTGCTCAGGAAATCGGCTTTCCTTTGATCATCAGAGCTTCCTACACACTCGGTGGCGCAGGAGGAGCTTTTGTGGAAAAAGCAGAAGATTTCGAAAAGCTCCTCGCAGCCGGTCTTCAGGCCTCTCCTGTCCATGAAGTACTGATCGAACAAAGCATCCTCGGCTGGAAAGAATACGAACTAGAAGTCATGCGGGACAATATAGGGAACATGATTGTGATCTGTTCCATCGAAAACTTTGATCCCATGGGTGTGCATACAGGAGATTCCATCACGGTAGCACCTGCCATGACCCTTCCGGATACGGTCTATCAGCGCATGCGAAACTATGCGATCACGATGATGAATAGCATCGGCAATTTTGCAGGGGGATGTAACGTGCAGTTTGCTGTAAGTCCTGATAATTCGGAGATCATTGGCATCGAGATCAACCCTAGGGTGTCCCGATCTTCTGCTTTGGCCTCCAAAGCCACCGGATATCCTATCGCCAAAGTAGCAGCCAAGCTGGCTATCGGCTACAACTTGGACGAACTGTCCAACTCCATCACCGGAACTACTTCCGCCTACTTTGAGCCATCTATTGACTATGTAATCGTGAAGATCCCTCGGTGGAACTTTGATAAGTTTAAAGGTTCTGACCGCCGATTGGGTCTTTCCATGAAGGCGGTAGGAGAAGTGATGGGCATCGGTAGAAACTTCCAGGAAGCCCTTCAAAAGGCCTGTCAGTCTTTGGAAATCAAGAGAAATGGTCTGGGTGCCGATGGCAAAGAACTCAAAGACCAAGCACAAATCCTGTATTCTTTGGCCAATCCAAGTTGGAACCGATTGTTCCATGTATACGACGCCTTCAAACTGGGCATTTCCTTCCGCACGATTCAGGACCTGACCAAAATTGACAAATGGTTCCTCAAGCAAATCGAGGAGCTCATGCATATAGAAGCCGAAATCGAGAAGTACACGATTGAAAACATCCCTTACGAAGTGATGGACAAAGCCAAGAAAAAAGGCTATGCAGACCGTCAGATCGCGCACCTGCTGGATTGCTTGGAAAGCGATGTATTCAACAAGCGCTATCACGAGATGGGAATCAAGCGGGTCTATAAGTTGGTAGATACCTGCGCGGCCGAATTTGAGGCGCAAACACCTTACTACTACTCCTCTTTTGGAGAAGAAAATGAATCCGAGCGGTCAGCCAAAAAGAAAGTGGTGGTCTTGGGTTCTGGTCCAAACCGCGTAGGGCAGGGGATTGAATTTGACTATTCCTGCGTGCACGGGGTTTTGGCAGCCAAGGAGTGCGGATACGAGACCATTATGATCAACTGTAATCCGGAGACGGTCTCTACCGACCCGGATGTGGCAGATAAGCTCTATTTTGAGCCGGTTTTCTGGGAGCATATTTATGAGATCATCCTTCACGAAAAGCCGGAAGGTGTCATCGTACAGCTGGGAGGTCAAACCGCTTTGAAACTGGCCGAAAAGCTTTCCAAATACGGCATCAAAATCATCGGAACCAGCTTCGAGGCCTTGGATTTGGCAGAAGACAGAGGGTTGTTCTCCACCCTTTTGAAAGAAAACAACGTGCCTTATCCTGAGTTTGGCACCATTCACAATACAGACGAAGCCCTTGAGCTTTGCAAAACGATCGGCTTCCCGCTCCTTGTTCGTCCAAGCTACGTCCTAGGAGGGCAGGGGATGAAGATCGTGATCAACGAAAAGGAACTCGAAGAGCATGTGGTCAATGTCCTTCGCGACATTCCAAATAATGAGATTCTTCTCGATCACTTCCTCGAAGGAGCTATTGAGGCCGAAGCGGATGCGATCTGTGACGGAGAAAATGTCTATATCATCGGGATAATGCAGCACATCGAGCCTGCAGGAATCCACTCCGGAGACTCCTATGCCGTGCTCCCTCCCTATAATTTGGGCGACCTTGTGATCCGTCAGATCGAGACGTACACTGAGAAAATCGCCTTGGCCCTGAAGACTGTCGGACTGATCAATATCCAGTTTGCAATCAAGAATGACAAGGTTTACGTCATCGAAGCGAACCCAAGAGCCTCACGTACTGTTCCCTTTATCTGTAAGGCCTATCAGGAACCTTATGTCAACTATGCCGTAAAGGTGATGTTGGGAGAGAAAAAGGTAACTGATTTCACCTTTAAGCCTGTGAAAAAGGGTTATGCGATCAAGGAGCCTGTTTTCTCCTTCCACAAATTCCCGAATGTCAATAAGGAACTGGGACCTGAAATGAAATCTACCGGGGAAGCGATCTACTTTATCGACGACTTGATGGATGATTATTTCCTCAAAATCTACTCAGAGCGTAATATCTATTTGAGCAGGTAGAAAATAAGAAGGCCGAATTCAAAAAGCTGAAATTTGGTTCTTTGAGAAGGTAACCTTTCTGAATTTAGGCTAAAAAGTGGAATTTGGGCAATTCCCCCTTCTCAAGGGGGGTAGGGGGATTTGACCCGAAGTTTGTAAATCTTCCAAGTTTAGACCCACCTTTGACAATGTGGATTCAACTATTAAAAGGAACGTGTTTTGGTAAAATTTCTGATCATAATTTTAGGTGTAGGATGGCTTCTTGGCCAACTGATCCGTTATTTTCTTCGCTCCAAACTGGCTCAATTTGCCAAGCAGGTGAATGAAGCAGCAATGGAACAGCAGCGGGCCCAGCAGCGAGCCTCCCGCCCAAAAGATTCTGTAAACGTGGATTACATCCCCAAAGAGGAGTTGGAAAAGCGAAAAAAAGATATTGAAGGCGGAGAATACGTGGATTATGAGGAAGTGAAGGAGTAATTCCTCGCATTTTTCAACCAAATTTCCCCAAATCAGCTGTCTATAAAAGGAAGCCAGGTTCATTGGCTTCCTTCTTTATTAAGTAAAATTGGATTAATTCACCCGCACCGGAATGGCTATTCTTGTTACATTTCCAGCCATATCTTCTGCCCAGATGATGAGAATCAATTGATTTTGTCCTGTGGGGACCGTGATAGTCTGATTCTCTGCCAAGGTCCGGAGATTAATACTTTCGCTGGAAGGGAGGGGATTGCCTTTGAGGTTCCTCCAGCTGGATTCACCATAAAGTTGCTCTCCAAAAACACGCACTTGGGCACCCCCGCCTTCTTGTTCGTCAAATCTATCCTGATTGGTCAGTCGCATCCAGATAAATTTCAAAGGAGTGCTCAAGGGATGCGTCGTGGTCTGAATAAATCCATCCATTAACAAAGGGGCTCCAGCTTGTGCAGAGATGGAGTTAGGCCCTCCAGTCAGCTCAATGGCAGGGGCATAGGGTCGTTGAATGTAAAAAGTAGTGTGGTAGTTGGACCCGTCTCCAAAACTGGTTTGATTGCCGTTGACATCTGTAGCCGAAATGGTAATGTGGTAGGGCCCTGCCAATACATTTCCTTGAATTTCAGAGTTCTGTCCTTCCCAAATTACCCGATATGGATCAATTCTTACTTCAGGACTTCCGGATTCGATGATGAGCCGGGAGTCTGATGAGGCCGAGTGGAAGATTTTTCGCACATTCAGCCGCTCAAAGCTGTTCAGTAGCCTTCCGTGGGAGTGCCCGTCAAAACCTCCGTGAATATCCAATAGGATTTCTTGGACTCCCTGCGGGTCTGCTACCTGAAAGGAGACATTTACCCCGGTCTCAGTGTCAGAAAAAATCTGACCTGCTGCCGGACTGATACTTGAACTTCCGGAGACAGGGCTGATTTGAGGAGCTTGGAGATCCTGAGGCTCTCCTGAATCGGTGCAGGAACTAACGGTCGCTAATCCAAGAAAGACAATAGTAAGTAGGTTGATTTTTCTGCGTGTCATATATTTTGTTGGTTTAATTTAAGGGGACTCTGAGGGAAAGAGCGATATTTCTTCCGGGCTCAGGAATATTGATCAGGCGATATCGACTCAGATGATTCAGATAGCGGATATTGCCGAGGTTTCGAACGCTGAGAGTGAGCGAAAGGGCTCTTTGCCCAACTTGGATCGTGCTGTCCATTCTCCAATCTATCAGGAAATAGCCCGGAGTTGCTTGCTCATTACGGGCTACCCGGTTTTGGTCGAATATTTTCCGAAAATCCATACTTATAGTGAGGCGAGAGAAAACAGTGGAAAACTCCTGAAATGGATAATCCAAACTCGCTAAAATCGAGGCAGGAGGAGTGAGTGGAATAGGAAGCTTGGTTTCCGTGTTTTGGTTCCAGACGTATTCCCCACTCAGTGAGGTTTTTAGATTCCAAGGGCTAAGGTAGCTGAGTTGGATTTCACCTCCTGCAAACAAGGCATTGTCTTGGCGGTATTCCCATAGCATACTGGAGCCGGGAAGAGGGGAGAATCGGCCACTTGGGGCCAAATAGATAAAGTCTCGGTAAATGGATACAAAAGGTGAAATGGCCACAGAAAAGGCCTTCCACTCCTGACTGAATCCGAGATCAGCCTGCCAGCTGCGTTCAGTAGTCAAGTTTGAATTTCCTTTTTCATGACGGAAATTTCCGTGATGAATTCCGTTGGATGCCAGTTCGATAGGCGTAGGAAAGCGTATGCCTGAGCCTAGGTTGAATTTAACGAGACGGGAATCATCAACTTGCCAAATCCAACCTGTAGAGATGCTGGGAGCCAAGGGATTGCAGCTGATATCGGGATTTCTTTGGTCAAACTCTCCCGTAGGCACAAGTCGCTCGTAAATGGGCTGAAAGTGTTCGTCGATCCTCAATTGTTGAGCATCTACACGAGCCCCAATATTCCAGCTGATTTTCTCTGAAAGAGACCATTCCAAAACTCCATAAATTCCGGATTGAAGACTCCGGTAAGCCGGAAGCAAAAACTCAAACCCATCGTAGTTATTGTTCATAAACTGATTCATCCAGCCTACTTGGAGAGACCCATTGAGAAGTGATGTCTTCAGGCTAAAGTTAGCTGTGTAAGTGTCCAGAGAAAGGCCCAAAGCGAGATTTCCGGAAGGAGTGGGGCCTACCCCATGCACATGAGGAAGAGATTCTTCCTGCCTCCGATTAGCCTGATAGCCCAGATCCAGCTGGTATTCCTTTTTGGCCACGGTCCAGCGGGTATTGGAGATGAGTTTCCAGTGTGTATTGATTTGTCTAGGAAATTGGATATCTCTGGAATCCCCGTCGTCTTCAAGGCTGTAGGCAGTAGGAATACCCACTGCTCCGGTAAAAATACCAGCTTCCTGTCCGAATCGACTGAGGGTTAGTCTGGTTTCACCATTGGAAAATTGTTTGCCACCGGCCAAAGAGAAATTAAGTTGTCTGCCTGCCGTGTTTTTGAGTCGTTGATCGGCAATGGGAAGAACGTACCCTGCATAGGTATACCGATCTGCCGGAACTTCATAGTCTCCATGACTCATTACTGAAAGAGTTCCTAGTCCAAAATATTTCCCTTTTCTCGCCTGAAGACTTAATGAGGAGCCAATCAGCCTGCTGTTGCTTTGGGCATCGAGAGCAACAGAACCTGAAATGCCCTCCTTCAAAGGTGCTGGGATAGGATTGATCTTCACGACACCTCCAAGGGCATCCGGTCCGAAAATCAAAGAAACAGGTCCCTTGAATATTTCCACATCTCCGCTGGTGTGTGGGTCGATTTCCAGTCCATGGTCAGCACCCCATTGCTGCCCTTCTTGTTTGATTCCAGAATCTTCGATGAGAATTCTGTTGAAGCTCAATCCTCGAATCATGGGCTTCGAGATCCCTACCCCCACATTCATAGCCTGGACTCCCGGGAGATTTTCCAATGCCCCGGCAAAAGTGATGGATTGCTGACTAAGCAATTCTTCTTTATCCACTTTTAGGGTGGATAATGAGCTTGATAGGGTTCCCAAAGCTTCTTTTTTGCCCAAGACTGCTACCTCTTCCAGATCCTTTGAGGAGGGCACGAGTAGGATGACCCCATTCAGTTGCTTGATTTGGGATATAGTGACGCTTCTTTTTTCAAAACCAACATGAGTGATTTCTATTTTCTCTATTGAATTCTTTAGGGAAATTGTTGCCCGACCTTCCCCATCTGCTATCAGCACCCAAACGGGACTTTCCTGAGCAGCATAGCCTAATATATGAGCGGATAGGGGCTGATTGGCTTGGTCCATTATCCGAAGGGAAATCTCTGATTGGGCCCAGACTTCTGTAGCTCCCAAAACCCAAAAAAGTACCAAGCACAGGCTGATTGATTTTTGATAACTCACTTTTGCAACACTGTTTCAAAAAGCAAAGGTAGGAGTGTGGATTAATTTTTTAAAGAAAATTGCAATAAAGTTGCAAAATAATTGCAACACTATTGCAAATGCTAAAAATGGGGCTTTTCTTTGGTCCGGAAATAATTAAACCGACTTTCTATGAAAAAAAGAGCACTATCTATTTTGTCACTTGCCTTTGTGGTTTTTTCTTGCCAAGAGGACGAGACTCCCATTGTTGAGCAGCCTACTTTTGAAAATCAGGAGAGCGAATGGATTCGTATCGCTTCCTGGGACGCCACAGGAAGATTCAGCATGATGAACCCGCTCAATGGGAATGTGTCCACTCCCAATGTCAACCCATTCGCTGAAGGAAGCAGAAATTACATCAGCCCTTCCGGCCAATATATTACCTCAGTTGAGCGAAGCTCTGGAATTGTTCGGTTCTTTGACACGGGCATCGTCAATCATGAAGACCATGGACATGAGTATGATATCCGTTGGCTAAATGCTACAGCGGAGGCACCTCTACCTACCCATTATTCTGCAAGTAGAGGTAACATTGTCATCTTCAATGATGGGGACGGCTCGATTACTTGGGCGAGAGAAGCCACAATGGAGACCCCATCTTTCCAGCCTGTAGTATTGGGTGATTTGGGAAATGAAGTACACCATGGAGCGGCTACTTGGCTAAACGGGAATAAGTTTGCGGTCACTTTTAAAAATCCAGATATCCCGGGTGCACTTCCTCAAACCATCAAGTTATTGGATTCTAACAAGGCTGTTCTGGCTGAAAATGCAGCAGTAAACGTGTCTGGAATCCATGGGGATGCGAGCAATGGAGAGTTTGCTGTATTTGGTGGGACAACTGGCGTTTTGGTAGCCCGAGCTAACAATGAGTTATTCAGAATCGATAATGTGGCTCCTTTAGAACCCACATCAGGGAACTGGATGGGTACGATCAAAGCCCATGACAACAATTCTATTTTCTATGGCTGGTCCAGAAATAAGGGGATTTTTGCTATCGATCCAGCCGCCAAATCGATGCGAAATGTCTATTCCGGAGATGATGTGGCAGGCTACTTCTTCAGTGCAGACGGGAGTAAGTTGATTGTTCAGCGAGCTTCCAATGAAGTTTTGGTTTTGGATGCAACAAGCGGGAATACCGTGGTTCAGGCTGCAATCCCTGTGGCATCTGTGGAATATTTCAGCGCCAGAAAAGCCAGAGACGAGTTTGAAATGTATCGTTTGATGAGTGAAAATCCGCCGGTTTTGACCAGTTCAGAAAAATATCTCTATGTACTCAGCCCTTCCCGTACCCAGATTGATGTATTGGATTTGACTGATTTGAAATCTGCCAAAACCATGACTCTATCCAGTCCGGCTTCGACAATCATGAGAATTGGCTTCCAGACTAAGTAAAGATGTAAATAAATATTTGGTTAAACGTTCAAAAGCGCTTCTGATCTTCGGGAGCGTTTTTTTGTTGAAAAAAATCAAATTCAGCCGGATTTTTTCTTCTTCATTTTTTATAATAAATAGCAGGAAGTTCGGGTCACGATTTTTTGGTTCTATCGCTTTTTCCTTGTTAAAAAGTCTACCATCTAGTCCAGAACAGCAGTTTTGAATTTCTATTTTAAGATTTCCTTTTCTTCATCCCCTTGATCTGCCTATTGAAATTTCTTCAGGCTCCGGACAGGTATCTTTTCCAAAGGTCCAAACTTTGGGAAGTAAGAGGATTTTACATTTGACAATAGAGGCTTGGGTCTCAAATCTTGTTTCTTGCATCTAATTCCCTCTACCACTTCCTTCTGCCCATTATTCACTGAATCCTTTTGCACCAAAAAATCTTAAACCCGTTTCCCGTTTTCGTTCCAATTACGTAATCATCTCCTCCATCTTTCAGTCCAAGTTTCTTTTTTAATTCCTCTGCACCTTGGACATAGTTTCGGCAGATGACATTTGCCTTTCCCGAAGGAAAGAGGTTTTTGATTTCCTGCTTTTTGGGAGCGATCTCTTGAATCACTTCGAAGACACGGCCCGGAATTTCTTCTGGAATCCCATTCCCCGTGTAGAGATGGCTGTTTTTCTCCAATTTTTTTAATCCAAAGCGCTCCGCAAAAAGGGTAAACGCACCGGCTTTCAGGATTCCGCTGAGCGGTTCGACTATGTACTTTTCTGCTTCTCCAATAGTTGCGATGGCCTTTTCTTCTTCTTTTGGATCAAATGAAAACGATGGATAATCACTGCCTAAATCCACCACTTCAATTGTTTTGGAGTTGGATGCATTTCCCTTTTCCCAGAAAAGGAGAAGTTCTTTCACCTCATTCTTAACGGATACCACGGTGATTTTATGGATCTCAGGAAGTTCGGACCAAGCTTGAGAAATATCCAGCATGGGCGAAACTTTGAGAAGGATTTGTTTGCTTTTGGACTTCATCAAGTCCCAAGCTCCGATAACATCCGGCTCGCAGTCCTGGAGTTGGTAAAGTTTTTGGTTTCCGGTTCCACGCCTGGCTGGATCGGCATAGATAAGATCGAATTCGAGGTCAGTTTTCGACAAAAACTCCAAGCCATTCCCTTCGATAAATTCAAATTTGTCAGGATTTAATAGTTCAAGATTATGGCTTGCGATTTGAAAAAGTTCAGGCAGTCTTTCGCAATAAATTCCCTTATTAAAACCTTGACTTAGGTGAAAGAAATCCACCCCAAGTCCACCAGTCAGGTCAATCATCACTTTTCCGGTCAGGCCTTTTGCTTTGAATTGGGCGGTCTCTTCTGATGAACTTTGCTCTAGAGATATACTCGCTGGAAAAAGCAAGTCCAGATTTTCAGCCCAATAGGGGAGTTTTTTGGCTATTTTCTGGCGGGCAGAGATCTGCTGCACAGCCATTTTCAGATCAAAAGCTACTTTTCCCTGATATTTAAAAAGCAAAAGTGCAGGATCTTCCCGGAGATGATCCTGCACAAATTGTCTGAATTCAGCGCTATTGAGCTCGCTGAAATTCATCAGACGAGTTTATTTTCCAACAAGTATTCTGCAATCTGAACCGCGTTGGTCGCAGCACCTTTTCTAAGATTATCTGCTACGATCCACATGTTTAGGGTATTTGGCTGAGATTCATCTCTTCTCAATCGGCCTACGAAAACTTCGTCTTTCTTGTGCGAGGTGATCGGCATAGGATACACAAAGTTGGTTGGGTCGTCCTGTACCACAATTCCCGGAGCATTTTCCAATAGACTTCTCACTTCTGAAAGATCAAAATCCTGCTTGAACTCCACATTGACCGCTTCGGAGTGACCTCCCATAGTCGGGATTCTCACGGTGGTAGAAGTCACCTGAATGGTATTGTCACTGAAGATTTTCTTGGTTTCGTTGATCATTTTCATTTCCTCCTTGGTGTATCCGTTGGGCTGGAATACATCAATGTGAGGAAGTACGTTCATATCGATCTTGTGTGGATAGACCATCGGAGGGTTGGCTTCGCCTGCTCTTTCAGCCATCATCTGATCCACAGCGGCCTTACCGGTACCAGTTACAGACTGGTAAGTGGATACCACGATTCGCTTGATTCCATACTTGTGTCTCAAAGGTTCCAAAGCCAAAACCATCTGGATGGTGGAGCAATTGGGGTTGGCAATGATTTTATCTTCTTTGGTCAGTTCCTTGGCATTGATTTCAGGGACTACCAGTTTTTTGGAAGGATCCATTCTCCAGGCGGAGGAATTGTCGATCACAGTAGTACCTGCCTCTGCAAATTTGGGAGCCCATTCCAGGGAGGTGCTTCCTCCTGCGGAGAAAATGGCGATTTCGGGTTTGGCTGCTACCGCATCAGCAAGACCGATTACGGCGAATTTTTTGCCCTTGTACTCGATCTGTTTACCTACTGAGCGCTCAGAAGCGACCAAAAGCAGTTCGTCATAAGGGAAGTTGTGCTCGTCAAGCACCTCGAGGATTTCGGAGCCTACCAGACCGGTAGCGCCTACTACAGCCAGTTTCATTTTAGGTATAGGTTTAGAATGTTTTGGGTTGCAAAAGTAAGGACTGTCGCTTCATTTTCAGGAGCTAAAGGGAATTATTTATGAAAGGTAAGTCAGTGTTTTAAAACTGAATACTTAATTGTATATTCAAGAAGTATTTTTTGGAATTTTTCTATGAGAAAGTTCGCCAATCTTTTTTTCGAGAAGGGATTTTTCCTAGTCCTTAATATGGCTTGGACTTGGACTGCTTTTGGGCAATCCCAGAATTTTGAGTCCCTATTCCAGATTCAGTCTTTTCCGGAGGAATTTCTTCCGGGTTGGTGGGGAAATGAGGTTCGCAGTACCTCAGCAAGAATTTTCCGATCCGGCAGTGCCGGTAGGGAGGGAAGCGGTGCCCTGGCGGTGCAGCCTATCAGTACCTTCAATGGAGTGCTTTGGGTTAGGTTGTCCACCGAGGGCTTATCCGATCCCAAGGTGTCATTTTGGTCCAGATCTCTTAGAAACGGTACTGGAAGTCGTCCGGCGGCGGTTTTTTATTCTTGGGGGAAAAGTCTCAACGGGGAGTTTGAAGGAAGAACAAGGTTGGGAGAGGAGAATGAATTTGGAAATGAGGATCAGGAATTCCGGAGGTATATTTTGGATCTGCCGGAGGAAATGAGGTCAGAAACGGCATTTTTTCTCAAGCTAGAAATCGAATATGGTCCGGGTTCGGGTAGTGCTGCACGTTGGTTGATGGATGACTTTGCGTTCGGGGAATTTGTAGTGGATACTGATCCTCCCGGGGTTGATCGGGTCAAGGGATATTCGGCTACCGAACTTCTTTTAGGCTTTGATGAGCCGGTAGATCCCGGTTTTGCTCAGATTCCATTAGCCTACACCTTGGAGGGAGAAAATCCGGAACGGGTGAGTTTGCTCAACGATTCCACGGCAATTCTTTACTTTTCCCAAACCTTGGAGGAAGGAAGACCTTATGAAATCGGAGTTAGGTCAATTCCGGATTTGGAAGGAAATTTCCTTCTGGATACTCTGGTTGCTTTTTCTTTTTTTGATCCTACTGCTTTCGAATTAAAGTCTCTGGTGATCAATGAGCTCATGCCGGCTCCAAGAAATGATCAGGATCTGCCCAACGTGGAATACATCGAGCTTTTTAATCCGAGAGAGAAAGAGTGGAGGCTAGGAGGGTTAGTTATATCCAATTCCAGGACCTCAGCTATTCTTCCGGAATATTGGATGCCCCCGGGAGGTTATCTTTTGCTTGGCCCGGCAAATCAAGCCAGTCTGCTTCAGCCTTTCGGAGAGGTTTTAGCCATTGGTTCTTGGCCGACCCTACTAAATTCAGGGGATCAAGTCAGCCTAAAAACAACTGGAGAATTGCTGGTCGATGAGCTTTCCTACACTACGGCTTCTTGGGGTGGATCTGAATTTTCTGGAGGAGGATACAGTTTGGAGGTCATCAACCCCAGCTTCCTCTGTGGAAACTCTAATTTTCTGCTTCCTTCCCAATCTCCCCAGCGGGGGACACCGGGAGAACTCAATTCTGTGTTTGATCCTGATTTTGGAGGAGAAATGCCCATGATTTCCAAACGGTACTTTTTGGATTCAATGCAGATTTTCATGGAGTTGAGTTATCCCATTTTATCCGTGTTTGGTCCGGGAAATGTGAGACTTTCTCCTGAAGTGGGTATCGATTCGGCCTTTCTTATTTCCGGAAAAGAGATTCGAGTGTACCTCAATCGTCCGATAGAAGAGGGGGTTGTCCTTTCCATAAGTCTCACCGGACTACAAAACTGCTTAGGAGGTGATCTGCCTGAATTGGGGCCGATAAGCTTGGTTTGGCCTTCCCAAGTTCAAAAAGGTGACCTGATCCTGAATGAATTGCTTTTTGATCCCCTTCCTGGGGATCCCAAGTTTGTGGAAATTCGAAATACTACCCAGAAATATCTCAATCTGGAAGGATGGGCCTTGGGGAATCGAAGTTCAGACGGGCAGGTGGCACAGTTGAGGTTTTTTGGTGAAAGGGGCCTTTTTCTTCCTCCAGAGGACTACTTGGCGATTTCCACGGATTCTACCCGACTGAAAATCACCTATCCCAAGTCCGCCTCAGGAAGGATGCTGCAGATTTCTTCCTTGCCCAGTTATCCCATCTCAGGAGGCACTGTGGTATTGGTCCGGCCAGATGGTGAAGTAGAGGAGGAGTTTCGGTATTCCAGCTCCTTGCATCATCCTCTTCTTCGCAACTCAAAAGGGGTCTCTTTGGAGAGAATTTCTAAAATTCCGGCAGCGGCGACCTCTGAAAACTGGCAATCCGCCTCCGCTGGTGAAGACTACGCTACTCCGGGCCGAAGAAACTCTCAGGACATCGAGCCCAAGGATTTGGAGTCAGTGATTACGATCGATCCCAAGGTTTTTGATCCGGAAGGAAGCTTTGGCCCCTCATTTACTAGCATTTCCTATCTTTTGGATCAACCTGGCTGGCTTGGGACCTTCCGTATTTACACTTCAGGGGGTCAATTGGTGGAGACTTTGGGACAGAATCAACTCTTGGGAAGGGAAGGATTATTTGTTTGGGATGGTACAGATGCCGAAGGACGCAGAGTTCGTCCGGGATATTATGTGCTTTTGGCTGAATTGTATAATCTCGGGGGAGAGCTGCTCATCATCAAAAAGACGGTAGTGGTAGGGATAAAACTTTGATTTTCTACATAAATTGTAACCTAAAACCATTTTTTCTGTATATTAATAAGACAGAAAGATTGAATTTTATGAAACGCGACCTTATCACTCAAACCATCGAAAAGATAGTCCTCAAAGAAGGAAAAGAGCTACTGGAAGCTCAATCCTATCTGACCATGCGCTTTCGCATCTCAGTAGACCTTACTTGCCTTTCCAAAAGGCTGAAAAAGCTGATGCAAGATGAACAGGCTGTAGCCTAAATTTTCAACATATTATCCTGATTTTTTTATAAGTTATTGACTGTTAAGGGTTAAAAATTTTCACCGAATGGGCTTTATGGATTTATCCATTGTTGGCTCGTCTTACTTTTTGGAAATATCGAAGACCGACGTATTTTAGGGAAATTAACCCATGTCAACGATTGGATTTTTCCAATCCTTTAACCCTAGAAGCTATGAGTCAGGAAGGAAAAACAGCATACTCTCCCGAAGAACTAAAGGAATTTGAAGAGATCATTTTGCAGAAATTGGCCGTGGCCAAGGAAGAATTGGTGTCTCTCAAAGAGACCCTGAGTAAGAAAAATGACAGTGGAACTGACTACACTGCTTCTACCTCCAAACTCCTTGAAGACGGAGCGGATACACTGGAGCGCGAAAGCATGAGTCAACTTGCCGCCCGGCAGCAAAAATTCATCATCAATTTGGAGAATGCGCTGATTCGGATCAAAAACGGCACCTATGGAGTCTGCGTGGATACCGGGAAACTGATTTCTAAAGAAAGACTCAAAGCAGTGCCTCATACCATGCATTCCATCGAAGCTAAACTTGCAAAAAAATAAACGATCCTTCCTTGAGTTTAAGGATTGTTGATTTTGCCTGCTGAAAGCTAATTCTTATCGAATACCTTGACCATATCCAGGCTGGTTTTTTGACCAACTAGTAGCAAAAGAAATCTTGGAATTTCTTCATCGACATATCGAAGCGCTGATTTTTTGTGCTCCCGAACCCCTTTCAGTCTCCGAGATTGTCAAATGTCTCGGAGAGATGTTTGAGGCGGAAATCCCCGTAGACCATGTTGAATCGGCTATATATGACCTGCGAAAAAAATACAATCAGGACGATTTTTCCTTTGCTTTGGAGCATTTGGGTGGTGGATATCAGTTTTTGACCAAGCCGGCCTATCAGACATCCATCAGTATTTTGCTCAGACAGCAATCCCAGAAAAAGCTTTCGACTGCCCAATTGGAAACGCTTTCTATCGTAGCCTACAAGCAGCCCGTGACCAAGGGAGATGTGGAGCAGATACGCGGAGTGAATTCCGATTACTCGATCCAAAAGCTTCTGGAAAAGGAACTCATCGAAATCAAAGGTAAATCCGAAGGGATAGGACGTCCTTTGCTCTATGGGACTTCTCAGAAGTTTATGGAATATTTTGGAATCAATTCCATACAGGAACTACCTCAACCCAAGGACTTTTCCCAGCCCGAAAACCAAATCGGCGAGGAACGGGACTGATTGGCAGATCAAGCAGGAATAACTTTTGCCAATCGGGAAACGAGGAACTTTTTCCCCGTACTTACTTCCTCACACATCACGCGGGTTCTCCGCGTTTCTTTTTTGGTGAACGTTCTTCCCTGCAAGATAAAAGATTGACCTGCGGGTAGGTCGGCAAGAAACGTCTCCTCCGAATCCATGATTTTTTTATCGTATTTGCTCATTTCTTTCATGAGGAAAAGATCCCTAGCCGAACTGGCAGAGGGATTCTGCATGTGGAGTCTCAGAGGGACTAAGATGTCCTTCGGAAATACCGAGTCTACAAGAATGGGAGCCAAAAGTTGCCGAAATTCCTTTTTCCACTCTTTTCCGTGAGGCGCATGTACAGGGCCGTATCTTTCAAAAGTCCTCAAATGGGCCACTTCATGGATAAAGGTGAGTAAAAACTGGTATGGATTTAAGTCTGAATTGAGGGTGATGGTTTGGATTTTTTGGTCTTTGCGGTATCTGAAATCGCCAAGTTTGGATGTGCGTGGAGCTTTGACATGAAAGTGAAAAGGAATCTCCTCCCAAAGCAAGGCGCAATAAGAAATAGAGGTAGGAGGCAGATGCTTGGTGAAAATAGAAATCAGGGCAGGAGGGACCTTCATGTAAGTAAAAATACCGGAATTTGGTGATTCCGGAGGTGGGCTTTGGCCAATAAACTTTTTTTTCGCTAGTGGAGGTGATGGGTGAAAATAAGGACACAAAAAAAGCCCCAACTCAGTTGAGGCTTTAATTTCTTCTGTGTGTCAGTGATTACTGAACTGCAGTAGTGTCAACAGCAACAGCAGCAGTGTCAACAGCAGGAGCTTCTTCAACTACTGGAGTCTCTTCAACAACTACGGTTTCTTCAACAGTTTCTTCAGTGGTTTTGTTACCGCAAGAAGCAGTAGCGATCAAACCAGCGATTGCGAAAATTGCAAATACTTTTTTCATTTGTTATGGTTTTCTTAATTACGAGGCAAAGGTACTAGTAAAATTTTCAATTGTACAAGTGCCACCCAAATTATTTTTATTTGTTTTTATAAATGATTTTTACCGGAACTCCTTCAAAATCAAAATTTTCCCGGATCCGGTTCTCCAAGAAGCGGGTATAGGGGTTTTTGATGTATTGAGGCAGGTTGCAGAAGAAAGCAAACACCGGATTTTTGGTGGGTAATTGGGTCACATATTTAATTTTGATGTACTTCCCTTTCCATGCTGGGGGAGGATATTTTTCAATTTCCGTCAGCAAAACATCATTCAACTTGGATGTGGTAACCCGGCGGGTTTTATTCTCATATACCTTCACAGCCAACTCGATGGCTTGGAAAATTCGCTGCTTTTCGGTCACGGAAGTGAAGATGATCGGGATCCACTTGTGCTCTCCCAGTCTTTCCATCATATCCTCCTTGATTTTGTTCATGGTCTTGTGATCTTTTTCGATCAAATCCCACTTGTTGACCATGATCAGGATGCCCTTATTGTTTTTGATAGCCAAGCCGATGAGATTGATGTCCTGGGCCTCAAGGCCTCGGGTAGCATCCACCATGACGATGACCACATCGGATTCTTCCAAAGTGCGAAGCGAGCGCATCACGGAGTAAAACTCTATGTCTTCCTTTACTTTTCCCTTTTTTCTGATTCCGGCCGTATCGGTGATGATAAAGTCCTTGCCGAAAAACTTGTATCTCGTGTGGATAGCATCCCGAGTCGTGCCGGCTTCATCGGTGACAATGGACCGTTCTTGACCGAGTAAGGCATTGAGAAAAGAAGACTTGCCCACATTGGGTCTTCCCAAAATGGAAATCTTCGGTACTCCTGCATCCGGATCTTCTTCCCCTTCATCGGCAAAGTGGGTGATCACTTCATCCAAAAGCTCCCCCGTACCGCTTCCACTTACTGCTGCTATAGGGAAAATCTCATAGTCTGAAAGCCCTAAGGCATAAAATTCGTTGGCCATCAGGGCCTTGTCCAAGTTGTCCGCCTTATTAGCTACGATGTAGAGGGGCTTTTTTGTTCCACGAAGCTCATTGGCAAACTCTGAATCCAAATCAGTCAATCCATCATGGCAGTCCACCACAAAAAGAATGACATCGGCTTCCTCGATGGCAAGCTTGACTTGCTTTCGGATTTCCGCTTCGAAGATGTCTTCAGACCCGGTGACATATCCTCCCGTGTCGATCACAGAAAAAAACTTGCCGGACCATTGGGCATGTCCATAGTGGCGGTCTCGGGTGACTCCGCTCAGGTTGTCCTCAATGGCTTTTCTTTCTTCTACCAGACGATTGAAAAGGGTAGATTTTCCTACGTTTGGTCTTCCTACTATTGCTACAATATTTGCCATGATTAAAGGGTGTCGTACCCGAATTTTTTAAGTTTTAATTTGTTTTTTCTCCAGTCCTGCTCCACCTTGACAAAGGTCTCGAGGAAGACTTTTTTTCCGAAAAACTTCTCCAAATCTTCCCGGGCTTCTGTGCCAACTTTCTTCAGCATTTTACCCTTGTCTCCGATCAGGATTCCTTTTTGGCTGTTTCTTTCGCAGAAAATAGTAGCCCGAATCCGGATGATCGCTTCTTCCTCATGAAAATCCTCAATACCGACTTCGGTGCTGTATGGGATTTCCTTTTTGTAATTGGTGAAGATCTTTTCACGAATGATCTCGGAGGCAAAGAACCGCTCCGGGCGGTCAGTTAGTTCCTCCTTGTCATAAAATGGGGGATGAACGGGGAGTTTGTCTAGAATTTCCTGAAGGATTTTTTCTGTATTGAAGTTTTCCTTTGCCGAAATGGGGATTACCACGTCTGCTTTTACCCTTTGGGTCCAATAGGAGGTGACTTCTTCCAGCTGTCCTTCTTTGGCCAAATCAATTTTGTTGATGACCAAAAGGACTGGGATTCCGGATTGATTGATACGCTGAATGACCTCCTCGATTTCTTCTTCAGTTTCGTAAAGGTCGGTGACGAAGAGAATGACATCGGCATCTTCCAGTGAGAGATTGACAAAGCCCATCATGCTTTTGTGTAGCTCATATTTGGGCTTCAGCATTCCCGGTGTGTCAGAAAACACGATCTGGTAATCTTCTGTATTTGTGATTCCGACGATTCGGTGACGGGTGGTTTGAGCTTTGGAAGAGATGATGGAAAGCCGCTCACCCACAAGGATATTCATGAGTGTAGACTTGCCTACATTGGGTTTACCGATGATATTGACAAATCCTGCTTTGTGGGATTGGGGATTCATTTTCCAAGAATTTTTTGCAAAGGTACTTGATTTTTGAGAGATAGTCCTTACCTTTGCATCACAATATCGCGGGATGGAGCAGTTGGTAGCTCGTCGGGCTCATAACCCGAAGGTCACAGGTTCGAGTCCTGTTCCCGCTACTTCTAGACTCTGAATAATGTAAAAATTATTCAGAGTTTTTTGTTTTTCAGGCATTTAGAACTATTTCGAATCTATTTGATTCTGACAAATTCGAATGATTTTGTCCCCCTTTTTGTCCCCCTAATTGTCCGCTTTTTTGTCCCCCTTGATTTTTATTGGTATTTTGAACCATGATAGATTTCAAAATTTCTGCGGTTCTGAATCCGAAGGGCAAGAAATCCTCTGAAGGTGAAACGATTTATTTATGCATTAATCGAAAGGGGCGACATTACATCAATCTCAATCTTGAAAAGATCCCCAAGAATGCCTGGTCTGGAAAAGCTCTCAAATGGGTGAATAGTCAGTATAATTATGCCGACTCCCATAATCGATTAATTGCCCGTGAAATTCACCATCTCAAAGAAATCATTCATGATTTTTCTAAGCGTGGCGAAATCTTGACTGCCGAGAAGCTGAAAGCTATCTACCTGGTGAAACATCAGGGTAAAAGAATCAAAGGTGTCAATGGGAATGTAGCCCCTGGGGCAAGTGATAAGATTTCGTCCTATATAGAATACTCATTAAAGTTTGGCTCAACCTCCAAAAAAGAAGAGGGTACCAAGAAGGTCTATGTGACTTTGAAAAATCTGGTGGATAGTTATCGAAGTCAAGCCATGATGGCTGATATCGATGAATCCTACATACTGGGGTTGATAGATTTTTTACGCAGCGATTCCACAAAGATAAATTCGGATACCACTGTTGCTAAATATGTAGACCGTCTTAAGGTGATTTACAGGGAGTATTGCGATCAATACAGTGTCCCATTTAAAAAAGGGATTTTTGAAAGATTGGACATTAATTCGACAAAACGACCTGACAAGATCATCTATGTGAATGATAAGCAATATGAATTGCTTCAGAACTTGAAGTTCACCCCGGAGGAAAGAAGGCTGGAAGTTACCAGAGACCTTTTCTTATTGCTATGCAATACAGCCCTGTATTATAATGATTTGATTGGGATTAAGTCCGAAAATGGTTTTGATTGGAACCTGCTAGGAGAAAATCCTGAACATCTAGTACTTCAAGGAGAGCGAAAGAAGAATGGGGAAGAGTTTTGGATTCCTTTAAATGATACCGCCAAAAAGATTGTCAAGAAATACTTTCAGGAGGGTGAAGAATACCTGTTTCCTAGAGAAGTGGCTATTTCAGAGCAAAAGTTTAATCAACATCTGAAGGTACTAGCGGAAAAAATCAAGTTTCCGGATGTACTCTCCAATAAGGTGGGAAGAAAGACTTTCGGAACGTGGACAGATCGATTGGGGATGGATGATAATGATATTAGAATGATATTTGGACATTCCCCAGGATCAGTTCTAAAGAAATACTACACCGAAAGGAAGACGGTGGAGACTTACCGAAGGATTCTTTCTTTCATTCAGAGATAGACATGCAAAAGAAAACAAAGCTTGCGATCAAGCATTATCACGCCAAGGAATTAGAAAAGATTGGAAAATCGGCATCCAGTTTTCCTTTGTATGTAATGGTGAGGTATAAGAATGTCAAAACCAAATTTGCTTCAAGGCTAGGCATAAGGTATGTAAATCAAAATGGTGGAGATCCTTCCATTTTAAGTTATTTAAGCCCGGATGTTAGTGCCATTATTGAGGCAGAGGTTAAGCATATTGAGTTGCTTCGGGACTACTTTGAAGATGTATTGAACGTGGAGTTTACTCCTTCCATGGTTGTCAATGAGCACTATGAGAATGCATCTTTAGAAAAGGTACTAGATTATTTCGATCAGATTTTTGAGGATAAGGCAATGAGGGGAATTCTAGCTGAAATCAATCAAGACTTGATCGACTTACTTGATGCAGCTGGGCCCACCAAATTCTTGTCTGGGATACAGCATCTTGATTTGGGGCTTTTCCGTAGAATAATGGATTTGGATGAAGTGAAGCAAGTTTTCGATTTCTTTAAGATCTATAAATCATTGAATTGGCCGGAAGTGAATCGGCTTCAATTTAGGATGGTCAGCCTCAATGATAATCAGAAGCTTTCAGGATTGAAAACATGGCTAGATGAAAAATTTGATACTGAAATGAAGCACTTCCAGAGATTGAACCCAATATCAGTGGATTTTGATAAAAAGGTTTCTTAAGGATTATAGAATAGATAATATTGATTTTTGATGTGTAAAAGTGAGTTTTTCATCTGGATTATATTGTGGGTATTCTCCATATTGATAAGTACCCAATCCTTTGGTCAGGATGAAGGGGCTAATGATTTTTTAAAAAGGTATGAACTGGCCCGAGCTGAAATTGAAAAATATGAATTGACTCATGGTAATTTCATCGAAACGAGGAATGTAAAAATGCATTACTTGTCTTGGGGAAATCCCGCTGATTTACCATTGATTTGGATACATGGAAGTTTCACTAATTCATATGAAATAAAGGAATTGGCAGAAAGAATTTCTAAACAGGGATATTACCTAATTGCCATTGATTATTATGGTCATGGTTTAACTCCAATTCCTAGTCATGAAGTATCTCTATATCACGTTGCAGATGATGTTATCGACCTGATGGATCAAAAAGGTATAGAGAAAGCCGTAATTGGTGGGTGGTCAAGAGGTGGATATATCGCATCTGCCGTTTATGATGCTTACCCTGAAAGAGTTCATGGGCTTATTCTTGAGGATGGAGGATCAGTTGGAACAAACACCTTTTATCACGCACTTGAGGACGAAGAACTTTTTGATTTTGCCGGAAAGCTATTTGAGGACCGCGTTGAGTACGGAAGATTTAATTCTGAATTCGAGTGCTTTAAAGAATACGTTGATGTAACAGATGCTGGGACTCAGTTTGAATTGTTAGCCTGGATCACCCAGGATAAAGATGGGTTTTGGACGATTGGAGCCGGACTTGAAGAGTTATTCCACATCTCAACAATTGATCAGTTTGTTGAAAATATCAAGAATTCTTCTCAGGTCCCTTTATTTGCTAGATCCATGGCACAAATGGAACCTCTCGTGATTTTTAGAAATTTAGATGTTCCAATCTTGATTTTAGATCCCGTACATGATGTCGATATTTTTCCGTTCGAAAGTGAAAATGAGAAATTAAAAATTCAGCATAGCAAATTAGTGACGCATAGGATTTTTGAGAATACTGGTCACAATGTTCATTTTGAAAACCCAGATGGGTTTTTGATGGAAGTTTTAGGCTTTTTAAAAACGATCGAAATCTCAAAGTAACCTACTTTAGATAATTCAGGTTTTCTCTGGCCAATTCGATTGCAACAGTTCAGTACTTTAAGTTTTGCGGAATAAAGACCTCGATTGAGGGTATGTAAAAATATTAATTTAAAAATCGGTCACTAGTGACCGATTTTATATTTTTTCTCTATATTTGAGTAAATCAAACTCAAATCACAATGAATCAAGACACTTTTATTCCGTTTTCAGCTGTTAGCCAAAAATGGCTAGAGGAAAAATTCCGAAGTCTGGAAGAAAAAATCTCAAGCATTCATCCAGCCAATAAGTCTGTAAAAGATGAATGGTTATCTCTTCAGGAATTTATGGAAGCCACAGGAGTAAAGTCCCACTATTCCATTTCAAAAATGGAATCAGTTTCTGAATCTAAGGGACAGGAGTTTCGCTCTATGTACCGAGGCAAGCGACGATTTATTCACCAAAGAGAAGTGGATAGATTTTTTGCAGGAGAGTTTGAGAACTAAAAAAGGAAAGGATGTTCGTCCTTTCCTTTGTTGAAAATGCTCAATGGCAGTTCCTTAGATTGCTTTTAACCCTCAGAAAATTAAAAACATGCACTAAGATGGACAATCTTTTGATCATTGTCAACCTAGGTCAGGCAGCTCTTTCGACTTTTTCAGTCCTTACAATTCTCTACGCCACTTACCGGCTGCTGGCTGATTTTCTTTCAGTCTAATTCTTAAAGTTTTCCTAAAAATGAAATGTAGCATTTACTCCAAAATGCTAGACCAAATCTTATTGTCAAAATCATGATCCCATCAATTGAAAATACAAACTCAAACAATCACTATTCCGGTGAATTTCTAATCATCAAATCAGCCAACGAATGGATGGACGAAGCCAAAGGCAGACCCATTCCAAAGAAGATTTTCGGGCAATTTTGGTATGAAGAAGAGCTGTGCATTCTCTTTGCAGACACCAATCAGGGTAAATCCCTCTTAGCTGTCCAGATCATTGATAGTGTGTCCAAAGGTATTCCCACACTTGGGTTGGAAATGGAGCTTAAGCCTTCCAAGGTGATCTATTTTGACCTGGAATTGACCTCAAAGCAATTTGAAATGCGGTATGCTCAATATGACCGAGAAAAGGACGAGTTATATGATCATTTCGAATTCAGTGACCTTTTCCTAAGAGCCGAAATCAATCCCTATGGATTTGATGAAACCTTCGAAGAATATGAAAGCTTCCTTTTTAAAGAGATAGAGATCCAAGCTTCTAAGTCCGGGGCCAAAATCCTGGTGATCGACAACCTTTCATGTGTGATTTCTGACAATGAGAAGGCAAGGAATACCACTCCATTTTTAATCAGGCTTAACAATCTGAAGAAGATTCATGGATGGTCAATCTTGCTGATTGCCCATACTCCTAAAAGAAACCTCTTTGCCCCTATTAGTAGAAATGATATCCAAGGGAGTAAGAGCTTCATTAACCTCATCGATTCATGTTTCGCAGTGGGTGAAAGTCAAAGAGACCCATCCATTAAATACCTGAAGCAGATCAAAGTAAGGTATGGTGCTTTTAAATACCCTTCTGAAAATGTCCTAGTCTGTAAAATCGGCAAAGACTCAAATTTCAGCTCGTTCAAGTTTCTCCACTTTGGAAAAGAGTCGGATCATTTGAAGCAATTAAATCCGGTCGATAAATCTCAATTGAGAAATAAAGCCTTGGAACTCAAAAATGAGGGTCATTCCAATGTGAAAATAGCCCAAGAGCTGGGTGTATCAGAAGGAGCGGTTAGGAAATGGCTCAAGCAAATTGAGGTAGACGAAGAACCTCAATCCTAAAACGCTAAAGTACGAGGGGTACGAACTGTACGAGGGGTACGAGCAGTACGATTCGTACGAATTCAACCAGCTTCTACCCCTTCTTTTTCTTTTTGCAGGTACTCCGACAATTCACGACAAAAGAAAAGATAACGGTCCTATAAATCAGGAAGATGTATTATTTATGTATAGATGTCTTTATATAAAAATGTAAAAAAATTTGAACTACTCAGAAATCAAACAAAAGGCTGCACGGATCAAGCAAGAATTTTCGGTATTAGACTATTTCCATGGATTGGTAAAATCAGGATGCCTCAAGTATGAAGGAGTCCAAGGCAAAGAACACTTCTTTGGCTTTTTCGAGCAGAGAACGGGATCCATTGCAGTGGACGATAGATCTAACGTGTGGTATGACCATGCTGCAGGATTAGGAGGCGATATCTTCCGGGCTGTACAGGTATTTGAAAACAAAACCTTTTTGGAATCTGTAGAGCGCCTATCTGGGGCCTTTCCAGTCAAAAAGATTATCCAGAAAAGAACCTCGGAGGAAAGGCAAAAGATAGTGGTAGAGAAAGTTTCCGAAATCTCACATGATGCTTTGGTAAACTACATTCGAGGAAGAGGACTAGAACTAGAAGACATCAAGCCCTTCGCCAAGGAGGTTCATTGGCGGAATAAAGGAAAGCGATATTTCGCCATTGGCTTCCCAAATGAATCAGGAGGATGGGTACTGCGATCCTCAATTTTCAAAGGAAATATCCTAGGAGGAGGTGTTTCAATTCAGATTCTAGGTACACCTGCCAGCATTAAATTTTTTGAAGGCTGGTTTGACTTTCTGAGCTATTTGAAGCTTTCCGGTGATACAGATTTTAAAGCAATCATCTTGAACAGCACAGCGAATCTGAGTCTTCGGTTGATTTTGGATATTTTGAAAGAAAGGCAAAAAGTAGAACTTTACCTAGACAATGATTCAACCGGAGAAGCCTACACTAATGAATTCATAAAGGTGGCCCAGTTTTACCAATACTGCCTAGAAGCAGGATTAACAACCGATTGGGATTTGAAATCTTTGAGGGGATGTAGAGATAAAATGCGAAAGTTGATGACTAGCCTTGAAATGAAGTTTTCAGAGGTCAAGAACATTTTGATGGTCAATACGCAAGTATCAGATAAAAGGTGTCAATATTCTGGTTCTGAGGATCTAAATGAGTTTTTGGTTGGAATGATCTCCAGATGAGGGTTAAAAGGCAGGACAGGTATTCAAAAGTAAGATTTATCAATCCGTAATCACTCTATTTGAATTCAGATGAAAACTTTTCCTTTTCACATGAAGGGGAGCTTTGGCCTTCCATTTTTTCTGTTCTACTTGATTTCAAAGGCGAAGAAGTCAGGATTGCAAAATTTTAAAGTCACTTTTTGTCAGTTTCCAACTTAAATATGGTTTAGGGCCTTGATCAAATCACCCAATTGCTTAATTTGAAAGCAAAATAATCCGAAAAATCAGTTCCGTACTTAGATGACCCACAGAATATTTGGGTAGCCAATTCGAGCTATGGAGATTCAAGGAATCATTCGACCAGAAAGAAATGATTGTACCAGTAAGAAATATTGTAGAACAAGTTGATCTAACATCAGACGATGTACTCCTTCCTCTTTTGGAATGTGTGGTCAATTCTGTTATTAGTCTTCAACAATCCGAAAAGCCGAGTGAAGAAAAGAAGATTCAAATTCAAATCGAGAGAGGTGATTTTCCTCAAAATCTTAATTTTGAAAAAATAAAGACAATTTCTTCCTTCAAAGTAATAGATAATGGCGTTGGGTTTACATCAAAAAACTATCGCTCATTTGAAACTCCCTTTTCTCAAATCAACAAAGATTTCGGTTGTAAGGGAATTGGAAGATTCACTGTACTTGCAGCTTTTGATGAATACTATGTTAAAAGTAGATACATTGAAAATGGGCAATGGTTTTTGCGTGAGTTTAGGTTTACCTCTGAAAATGAAATCGAGCCTATCGCATTAACGGAACTTGAGACAGGCGATTTCAAGACTGTTGTTGAAATAAAGAATTGCAATAACCCAAGCATTCTTGAAAAGTCAGCACTATCAATTAATCAAGTAGCCGAAGCGATAATGCAGCATTGTCTAATCTACTACCTGAGTGGGACATTGCCTAGAATTGAAATCCTTGATGAGGGATCCAATACAGCCGAAGTTGTAAATGAACTATTTGAAAAAGTTTCAAAAGAAAAGGAAAGAACATTTCAAATAAACAAAAACTTTTTCAAACTTTATATTACCAAAACTCAAAAGGAAGGGAACAGAAAAAACAATTATTTGTATTATTGTGCAAATTCAAGAACAGTTGGTGGCGGACGGAATCTTAAGAATGTAAATAGCATATTTACTTATCCAATTCTTCTTAATGGAGTAAGCTATTTTTTTGACATTTATCTAGTTTCTGAATACTTAGATAATAAAGTTTTTAAAACTCGAAATGGATTCAACGTTCCAAAGGAAAAAGAAAACCTACTATTTAATAATTCTGAAATAATTACATTTCAAGATATTGAAGAGAAAGTTTCAGATATTCTAGAAAATGAGTATCAAACTCAAGTTAAGGAAGCGAAGGAAAAAAGTGTAAATGAGGTAAAGGAATACATAATTACTAAGGCTAGGAGATACCATAGCTTTTTGAAGAATGATAATATTTTAGAAACTATACCTCCAAATCTTCCAGAAGATAAGCTAGAAGAGCACCTTTATAAAATAGCATTTACTGCTCGTAAGAATGTTGAACATAATATTGAAAAGTTCATTGAAGGGAAACAGGTCAGTGCTGAAGCAATTGACAGCATAATAGCTGATTTGAAAGCAAAAACGGCTTATGACGTTGATAGTTTAGCTGATTACATGACACGAAGGAAGGCAATATTAGAACTTTTTGAAAAATTTTTAGATGCAGACGAAAATGGGCAATACAAACTGGAAGAAGATGTCCATAATATCATTTTTCCTCTTGGTTTAACAAGTAACGAATTGGATTATGAAAATCACAACCTATGGATACTAGATGAAAGATTTATAACATATAAATTTATTGCCTCTGATAAAGCAATTACCTCATATTCTCAAATAAAAAGTCGAAAAGAATTGGATTTGATATTGTTAGATAACCCTCAGATGTTTAATAACCCTATAAGTTTCGGTGATAAAAGCAGTGGCGAGGTAAATTCCATGGTGATTTTTGAATTTAAGCGACCAGGTGATACTGCACATCAAAAAAATTTGAATGATTACAGATGGCAGTTTTCAGAGTTAGTTGAACCATACTTTGAAGAATTTTTGTATTCCCCTATTAAAAAGAACTATAAAGGAAATCAGGTTTTAATAAAAAAGACAACGCCTAAATTTGGATACATTATCATGGATTTCATTCCAGACCCATTAGCTACTTACAACGCTGATAAAGGTTGGAAAATGACACCTTTTGGTACTTATTTCAAAATTGAACCAGAAACCAATATGCATATTGAGGTTATGACATTTAGAAAGCTTTTAGAGTTTTCAAAAAATAGACATAATCCATTTTTTGATAAACTATTTAAATAAGAACTATTAAAAAGGGTCTCATTTTTTACACTTCATTCCGAGTTTTTGAATTTATCATTTAATAAATGAATACCATTTCCCTAAATCCCATAATACTCCTTTACCGCCTTCAAAATCATATCTCTCATTGAAGCCTTGGTCTCTCTCCCGATTTCATACTTTAGCTTGTCAAACATGGCTGTGGGAATCCGGAGCGAGTAGATCTTGACATCTTCGGTGTCGAATTCTTTGCTAGATGTTTTTTCTTTTTGCTGTGTTTCCGGTTCTGAATTAATCAGCATGCCGAGGCCTCTTTGTTGAGTTCCCAGATTTTTATTTCCCTTGCTTGGGTCGTTTAGCTTCTTAGCCATTTTGGTCTTAGTTTAATTTGCTTAGGATTTCATCCACCAATTTTTCGTAGTCCTTGGCACCATTGGATTCCGGAGCATAGTCAAATATACTCTGTCCCTGAAGCTGAGCTTCGGCCAAGGCGACGTTGATCCGGATTTTAGTATCAAACACTTTTTCCTGGAGATCTTCTGTCAGTTTCTCCACAATCGTTTTAGTCAGTATTCGATTGGGATTGATTTGAGTGATAAATACCCCACCGATGTCCAAGGAGTCATTGAGGTTTTCCCGAACCTCCTTGACGATCCCCAGTAATCGATCAACTCCTTTGTAAGCAAAGTATTCACCTTGAAGAGGAAGCAGGATGGTATCACTTGCCACCATTGCATTTACCGTTAGAAGGCCTACCGATGGAGGGCAGTCGATGATGATGTAGTCATACTCTGCCCGGATTGGTTTGAGTAGTTTAGTTAGGATTTGTTCTCTGCCGATCTTGGACACAATCTCCATCTCAGCACCAAGTAGGTCAATCGAAGCCGGAACCAAATCCAGATTTTCGGAAATATTGAGAATGGGTAATTTTTTATTTTCTCTGATGGAGTCGTAAACGGAAACCTCAGCCTCTCCTATTCCCAATCCCTCAGTCAGGTTGGCTTGGGAGTCAATATCTACCAAAAGCACCTTGTGGCCTTTCCTTGCTAGACCTGCACCTATGTTTATGGAGGAGGTGGTTTTACCCGTTCCTCCTTTGTGGTTCATGATGGAGATAGTCTTCATAACTCAGTTGGTTTAACTAAAGATATGAAAATGTATTTCCGTAAAAAAGTATTTATATAAAAATGTATTTACCTTTTTCTGCTTTTTGCCTCAAGACTCTCAATAATTTGATTCTTGGCATTTACCAGTTCAAGGTACTTGGTGTTTTCAGCTGTCAATCGATTAATCTCTGAATGAAGTCTTTCGATTTCAGATTGAAGGCGTTCAAAGAATACCTGGTCATTTCCCAGTTTATCGGCATCCAACTCATAATCCTCAATGGTAGCGGCAAACATTTCTCCTTCTCCGGTTTCCAACCATTTCAGATTGAGATTATGCTCTCTTTTGAGGAGGATCTTGATTTTTCCTGAAACGCTATTTTTCCCACGCTCTATATCTGAATATCCCGCCTGGGTCAAGCCCAACGAAGATCCAAAGTCTTCCTGTGTTGCTTTCAGAAACTTCCTAAAGATTTTTAAGCGTTGATTTTCAGTCATATGGGCTTATTAGGGTATTTTAACTGACAGATTTTTTCCAAAATATAGCAAAACCATATATTTTTATATCTGGGCATATTCAAAAGGAGTAGTCCTAAGATCTTTTCAACTCCTTTTTAGGAGATGACTTTCGGGATCTGACCATTCATTGACTTCCTTGATCCTGATTCCCTAATGCTCAAGAGGTTAGAGCTAAGTTTGGATTAGTCCTTCTCCCTTTTTGCCGGATTCTTAGTATTGTTTCTGACAAATATATACTCTCAAATGTATTTTGGAAGGCAAAAATTGTTTTTCAATATATCTATATATATGGATATCTATATATAAGAGTATACAGATACAGGGATATTATGGCTATTCCATCTCGATGATTTCTATCCAAGTTCGAATTGGGAATTCAGATTTAAATAAATCCTCGAATAGAAATTAATTTATCTTCTCTGGGGCTCGATCAATAAGCGGATCAAGGAAACGTTGAAGAAAAATCAGTGCTTTTTTTAGCATGTGAAGATGATAAAGAGTGTTGAGGAACCTTTTGCGTGTTCCTTGCAAGTTGTGTATTTGTGACACAAAATTCTTCCGAATTTTTTTCCACAAATACCAAACTTGCCATTCTGATGATCCCTCTCGGAATCATCCAAAATGGAGGAATTTAACCTCGCAACTCGGTAAAATTTTAACTAACTGAACCATGAGAAAATTCATTGAACAGGATCGAGAAAAAATCATTAACATTTTAGTGAACTCTTTTGAAGGGAATAAGTCGGTTGATTTTGTCGTAGGTAAATCACCGAAAGGAAGGGAAGTGTTGATGGAATACAGTCTGGAAAACTGTTTGGAAAACGGTGATGTGTTCGTTTCAAACTCCGGAAATTCCTGTGTGCTGATCAAATATTCCGACCGAAAGAGAAAGCCTTTCAAGCTCTGGATTTGGGATCTCAAGCTTGCACTTCAAGGAATTGGTCTATCCAGAATCTCAAAGGTATTGCAAAGAGAGTCTGCCATTGAATCAGTCCAACCCAAAGAGCCCTTTCTCTATGTGTGGTTTATAGGAGTAGATCCTAAGTTCCAAGGTAAAGGTGAAGGGTCCAAACTTTTAAAATCCGTCCTATCCCTGGCAAAAGAAAAGAGTCTTCCTATTTGCTTGGAGACTTCCACAGAGCGCAATTTCAAATGGTATGAGAGTTTTGGCTTCTCAGTTTATTCTTCTTCTGTTCAGTTTGGCTTCCCATTTTACTTCTATAGAAAGGATTAACCATGACCGTATTCGGCACCGAAATGCACTTGGCGACATTCATTTTTGTCGTTTGCGAGATTCTTTTCTTTATTCCTCAGCTGGTCTTTTATCTCCAGAATCCAGCGGACAAGACCCGGAGATATTACCTGATCCTGTTGGGCCTATTGATTTTGTATAACATAGCCGGAGGCCTTTTTCCAGATCCCAATCTTCCCATAGATATCAATCTACAGATTAACCTAGCCTACGGAACCGGATTCACCATGGGCTCTTATTTCCCATTCTATTTCTTCAAGGTATTCGGCCTCCATGATTTGGAATGGCATGCAAAGAAGGGGGTTTGGATTTTCTTCATTGCCCCATTCCTGATTGCTTTTGGATTTCTCCTCCCATTGTCGAATGACCTCCCCAATGTCATTTGGTACGGCATGGCTATTCCTGTCCTGTACGCCATATATATGGATATCCTGATATTTCTCTTCATCCGAAAAAAGTATAGAGAAAGCCAACTCAGCCTGGATGCCATCTTGAGCTATGCCGCCATGTGTCCTTGGGTCTTCCTTCCGATTTTTAGCTATTTCGATACGTCCCAGTTTGTAGAAGTGATGGTGACTAACCTGGGGTTTGTGGTAATCACGTTCCTGTTTATCCGAAATATGATCTTCGAAAACAGGAAGGTTTTTGAAAAGCTCAAGGATATTGACCAGAGACAGCCGGTCGATTCCAGTGATTTTTTTGGACAGCGTTGCGCCGAACTGGGATTGACCAAAAGAGAATGCGAGGTTGCTGAAAAGGCCGCTCAGGGACTCACCAGCAAAGAAATTGCAGACGTACTTTTTATTTCTGAAAAAACAGTCAACAAACACCTGCAAGCCATTTACAAAAAGGCGGGCAGCAAAAACAGGGTTGAGTTGATCAACGCCCTGAATTCCTACTCCTAATCACGTTTTTCGGGTACAAAACCTCCGACTAAGTATATCTGCGTATAGAGAAATCTATATACGCAGATATACCTAATTATTCCTTTTACGCAGTTCTGGGTATTTTTTTCCACTTGGGGAATCCGATTCTTTGCTTCCATCAACATGTCGCCATGAAGGATAAAAGAGAAATTCTCTCATGGGTATCTGTCAGGTTAAAGCCGGATGATTATACCCGATTGAAAGAGGAAAGTAAGTCCCTGGGGGTGTCATTGAGTCAATTGATACGAATGAAATTGAGTAGCGAGGGGAGCAAAATCATTGACACCAAAGGCATCCTAAACGCCATCGATAAGGTGGTTGCAGAACAGGCCAGAGTGAACAATAATATCAATCAGCTGGCCAAGCACGCGAATACCTATCGGGACAAAATTTCCCCGGAGATTTTTCTGAGTCATACCATCCAGATGTCAAAGCATCTGGAGTACCGCGATTGTATGAATAAGTTTTTGAAACAGATCTACCGGGCAATCAAATGAGAGTAAAAATTCTTTCCAGCACCAGTTCATTCAATGGGGTGACCTACAACACGAACAAAACCCAGAATGAGAAAGGAGAGCTCACGAGGCTCCGGAATTTTGGATACCTACAAGACACCAAAGATGTAGGTCCGAATGAGGTCAAAAACTTTCTGATTGCCCATTCCAACCGGAACAGCATTGTCAAAGACAAGCAGTTCCATGCGATGATCAGCTGCAAAGGAAGGGAATACTCCAAAGAGGAACTGACGGATATTGCTCATGAGTGGATAGATAAAATGGGGTATGGCAACAACCCTTTTCTGATTGTCTTCCATAAGGATACTGCCAATAATCATGTCCACATAGTCTCGTCCAGAATCGATAAGGACGGAAAAAAGATCAATGATTCATTTGAGAAGCTGAGGGCACAGGAAGCGATCAATGAAATTATGAGACTGAACCCGAAGCTAGAAGCTGCCAATGCTGTTGGTAAGCTCAGAGAATTCAACTTCAGCACAAAAGCCCAAGGTCTCTTGATTCTTGAAAACTTGGGATTCAAGGTAAGAGAGAAGGAAGATGTTCTGGAACTGATCAAATACGGTTCGGTGCAAGGCAAGCTTCCCCTGTCAGAACTGGCCCAAAAGACAGCGTCCTTTCAACTGGATAAGCCTAGGGTGAAACAGCTGAAGGCAATTTTGGACAGGTATTCCAAGGTTTACAGCACCAATCCTGTTGCCCTGTTTGAACCTACGCCTGACGGCAAAAAGAAAAATCATATTGGGTACCGCTCTGACCTCGGAGATTTTATCAAGGACAAATTTGGAGTTCAGTTGGTATTTCATGGGAAGGATGCAAAAACTCCCTATGGCTATACCCTGATTGACCATACCCACAAGATCATTTTTAAAGGCAGTGAGGTATTCCCACTTCAGCGATTCTTTGCACAAGAAGGGGAAAACAAATCCTATCGAGCTGAGAAATCCAGCCAACCAAAGACTCTTGATCCGATCAGTGCGAAGGTGAAACTCCAATCTGCACTCAATGATTTTTCCTCCGTTCGCCACGGCCTAGAGCACCACTCCTTGGAAATTGAACAGAAGGAAGGCAACGCTTACCTGAAAACATCCCAGGGTGAATTAGCGGCCAAAGACATTCTTTCACCCGAACAGCAACTGGCATTAAGAGAGTACTTCAGTGAAATCGGATCTACCAGAGAGGTGCCGACTTCTGACACTTTTGATCTGGTACCGGTACTCAGCATTGCGGATGATGTCGACGATGAAGCGGCCCACGGAAGGAAGAGAAATAAAAAGCGAAAGGGGGACAATGAAATCACGAGATAAAAAAACGGCTATGATCATTCTATTCGCAAACCAAAAAGGGGGAGTTGGAAAAAGTACACTGGCTGTGCTCTTTTCGAATTTTGCGGTCCAAAAAAGAAAAAGGAAGGTGAAAGTCTTTGACATGGACTTTCAGCAATCCCTGTACAACAAGCATCTCAATTCAGACCAATTGGAAAACGAGAAGCTGTATGAGGTAGAGCTTTCATCTATTCCCGGATTCAAGTCCATCCATAAAAGGGCAGCTCAGGAGCCTAAGACGCTCACCGTGATTGACCTTGCCGGGAAGATGGACGATGATAATCTGGTGCAGGTTTTCAAGGGTTCCGAATTGATCATTTGTCCCTTTTTCTATGACGAATACAGCGTCACCAGCACATTTGAATTTTGCTACGTGGTCAAAAAGCTGAACCCATCCAGCCGGATTATCCTGGTTCCCAACAGGGTCAAGTCTTCGGTCAAATACGAGACTTTGGAAAGTGTTAATCAGGCACTCAGTCAGTTTGGAGAATTGACTACTCCGATTTCAGACCGGATTGATTTTCAGAGACTGACTACTTCCTACACCCCTGAGTCACTTACCCCGATCCTGGATCCCATTTTCAATAAACTATTTGATGACCATATAGACCAAGACCTCGAATGGCAAACGGAGACTACATAAGCAAGCTGGTGAAAGGGGTTCGTGGGGAAATTGAAGCTAAACCCGAAAAGGTAAAACCAGCAAAGGAACCTGCGCAAAAAGCCTCTTCAAGAACCCTAAATCCCAATATCCACGACCTCTTGGAGTCCATTAAAAAATTTGAGGTCAATGGGAATTACAAAAGGCTGATCCGAATGGATTCCCGGACAGAGGAAGTCCTGAAGCTTCTCAGTCCCACGTTTGGGGTCGACGTGACCTCCTTTGTGAATTTTCTATGCTGGGATTTTTTGGAGAACAATCCTGAGCTGGTCAACGAAATCAAGCAATCAATTCAAAAACTATAGCACCATGAACTGGACAGACTTCTTTCTCTACCTATCCCTTTTCTATGTGGTCTACTATGCAGTCAATGTCATTTTCGATGTACTGAGGAGACCCCGCCTTTCCAAAGTGCAACAAGGGAGTGCGTACACCTTTCAGACAGACCTAAACGAGTTTGATGAAAGCCCAACCGTCATCGAAGATAACGAGCCCTTGGTGGTGCCTACCAAGAAACCACCCGTTTTGGATCCGCCAAAGGAAGAATGGGCCAACTGTGATGAGGACTCGGAAGAAATTGAATTTGAGATCAACGAACCCAGCCCATTCAAATCCACCGGAGGAGTGACCACCCTGAACTCTCTTTTTGTACTCGCCAAGGAAGGAAGTATTGAAATGAAAAAGAAGGTGGTGTTCATATGAAGACGAATCAGTTCCTATTCATTGGCGGTTTGCTTTCCCTCTTTTTCTTTTTGTCGGGAATGGAAACTTATGCCCAATCTCCTCCCGGTGTGGCAAAATTTCAAGAGGTAGAGTCGGATATGGAGAGTTTCTATGTCGCTCTGTCCAGACTCTCATTTGCAATCGGAGCAGTCACGGGATTGCTTGGAGGCCTGCGGGTTTACAACAACTGGCAACTGGGAAGACATCATATCGATGTTCAGGTGATCAGTTGGTTTGGTGCCTGTATTTTCTTATCCACTATCGGCTTTTTTCTCAGCGGATTATATGCAGTTCCACTTACCTGAACTCCATGACTCCCACCCAAAAATAGCACTCATTTATTTCTCACTAAAACACAAAAGTCATGTTCAACAGAACTAAAAAACGGATCGCAAGTGCATTGATTCTTACGATTGCAACCCTATCGGCCAGAGCCCAAGGGGTACAGGGAATTACAGCTGCCGAATCATCTCTTCTCGCTTATGTAGATCCAGTGGCAAGTCTTTGCCTGGTGATAGGAGCTGTAGTCGGTCTCATTGGAGGCGTGAGGGTCTACATCAAATGGAATTCCGGCGATCAGGATATCAATAAAGAATTGATGGGCTGGGGCGGTTCCTGTCTCTTCTTGGTATTGGTGAGTGTCATCATCAAGGCGTTTTTCGGTGTCTAATGGCTAAGCAATTTCCGATTTATAAGGGGCTTCAAAAGCCTCTTATTTATCGGGGTTTTCAAGGGAAATACATCGGATGGGGAGTCGCTTCCCTGGTGATCGGAGTGGTTTTGGGAGGACTTATTGGAAGCCTGACCAGTATGGTGTTAGGCGGAATAATTACCATTTCGGTAATCGCAGCCGGTCTATTCATCACCTCTCAACAACAGAAAAAAGGATTGCACAGCAAAACAAGGTATGTGGGAATATTTCAAATCGCCACCTCTTTAAAATCGAAGTAATCATGTTCAGGAAAAAAAGGAATGAATTTAAGCTGCCCTACTTGGGGATTGAAGATCAGATCAATGGGTTTCATTGCCTGTTTAATCTGAAGGGAGATTTCGGAGTGATATTGAAACTGGACAATCCTGTTTTACAATTTTCAGCAGATTCGGCTAAATATGATTCTTTTCATCAACTGTACACCAATCTCATCAAGATCCTGGGTGAAGGACATCTGATTCAGAAACAGGATATTTTTTCCCGCAAAACCTATTGCGAGACATACTCCAAAGAATACCTGCAACAGAAGTATGATGACCATTTTCATGGACGACAGTACACTTCTCTGAAGACATTTTTGGTCATTACCAAACGGGCAAAAGGCAGATACAATCAAAAGTCAGTGATTGACTTTGTCCAGACACTCGGAAAAGTAACAGACCTTTTTGAACGTGCGGGAATAAAGGCGGAAGCGCTTTCAGCTCTTGAAACAGACCGCTATGTGAAACGGATTCTCAGCATGAATTTTCACGAAGAGAAGATTGTACTTGACAATCTTCTTTCAGAAGAAACTCAGGTGGAAAGCGGAGAAAGGGCCTTTCGGTCAATTACGCTGGTAGATACCGACAAGGTTGAACTTCCCGAGCATGTCAAAACCCATTTGGAGCGAAATGATAAGGACAGCCTGAAAGGCTTCCCGGTGGATAATATGGCGTTTCTCTTCGAGGTGCCGCTGTTCCAGACTATCGTTTACAATCAGGTCATTGAAATCATTGAGCAAAGATCCACACTGACCAAACTTGAATTGAAAAGAAAGCGGCATTCCGGAATTCCGGATCCCGCCAATACTATATGTGTCGAAGACATCGATAGGCTTTTGGACGATGTGGCCAGACACAACCAGCTTTTGGTCAATTGCCATTTCAATGTGGTGGTTTCTGCCATGAAGGAAAATATTCAGGGAGCCTGCAATTATGTGGAATCATCTCTTTTCCAACAGGGAATAGTTGCCAATAAGAATTCCTACAATCAGCTTGAGCTTTTCAGGACGCTCCTTCCCTGCAACACGGCAGAGCTCAAAGTTTACGATTACTTTCTGACCACCTCAGATGCTGCCTTGTGTTTTTTCCTCAAGGAGACTCTGAACAAAGATGAAAAAAGCGGTTTTCAGATCCGGTTTACGGACAGGCAGGGAATACCTCTAAAGATCGATCCGGCTGATTTGCCGATGCAAACCAATCGGATCAATAACCGAAACAAATTCGTGTTGGGGCCTTCGGGTTCAGGCAAATCATTTTTCATGAATGCCCTGATCGAGCAGTATTGCATGTGGAACAAGCGGTCGGATCCCAAGTGGCTAATGGATGTCGTCATTGTGGATACTGGCCATTCCTACTCAGGTTTGTGCCAATACTATAAGGGGAAATACATCACCTATACCGAAGAAAATCCAATAACCACCAATCCTTTTTCAATCACTGAGGAAGAATACAACATTGAGAAAAAGGACTATCTGCTGACCCTGGTATCACTGCTTTGGAAAACTGCCGAGGGGACAGTTTCACAGGTAGAAGCAGATGTGATTTCCAGTACCATTTCAGCCTACTATTCCTCTTTCTTTTCCCAAGAAGGAAAAATTGACCGGCTATGCTTCAATACCTTTTATGAATTCGCTCTTGAAAAAATCCCCCAAATCAAGGAGCGGGAAAGCATCGGATTTGAGCTCGATGAATTTCGGTTTGTGCTCAAGAAATTCTACAAGGGAGGGGAATTTGAAAACCTGCTCAATGAAGAGGTAGACCAATCCTTGTTTACCGAATCATTCGTGGTCTTTGAAATTGACAGTATCAAAGAGCACAAAGTACTTTTCCCGATTGTCACGCTCATCATCATGGATGTATTCATCCAGAAAATGAGATTCCGGACCAAATACCGGAAAGCCCTCATCATCGAGGAAGCCTGGAAGGCAATTGCCTCCCCTCTCATGGCAGGCTATATTTTGTATCTCTACAAAACAGTCCGGAAATTCTGGGGAGAGGCCATTGTGGTGACTCAGGAGCTTGGGGACATCATCGGAAATGCCGTAGTCAAAGACAGTATCATCAATAATTCCGATACGATTTGCCTTTTGGATCAGACCAAGTTCAAGGACAATTATTCTCAGATCGCCTCTCTGCTTTCTATCAATGAGAATGAGCGAAAAAAGATTTTCACCATCAATCAACTCGACAATCAGGAAGGAAGGGGCAGATTCAAGGAGGTCTATATCAGACGAGGAGCTACAGGCGAAGTGTATGGAGTAGAAGTCTCCTTGCACCAATACCTGACCTACACCACTGAAAAGCCTGAAAAATCCGCCATCGAGATTTATATCAAAGCCTTTGGAGGGTATCAAAAAGGACTAGATGCTTTTGTCGAGGATTATACCTCCTCGGGACATGCCCTTCATTCTTTTTTCAGTGAGGTGAACAAACAAGGCTCACCTCTAAGAGAATCTTTAGCCCCCACTTTTTAACCCCAAACTTTATGAACTACCTGCTATTATTCCTTTTTCTCCTTCTTTCCGGATCCGCTTTCGGACAAGCTGTTTATGTGGATCCCGCTGTAGCCGGTGCGACGGCAGCACATTCGGCAGTGATCAATTCTCAGCTGAATGCGACCAACGAACGCTTGACTTTGATTGAACGAGGCCAACTTGCTATCACGGGAAATCTGACCATCGTCAATTCGATGCAGGATAAAATTTACAGGGGCCTCTCCGAGGTCAGTTCCATCTTGACCAATCTTTCCAATGTTCAGGAAATAGCAAGAATTGCCACGGGGATATCGAGTGACCTCAATGAGGTGGTGAACCTGGCGGGAGAAAACCCGGCATTGCTTCTTTTTGCCGAACGGAATGCAGTCCTATTCCAACAAAGAGCGACTTCCTTAGCCTTGGAGGTCAGTTCCTTTGTGCTGAAGGGAGGGGAAAATAACCTCATGGATGCAGGAGAAAGATCCAAGCTGATCAATCAGATTTTGACTGAAATGGTCATCCTTAGATCCTACACCTATGGCATGTATCGGGCCATGTATTTTGCTCAGATGAAAGGATTCGTAAGGGCATTGAATCCATTTCAGGGGTATATCAATGTAGATATCCAACTTGCTCAGGACATCGCCAGAAAAGCCAAAACCCTTCAATGATGAAACTTTTTTGGCTCTCCATATTCGTATTCTTTGCATATCTCGGACAGGGTGCTGCCCAGGTAAATATTGCGCTTCTCCATCAGCTGGTTGAAGAGTCTAAATCGGAATACAACCTTCAGAAGGAAGCAAAAGCGACTCAAGGAAGGAATGCTGTCAATGAAGAGGTTAATAAAAATCTGGTCAATTCGGTCAAAGAAAAATACCGGGTTGTTCAGGAGCGCTTTGCCAAACTCTCCATTGTCATAGATGCGTTTGGGATCGGGGCCACAGCCGAACCCTTGGTTAACTCTATCATTGACAATCAGCAGCAAATCCTTTTCTACTGTAGCCAAAATCCGGAGCTAGTACTTTTTGCAGTCGAGACAGAAAAGATTTTTGTCCAAAGATCCTATTCGCTTTTGAGCTACCTGGTTGGCCTTTCGGCAAGTATTGGAGAAGTCAACCAAATGAAGGTATCGGAAAGGAGAATTCTTTTCCAGCATATCATCGATGAGTTGAGGGAGATTAACGGGCTTTCTTACACGGTTTCAAAATCCCTTCAAAACCATATTCAAAGAAAGCGGGGAGTCAATCCATACCTAGCCTATGTGGCCACGGAGATGGCTTTAGTGGAAGAAATTATTCAAAACGCCAAAATCCTGGGATTATGAAAGCTCTACTTTTCTTAGTTCTGTTTTTGGGAACAATTCAAGCCTTTTCCCAGACGGTTGTCTTTGACCGTAATCACTTTGCGATCGTCAATGCCAATGCTGCGGTCAGAAATGCCAGCGAGATTGGCTACCACCAATCCTTGGATGTGATCCGGCAGAATACCGATGACATTCTTCTCAATTCTTCCAGTCTGGCCATGGTTCAGACGATGATAGTCCGTTCTCTGACCCAGATCAATGAGGGATTCAAGGATGCCATTCAGGTCAAAATGATGGCTGAAACTGTATCGGATATCAGCACACTTTCTTCTGAGGCTTTCCAATTGGCGAAAGGAAATCCCATCCTTTTTCTTTTTGTCGAGGAGTACACCGGACAGGCTAAAGCCAGAAGTCTCAAATTGGTTACGGAGGTTTCTTCCCTGATTCTCAAAGAAGGCGATAACCTCTTAATGAATTACAATGTCAGAGACGAGCTACTTAACTCAGTCCAAAAGGAATTGCAAATAATTCTGGCCTTGGTCTTGGCGGCCAAAAACAGCATCTACTGGGCAAAGACCAATGGGATCATCCGATCCCTGAACCCCTATCAATCCTACATCAATCAGGATTTGGGATTGATCAATGAAATCATCATCAAACAGAAAATGCTAACACGATGAAGCTCATTCTCTCATTTTTGATCCTCTTCACTGTTTGTTTCCACAGCTACGGACAGACCCCAATTCACGATAAAGCTATTGTAGCCCAACAAGAGCGGATGGTCTTTAAGCAATGGGACGAGGACCAATTTTTCCCGGAGCCCAATAGGTTTCTTGGGATTCCCACCAATCCTATTTGGTATGCTACCTGGGGCTTGCATCCAAACTACCCGGATTTGGACAGAAGGCCATTATCCTCTCATGGAGAACAGACCCAGCGACTGGGTTTGGCTGCTGCCATGCAGATTTCTTCAAACCACTACAAGCAGCACTCGGATACTGTCAGAAACTTGGCAAATGCAGAAATGGCCCGCATCTCCGGAGCTCTTTCAGCTACCGATCCTCTTTACCAGCTCTATTATAAAAAGGAACTCAGACCATTGGAAGATCCGGAATCCGCTGCTTTTCTGGGTGTTTCTCCGGAGATAGTTTCTTACATGAACGACCATGGAGCCTATCAGTGGTATCTCAACAACATGGCATCACTTTCCGAGCGATATGAATTTGCCAAGACGCTGGATATGGAAAGAGGTCAGCGAATCCTGATGTATCACAGGATCATGCTGGAAATGCGGGATGTCCTTAAAAAGTGGCAATACAAACTGGACATGTCTTCCAATATGCTTGCCTTCCGAAAACTAAATCAGCGAAAAGCCAACGGAGAAATCATTTTTTCAAATCCCACCAATGAGGAGGATCGAGCTAAAAAAATCGCCAACCAAACCCAAGTCCTAAAATGAAGAAGCTGATCACGGGACTATCTATTTCCCTTGGCTTATCCATCTCCGGATTTGCCCAATCGGTCAATCATGACCAGTACAAGGAGACTATCAGTTACCTCCAGGGGAACAGTATTTATGACAGAGGGGTGATGACTTTCTTTGAGGAAATGAGGGATTATGGCTTTGCCCATTCCGATCCATTTATTAGAGATGCCCAGACCTTAGCCTGCATTTTCATGCTGATTTTTTTCAGTCTGAAGTGCTACGAAATGATGGCGGGGGACAAAAAACTTGAAATCATGCCTCTCCTAAGACCTTTTACTTTGGTCATTCTATTGATGTGGTGGCCTATTTTCTGTCAAATCATTGCCTTTCCCACTGACTTGATCGCTGCCAAAACCGAGGCTCTCTTCGGAAGCCAAAACGACATCAATAATGGTCTTCGGTTGGATCGGGCGGCATACATGATCGAAATGGCGGATCAGTTGGTCGAATACCAGGCCGTGACCGAGATGGCATCGGAACAGGCCCAAGAATCAGATAAGGATTTGGGAACGGTGATCGTGGATGGGGTCAAAGGATTTTTCTCAGATCAGGTTCTTGGTCCGATTGTGCAAATGAGAATTCGAATGCAGACCAGCCTTCAACTACTGGCTACCCAAATCATCGAGCTGGTGGCAATTTGGATTCTGAGGGTCTGTGTGTATGTCATCTTCATGCTGCAAATCATCTATTCCACGGTGTTGGTCATCCTTGGGCCATTTTCGGTTGTCGCAAGTATTCTTCCGGCTTTTCGTGATGCTTTCACTACCTGGATAGCACGATTTGTCTCCGTCAATCTCTATGTAGGGGTAGCCTATTTGATCCTGTATATCACCGGAAGACTTCAGCAATATGCACTGGAAGTAGAGATCGATAAGTACGAATACCTTCTCTCCACAGGAGGAGGCGCAGACCGATTGGAAAAGATGGCTTGGCTGGCTGGGAATGGCTTTCTCAGTTTTGGACTCGTCATCGTAGCATTTTTTGTCAGTGCTATTGCCATCACCACTGTACCCTCCATTTCCACTTGGATCATTTCCACTTCGGGAATCTCCTCAGCAGCCACCACCGCCGGAAGGATGGGTTCTTCCGCCACAAAATCAATTTCCAGAGTTAAACTCATCTAAGCATGATTATTCAAAACATTGAGTCAAAAATCAGATTGGCAACAGTTATTTCCTTGGGAAGCCTTATTTCTTCCATCATCATCTGCGGATTTGTATCGGCCTACGCTTATCAGCAGGTGGCTAATGCAAGGCAGTCCATTTATATACTGGATAATGATATTCCCATTTTGGCCAAGCAGACCAATATGCAATTGAATAGGCCTGCTGAGTACAAAGCTGCTGTGGATCTATTCCATAGCCTCTTTTTCAACCTTACTCCTGATGATAAGCACATCGAGTATCAGATGAAAAGGGCCATGTATTTTGTGGACGAGACCGGGGTGGGTCAATACAATAACCTGAAGGAAAAGGGCTATTTCAATTCCATTCTGTCATCCAGTTCTGTGCTTTCCATTCAGACGGACTCCATCATTCTGGACCAAAACAGATTCCGGTATTACGGAAAGCAAAAGATTGACCGTAGAAGCGCCACCATTACCCGATCCATTATCACCGAGGGTGAATTGATCGATATCCCAAGAAGTGAGAATAACAGTCATGGAGTATTGATCACGAATTGGAAAACCATAGAAAATAAAGACCTGTCCAATGTTTCGAAAAACACCTTCTGAGGAAAGAGATACCACGCTGTTCCAGGAAATGAAAAAGGAGTTGTCTCCTCATCTCGAATCAGTGGATGCCAAGATGAAATCATTCCTGGATCGTCATGCAAAGATCATATTCTGCTCCATGATCCTACTGATTTTGGCTTCTTTCATTTTGACCTTTTATGTTCTTAAGCCAGAAGCGCCCACTCAGGCTCATGGTTTCAAAAAAGACCTAAAGGCCTTACCTGATGGGATGGCAGGTGAATTTTCGGCCTTACAGGATTTGACCCTAAGAGCCGCAAAGATGACAGAGCTCAAGGCTGAGATCGAGCGGATTATTTCTCAGGATTCAATTTCCAAATCTGATTCTATCTACCTAGAAAAGGCAATTGAGCAATTGCAATACTTTCACAAACAAGCCAAAGAAGATGAACATTGACTTCAAACAACCCAAATACATTCTGCCGATAATCATGCTCCCGTTTTTATGCTTGCTCTTTTACGGCTATAAGTCATTCAGCAAGGAACAGCCCACGGAGGAAGTTCAGGGAATAAGCGGAATCCAATCTCAGGTAGGAACCGTTTCCGAAAAGATCCAAAACCAGCCCATTGATTCCAAGCTGGATGCTTCGAGGGAAACTTACCGAAGGGCAACCGATGGATACACCGCCATCAAAGGATTGGAACTGGAAATCGAAGAATCCAGTCAGATCAAAACCCTGTACAACGAGGAAGAAAAAAGGCTGCTGGACTCCATTGACAATGCCCTGAAAAGCTCAGGCTTTTACTCGGATCAAAAGAACGGTTCCCAAGCGGTTCCTCCCGTGACTTCCAGAACGCCAAGACAGCAGAGCTTTTCCAAGGAAGATGAAGAATTGTTGAAAGCCATTCAGCAATTGGAGGGGAATAAAACACAGGTTCCTGCTAAAAAGTACGAAGATCCCATGGAACTCTTCAGGGCACAAATGGTGGTGATAGACTCCATCACCAAAGCCAATGATCCCGCTTACAAAGAACTACAGCAAAAAGAAAAAATCGCTGAGTCACAGCAGAGCGAGCCAGAACGTGAGGTTTATCGGGTCGAAAAGTCAAGCAGCGCAGCTACCCTTTTTAATACAGTCACTCGCGAAAAAAAGGGAAAATTCATTGAGGCGATCATTGACCAGAATATCCAAAACGGTACGCTTGGAGCGAGATTAAGAATCCGGCTTTTGGATAATATCCTGATTGGAAACGCGATTGTGAGCAAAGGCACCTACCTCTATGCACTCATTTCCGGGTATGAAGCTCAACGGGTGAAGCTGACTATTTCTTCGGTGATGTTGGGTGATAAAATCTACCCCATCAAACTCTCTATTTATGATGTGGATGGGATGGAAGGCCTTTATGTCCCGGCAAGCGCCTTCAGGGAGTTTTCCAAAGAACTCGGTGGCAATACCACCGGGGGAATGAATCTGACGATGCAGCCCAATTCAGATCAGATGAGCCAACTCTATATGTCCGCCCTCCAAAGAATGTTTACCTCGACTTCCCAGGCAGTTTCCAAAACCATCAAAAAGAACAAGGCCAATATCAAGTATGGAACCTCAGTCTATTTGATTGATGCCAACGAGCTTCAGGAAAACGGGAAAATGATCCAAAACCAAAACTGATAAACCATGAACATTAGAACCATCACACTCCTATTATGGGCAGTTTCCTTTTCGGTAAATGCCCAGCAAAACGGAACCCTGCTGAAAACAGAGCTTCCGAGGATTTACATAGACGAGGGAATCTCTTTGCATTTTCTGTCTCCTGAGCCTATTCAGTACGTCGATATTTCGACCAATAAGATGATCGGGGATATTCCTCTTGAAAATGTTTTTCGCCTCAAAGCCGTCCGTGACAGCGTATCTGCCCTGAACGTTTACAACAAGTCCTTGGGAGTGATTACTATCATCGGGCAAAAGTTTATCGCTCAATACGATTTATGGTATGCGCATGACTTTCGCCAGATTAAAACCCAAGTCGAAATTCTTCCAATCAATACCAAGCCCTTGGAAGTTGGAGAGATCCCCATGAGTGATCAGGAGCTTCGGTATTTTTCGATCGAAGCTTTCAAGGAGAAAAACAAGAAAAGCATTGTCCGAAAAACTGATTTTGGGGTCACGGGCGAGGTCAACAACATCTACACGGTTGGCGACTATATCTTCCTGGACATTTCCTTTAAGAACAAGACCAATCTCAAATTTGATCTGGAGCAGCTGAGATTCAAGATTGAGGATAAAAAAATTACCAAGGCAACCAATGTTCAATCCATCGAGATTGAACCCGAATACCAGCTTTTTACTCCGGGCTCTTTTGAAAAGAAATACCGGAATATCTATGCCTTCAAAAAAATCACCTTCCCCAATTCGAAGGTATTTACCATCGAATTGGCCGAAACCCAAATCAGCGGAAGGACACTGACCCTTCAGGTGAAGTACTCGGATCTCTTAGAAGCTGATACGCTATGAATGAGAAGAGAGAATTAAAGAGCCTTCACAGCACTTTTCAGTTCATTGTGTACCTGATGGTGTTCCTGGATATTCTAATGTTTGTCTATGCCCCACAGTTTTTGGCATTGGATCAGACAGGAGCTCTTTTTTCTCCGATTTTCACCAAACTGCTTAACCTAAAGATTTATAGTAATATCCTGTTTGGAAAGCTTGCCATTTTGGTAGCCATCTGTCTTTCTGCCATTGGCACAGCTTCCAGAAAAAATCTGGACCTCAATCCTATTAATCAGATCGTCATTCCTTTAGCCATTGGATTGACACTTTTCTTTGGTTCGATCTATATCCACACCCTGGAAGATTCCTTTATCGTGATGGACTTTACTTCAATCGAAAAGCTTGGGTACAGCTTAAGCTTATTCCTGGGAGCAGTTCTGATTCATACCTCTTTGGACAATGTGTCCAAAATGATCAAATCCGGATTGGGGAAGGATGAGTGGAATATTGAGGGGGAGTCCTTCATGCAGGATACGAAAAAGATAGAAAATCCCTACTCCGTCAATATTCCCATGAAGTTCTACTTCCGAGGCAAAGTCCGTAAAGGATGGATCAATCTGGTGAATCCATTCAGAGGAACTTTTGTGATCGGGACACCCGGTTCGGGCAAGTCATTTGGAGTGATCAATCCCTTTATCCGTCAGATGATTGGCAAGGGATTCACGATGTGCCTGTATGACTTCAAGTTTCCCGATCTGGCACAGATTGCCTATTTCCACTATTTAAAGACTCAGGACAAAAAGAAAAACCCAAACCTCAAATTCCATGTGATCAATTTGGATGATGTGGAATATTCCCGGAGAATCAATCCCATCAACCGAAGGTACTTGAAGACCGTAGCCAATGCTTCAGAAACAGCCGAAGCAATTTTTCAATCCCTTCAGAAATCCGATTCCACGGGAGGAGCAGACAAGTTTTTCGAGCAGTCGGCGATCAACTTCCTTTCTGCCTGTATCTTTTTTGTGTCCAGGTATGAAGAAGGCAAGTATTCCACTTTCGCCCATGTTCTGGATTTTCTAAACCGAGACTACGAGGATATTTTTAACTGCCTGACCAAATACCCCGAGCTGCGGTCGATGGTATCACCTTTTCGCAGTGCCTTTGAAAAAAAGGTTTACAAGCAGTTGGAAGGTCAGGTGGGTACCTTGAAGATTTTCCTGTCCAGATTGAATACCAAAGAAACAGCATGGGTATTCAGTGGGGATGATTTTGACCTCAAGATTTCTGACCCGAATTCTCCATCCATTCTGGTCCTCGCCAACAGTACAGAAACCCAAAGTATCACCGGAACTTGCTATTCCGTGATCATCAATAGGCTGACAAGATTGATCAATACCAAGGGCAATCTTCCTACTGCCTTGATAGCGGATGAAGCACCAACTTTTTATATCCATAAAATTGAAAACCTGATTTCCACTGCCCGGAGCAATAAGGTAGCAGTGCTGCTAGGCCTTCAGGAACTCCCTCAGCTTAACCAATTGCAGGGTAAGGAAACCGCTTCAACAATGACTTCGGTGATCGGTAATGTGCTTTGCGGTTCTGTTCGCCATAAGGATACCTTATCCTGGCTGGAAATGATGTTTGGAAAGCGAAAGCAGCTTGGACAAAGTGTGTCCATTGACCGGGATAAAACCTCGATTTCTTACAATGAGAGATATGATCCGCTTATTCCTGCAGGAAAGATTGCTTCCATGCATACGGGGGAAATTGCTGGGATAATCGCAACTGAAGGAACCGAATTCGATGGGAAGTACAAAACTTCCAACGTCCATTGTCGGGTCAACCTAGATATGAAGGAGATCAGACAAGAAGAAAACTCCTACCGAACCACTCCAAAATTCTATGATTTCAAAGGCAAAAAGGAAGAGGTCCTCACCAAGCATTTTGAAAAGATCCATCGGCAGGTAACCGAGATCATCGAGCAACACCGAGAAATGGCAACAATTGACTAAGCGGAAAACTCATGAATAGGAATCTAGGCACCATACTTCTTCTTTTTGTCTCAGGGCAGGCATTTCCTCAATTCAATTCCTTTGAATTTCAAAAAGAACGTCCTTCTGTTCAAGTGGTGAAAAAGATTGAATCCGATTCCAAGCCTGAGGGAATTGACCTGAAGCCCTTGGTGGCTCAAGAAATTCACTCCCCAAATGAGCCAGCTTTATTACTTGCCTCTCTTCCCTTGGATGAGATTTTCTTGACATCCAATTATGGCTACCGATCAGATCCCATTTCGGGAGAAGGGAAATTCCATCGAGGTATCGATTTAAAGACCAACCGATCCATGGTTTATTCGATGCTGCACGGCCAGATTCTGAGCGTTGGGAGTGACTCTCTTTTGGGAAATTTTGTCAAAGTCCGACATGGGAGCTATGAATCGATTTACGGGCATCTTTCCCAAATCTGGGTTTCAGAATCGGAAGAGGTATTGCCGGGAACCGTGCTGGGGATTTCGGGTAGTTCGGGAAAAGCAACCGGAGATCACCTTCATCTGACTATCAAAAAGGGAAAGGAATATGTCAATCCAGTCCTCTTTATCCAATTGATAGCCAAGCTCAGAACCAAGGAGCATGTAATTACTTATTTGTCAAACCAATAATTGAAGCATTATGAAGAATCAAAACGGATTACCGATGAAGGACTTGGAGATTTTTGGCGTAGTCAAAGATGGGAAGTTCACCATCCCTGATAAAGAGGTCAACGCCTTGAAAAACGGTGGAATGACTGATATCGTGGAGCTAAAGGACTTGAAAGGAAAGGATTTTCAGATCGATAGATTGCCAGCAAGGCTCTCCATTGTAAGGGGTGAAGATGGGAACCCGGCACTGAGAATTGATCCTGTTTACAGGGAACCAAATAGGCATTCTAATTTGAATGAGGAAGAGCGGACCCAACTTGTCAAAAAGGAATTGGCCAATATCAAGAAAAGCTACGTGGATAAGGAGGGCAATATCCAATCTGAAATCATAGAGTACGATGAGCGCACCAAGCAGTTTCTTTCCTACAATCCCAGAGATATCAAAGCCCCTCAATCGGTCAATGGATTTGAACTCAATCCTCAGCAAAAGAAAAACTATAAAGAAGGAGAGGCTGTCCAATTGGCAGATGGTACAGAGCTTCAGCTGTCACCATCTTCCCCTAAAGGCATTCGATCCAACAAAACAGGATTGGTGGTCTCCGTTCTATTAGATGGGGGGATGTCCTACCTCTTACTGACTGGTATTAACAGGATGATAGGGAAGAAAAGTCAGGAGGAAAAGGCTTACAGTGAGGGGTATCTTCAGGCCATCAAAGAAGTTCAGAAACAGGTGGAACGCAGGATTTCCCGAAATCCAAAAGACCTGGATGCGGTGAGAGATTTGAATAACATCAAGGAGGAATATTCCAAGATTTCGGCAGATCAATCACTTCCAAAGTCAGTCAGACAAGATTTTAATATCCAAAAAATCAAAGGTCTAAACAGCATAGATACCGAAGAGGGAAGAAATCCAAGAAGAGCCATCGAACAAAGAGATAATGACTTCGACCGGGACATTTGATATACTGACCTACAAGGGGGTAGAAAAAGACATCCAGCGCCTCTTTGCCAAGTTTGCCTCCCAGGATCGATATGGAAGAATAACCTTTGACTTCTTCGATCTAAATGGGAAACAGGTGGACTGTGAAATCCTGAGCTTACATCGGCTTAAGCAAGCTGCCTTTGGGGTTTCTGTTCTTAATATGTCCGGAAATGTCCGTTCGGTTTTTGTATCTGATTCCTATGCTTCCCTGATCTATTTCGCAAATCAGTTCAAATCAAGGATTTCATTTGATGAAACAGGTTTTTTGGTCGTTGGGGCAAAGTTTGAACAGGGCTTATTGGGTCAGGCTTTTCTGGAAATTCCCAAAAAGGCTAAAGTCAATACCGTATTCAGCAACTCGATTTTGGGAAGAATTATGGATTGTAAAATTCAGGACCTGATTCATGATCGGGCTTGTAGGTATCGATTAGCCAAGGATCTGGTTAAAGTAAAATGCCAAAAAACGAATAGGGAATCAACCGAATCACTGTTCAACTTCTCTCTCCGAACCTACTGTATTTCACAGGGGATCGTGCAGACCGTTCGAACTTTCAAGCCTAAACAGAAAGGTGTAGAATCGTTTTATCACCTGAATCAGCTCAATTGGAATGAGCTCAATTAATATGGTTTTGCTATATTTATTCGCTTGTCACTCAATTAATGGAAAACAATAATCTCGAACTCCTTAAGAAAAATCTGAAATACCTGGGCTTTGGAAATTCCTTGAGTGCTGCTTTGGAAGCTAAGATTTCTCAGCGGTTGGAGCAGTTCAAAATTGGGGTTTCATCGGAATTTGATGCCTTCCCAAAAGACGGGAATCAAGGAAAAGACAAGGTGAATTATGAGTTAAGCTTTTCAAAAACACCAAGTTCTAATTTCTACTTTCTTGACCAGTTAAGGGTTACTCTGAACGATCGAATACAGAACGTATTCCCTTTTGGAAAGGGAAATGATGTAACTGCAAAAGAGGCCTACAATCTGCTCAGAGGGGCTTCTATCCATAAAAAAGCCATCCTAAACAGGCAAGTGGATAACGCGGTATTGGCTCCGAGCGAAGTCGGTCAGGTGAAGGAAGTCTCAGGAGAAAGGATTGAGTCCATCTGGATCAAACTGGATTTTGAAAAGCTGAATGAGCAGGGGAATTTCTACTACAAAAAGTTCTATCCAGATCATGGATTCCATCTGGAAACTGAATTGAGGAAGTATCCCATCAAAGAGCTTGACAGTCAGCAGGAAAAGGAAGCCCTTATTTCCAACATAAGAAGGGGAAATGCGGCAAATGCAACTCTGGAAAATGGACAGTCCGTTGTCATCGAGGCTGATCCGGAGACCAAGAAAATCAGGTTTTATGACACAGCTTTTAAAGAATTGTTCGTTTCACCTATACCAACACAAGAAATCGATCGGTGAGAGGAGAGCCACCGTACCATTTTAATCCTTTGATTCTGTCTCCAATGTTTTAAACTGAATTTTCAAACTAAACCAATTTATACCATGAGAAAATTGAATTATATACTATTGTTCGCTTTGGCTATTTTTTCTTTTAGCTGTTCTTCAGAGGATGAGGCTCCAAAGCTTGTTGAAAAATCCGTAACCGTAAAAGTGGAAATGGAGGGTGACTACACTGACTATTTGGTGACCTTCTCGGTACACAGTATGCTAAGAGGGACGTCCACTTTTGTAGCTCCCGTTTTGGATCAGCCAGCCCGGCTTGACTGGACTCAGGTGGTCGAGCAGGGTAATACCTACACGCTTTCCTTTGAACCTGAAGCTCCAACGATTTCAGTTTCATCCTCAGCCCCAATTCACAGCTTGGGAATGGTTTTCAATGCTATTCATTTGGGAGGGGATACTGACGATGCTTTTCAGCCACTTTCTGCAACAGTCAGTGTTTTTGCGGATGGGGAAGTTTACCGCCAATACGATTATGAAGCGTCGGTTCCTGGTGAAACTTCGGTTCCGCTGGCGGAGGAGATTTCGATTGAATAGGAATTTTATTTTTAGACGGCCATTAAAAGGTGTCTTTCCTTTCAAAATCATTATCTTACTTAAAAATGTAAATCAGTGTAATACACAACAAAATGGAGAATCAGATAGAATCACTAATTCCACACCGTTACCCATTTCTGTTTGTTGATTCAATTGAAAGCACATCTATCGAAGAAATAGTTGGGTTTAAAACATTTAGATCGATTGGAGACGGATTTTTAAAAGGGAGCTTTCCTGAATCTGGTTTTATTCCGGGAATGATTTTAATAGAATCTATGGCACAATGTGGGGGAGCAGGAATAAAAATATTGGGTTTAACCAATGGTTTTTTTGCTTTAGTAAGTCTTCAAGAAGTCCGTTTTTACAAAGGGGTTAATTATGACGTAAAGGTAAAATACGTAATTAATAATTTAAGAGTAAGTGACCGTTTAATAAAGCAGACTGGAATTGCTTATTCGAATGGGGAAAAAGTTGCTGAGGCCTCTTGGGTTTGTGCCAAGCTAGCAAATTGATTTGCTTTCTTACCGGGATGGGTTAAACTTAATGGCACTGTTTGCCAGTTTTCTTAATAGCTGTTTATTTCCTGTGCTCATGGTTGATCTGGAACCTAGTTGATAGTGTTTTTGGGATACCCTTTTCTAATTCATTCTTTTTTGATTGACCTCAGTAAGCATTTTTTCTTTTGCGCCCGATGTAATTCAATACCAGATACCGGTTTTATCCCAATTGTATGCACAAAGGTCGGATGGCCTTTCAGTTTCAAAAAATTGGGGCTTTCAGCAGAATTTTCAAAAAACGAGGTTTCCTACGGACTGCCTCCCAGTTTTTAAATTCTAATTTTTCTTCACCTTCTCTGCCCTCCTAAATGACCTGCATAAATTTTAACTAAAACCAAAATATCATGGCATTTTCAAAAAAGTACATCGGTAAAGGAAAGCAAGTCGAAAACATGGACATTGTAGAAGTAAGCCTCAACTTGGCTGAACTCCAAAATCACAGCTTCGAATACGAAGGAGAAACCTACGTCAAGTTCAATGTGGCTAAGCTCAAAGAACCTGATCAGTATGGCAAAACCCACACCGTCTATGTCTCCGTCAAGGAAGCTGATTCAGAAAAATCATAAAAAAAGCCCGAAAGGGCTTTTTTGTTTTAAGGTTTAAAATTGGCTTTAACGTTGTCTAGAAAATTATATGAAGACAGACTCCCAAAGCGAAAACTAAGTTGCTTAATTGTCAATTCTAGCAGACCTAGATTATTGCTAAAATGTCCATTAGTATCTCCTAGTTTTCTTTGGTCCAGAGTCCATTCTTTTACAACTAAATAATTTCATTATTTTAGAACATTAAATGAACCAATAAATAAGTCCTAAGCTGATTTAAAATGGATTTTATAATTGATAAGCAGGTAAAATCACAGTTGGCGGGGTTGATGAGGAGAGGTGGTCACTACCAAAGAGCAGCAGAGACAGTAAAGAGAGTTTTTGGTGATATAACCTTAAAGGCAGAAAACCCTTTAAATGGGCTAAATACAACCAACCATGGAGAATCAAGGATCAAAAATGCCGTTAAGTATGATTTGAACGGGTTTTGTCGGCTGATTACTATCCAAAGGGATAATGCTTGCTTAATTGTTTTTTTAGGTGATCATGAAGAATGTGAATCATGGCTAAATGGACACAAGGGATTGACTATCGGGATCGATGAAAATGGAGAACTGAAACCAGTTTATGTTTCTGAAGATCTTTCAACTCCAGAAACTAGAATTTATAATGATTCGGATTATTCTAACGGGGCATTGGTCAAAAGACTTGGTGATTCGTATTTGAGTGTTTTATTTGAAGGACTTCCGAATAAGTTGAAAAAGATGTTTGAAAATTTTGATTCCCTAGTCGAGGAAGATGAAATTTTGGAAACGTGTGAATTGGTTTTAGACCAGAAAAGATCGGAATTATTGTTTGATACCTTTATTCAATTGAGAGCAGGGGATGTAGACAATGCGAAGAATAGAATCCTCTTTTATAAGGATGAAATCAAAGCATTGGAAGTTGTAGATGAGGTAGTATTGGAGAACATCAAATCGAACGATGAGTATCTGAGATTTGACGATATGGAACCTGAGGATCTTCAGATCTTAATGGATAATAAGAGTTGGCACGAATGGATGCTGTTTATGCATCCAGCTCAAAGGCAAGTAGTAGAAATGGATTTTTCAGGTCCAGCTAGATTACTCGGGGTCAGCGGATCAGGTAAAACAGCGATAATTGTCAAACGTGCAGTTAGACTGGCAAAAAAGTATCCAGGAGAGAAGATCTTGGTTTTGACGCTTAATAGATCTTTGGCAAGTCTAATCAAAAACTTGGTGGATTTACTATTGGACTGCCAGCCAGACAAAGGTCAATTAGGAACTCAAATTAGAGTTACCTCATATTGGGAGTTTTGCCGGACATTTTTAATTGAAAACGCTGAAAGTGAAATGGAGAAGAAAATCTATGATGATTTTGTCCATAAGCACAATGATTCAATTGAGGACGAGTGGGAGGAATACTATCAATGCAAGAATAATAATCCTGATGCCGAAATTCTTTTCAACCTCCATAAATCTCTGCTGAGTCGGGGGATTTATCCTCAGTCCTATATCAAACAGGAGTTTGATTGGGTACGAAGTGCCTTCTCAAAGGAAGAACGTTTTAAGTACCTCGAGGTAGAGCGTGAGGGCCGGCATATACCCCTAGTGAAAGAAAGCAGAGAGGATATTTTAAATGGTTTAGCCGGGTGGGAAGATTACATGCGATTTGTTGGTGTGACTGACTACTTAGGCCTATCTCAGTCAATACTTCAACATATGGAAAAGATCAAGGCTGACTATCGATCAATATTGGTGGATGAAATGCAAGATTTTGGAACAATTGAATTAATGGTAATCAGGAAGTTATGTAAAGAGAGAGAAAATGATCTTTTCCTAAGTGGCGACATCGCTCAAATAGTTCATACCAAGCACCATAAAATCACTCAGGCAGGTATCAAAATTGCGGGCCAGAATTATCTTAAGATTACTAAGAATTACCGTAATAGTAGAGAGATCCTTGCCGCTGCCTACGATGTTTTTAAAAAGAACACTGACTTTTCTTCGTATTCCTCAGGAGATTTTGAAATTCTAAATCCAGAGTTCGCGAATTTTTCTTCTCCACGGCCGTTTTTACGGCAGACCTCTAAGCTTTCTAATGGTTTTAATTTTTCCTTGGAGTACCTCAAAAGTATTTTGGATGAAAAGAAAAATGAAAAAGGATGCATTGCCATTTGTGGATATTCTTACTATGATATACTATCCATCGGGTTAGCACTAAATCTCCCTGTGCTAGATGGTAAAATGGATTTAGGTATGAACTCGATTTTCTTATCCGATTTGGATAATACGAAGGGTTTTGAATTTGATCGAATGATCATCATCAATTGTAATGATGGAATTATTCCTAATCCAGATCAGCCTAAGGAAGAATGGTTCAGAGATATTTCAAAACTCTATGTAGCTATGACTAGAGCAAAGAGAGAGCTTGTGGTGTCTTTCAATGACAAGGTTTCCTCACTTTTCAAAGATTCCTTGGAGTTCTTTACCCAGGATAAATGGACTGATCATTTGGCCGTTGATCAAATAGGTAACTATGTGATTCCGGAGCCAAAGATTGATGAGATAAGTAATGGTTATCAAAAATTTAAGGGAAAGGAATTTTTATATACCCATAAAGCGATCGGTCTATCCTCTGAAGCTCAGCAAAAATTAATCGATATTGTAAATGGAACTCATACAACTGATCATAAAAACAAAATTTTAGCATTCCGAACCATGGGTGCATTAAAGTCACACATTGAATCTAGAGCTAGCGATATACCTCAGTTAACAAAAATTTTTGGTCCAGTAGTTTTTCCAGAAATCAAACTTATGTTGGTAGATGAGAAAAATGAATAGGTTTCATAATCTGTAAATTCAAAAAGTTCAATTAACTAATTTAAAATCAATTATTTAAGAAGTTGGAGTCGAAAACTAGAAATTGTAGAAGTAAGCCTCAACTTGGCCGAACTCCAAAATCACAGCTTCGAATACGAAGGTGAAACCTACGTCAAGTTCAATGTGGCTAAGCTCAAAGAATCTGATCAGTACGGGAAAAACCCACACCGTCTATGTCTCCGTCAAGGAGTCTGATTCAGAAGAATCTTGTAAAAAGCCCTTTTGGGCTTTTTTTATGTCTTCTTGATCCATCATGTTTTTTATACCTGTGTAAAGCTTTTAACAGGCCAGAAAGCAAGGGCTTAGCCTAGTGATGCTATATATCCGAAATATCTCCTCTATTTTTTCTTTTTATCCCCTTTCTGCCTTTTAATTTCAATGCTCAATATTTTGGCAAAAAATATTTTTACTTGCCAAAGTTTTGTTTTTTTACGAACATTTTTATATTTGGTAATCTAGATATGAAAAACACCGAATTGGCAAATAAATTGGAGATTTATTTCTCTGGTAAACAAGAGTTTACGACTAGCGAGGTGACAAATGCTCTTCAAGAATATTTCCCAGGTGTCTCTGATCATACACTTGCTTGGAGGCTTAATCAATTAAAGAAAGAGAAACTTCTCTTTCAGAAAGGAAGAGGGATTTACACCTTTAAATATAAACCTGAATTTTCTCCAGAACTCAGCCTGAAAGCAAAAAGGACATACAATAAGATTAAAGCGGTTTACACAGGCAAGTTAGTTGTGTGGGATACTGATTTGCTAAAAGAAATTGCAGGAGTAGAGCTCTCTAAACATTGGATTTTTATTGGCTTGCGTAAAGAAGATATGGACTCATTGTTTGAGGATCTCAAATCATCTAGTAAGCCGGTCTATATCCAACCAGATAAAGAAATTATTAATAGATATATCCTCCCTCAGGAGGCGGCAGTCATCTTGACGGCTTTGATTTCTGAGACTCCAATTGTTCACGTAGGGGATTATCATTTTCCAAGTATTGAAGGTATTCTAGTTAATGCATGGTTTGAGTACGAACAGTTTTTGCGGCCTTTTGGAATAGAAATCCACCAGCTTTATGAAAATGCCTTCGCTAAATACAATGTGAATAAAAGTAAGCTGTTGCGCTATGCAGCAAGAAGAGATAAGCGAAAAGAGATTAATGAACTTTTAAAATCAATTGAGTAATGTCCACAGAAGTGATTGAAGATGAGGATGTAGTATTAGAGGATAACCAACTAGTGTGTATCCTAACGGGTGAAATAAAAAAGGTAAAGGCTCAAGAAAGTAACCTGCAATCAGTTATCCTGATGCTCAATGAAGAATACGGTTTTGACCTCGAAGATATGGAGCGGGATTTTACGATCCTTTACACGGATCCCGATACAGGAAAGCCAAAAAAGCAAAAGGTTGAATTGGTAGTATTTGAAAAGGGGAAGCCACATAAGCAGGATTTTATCATTCGTATCTGTGTGGTTCAAGATGACAAGGTTAAGGACACTGACAAAAAGAAAGGTGTAAAGCCTACCCTAGAGAATGCGATGGGGGCTGTGGAAAGTTGTGAGTTTGGTCTTTGGGCAAATGGTTCCAGTTACCATTATTTACAAAAGGAAGATGATGCCATGGGCTTTGATTATGAGTTTGTGGATCTATCTGACTTCCCCGGCGAAGGAGAAACTCTGGACGATCTTGATCGGGCAGATCGATCTTCTAGTAAGAAGCCTGCCAATGACTCTTTAATCAAGGTTTTCAAGCGTTCCCATGATTACATCTATGGCAATGAAGGCCGTAAAAAAGATGCTTTTTGGCAATTGCTAAATCTAATCTTCTGCAAGCTATATGACGAGAAACGCAGGTTTATAGCCTCCGAGGAAAGCTACCGAAGAAAGTTTTGGGTTGGAGTAAAAGAACAGAACACGGAAGAAGGACGAAAGGCAGTTGCCAAACGAATCAAGGGGCTTTTTGAAGAATTGAAAAGTGACGAAATTTTCTCAGAAGTTTTTGATGGAAATGAGTCTATAGGACTTACAGATAAAGGATTGGCCTTTATTGCTGGAGAACTTTCAAAATACTCCTTCCTAGATGCCTCAGTGGATGTGAAGGGATTGGCTTACGAGACCATTGTAAGTAATACCCTCAAACAAGAAGCAGGTCAGTTTTTCACTCCCAGAAACATCATCAAAGCAATGGTGGAGATGATGAATCCGACCGAGAATGATCGAGTATTGGATCCTGCCTGTGGATCGGGTGGCTTTTTGGTGATGGTATTGGATCATGTGAGGAAGCAGGTTGCTTCCGAGATGTACCCAGACTTAGATGGGCCACTTCTAGCGGAGAAGTTCAACTCATTGGAAGTGAACGAGCGAGTCAAAGAATATGCTGAGCGATGTATTTTCGGATTTGACTTTGATCCTGATCTGAAGAAGGCAGCAAGAATGAACATGGTGATGGCCGGAGATGGTCACGCCAATATCTTTCATATTAATTCTTTAGGCTATCCTAATTGGGACCATGCCGAGGATTTTGAAAAAATTCATAATGCTATTGACAAAAGTCTCTCTGCTCTAAATGACATGGAAAATCGTTATGGAAATGATGCACGTGGAAAATTCGATATCATTTTTACTAACCCCCCATTTGGAGCAAAAGTGAAGGTCGAGCCTGAAATCGCCAGTCAATATTTACTTTCTAGATACAGTGACGCTCCTGAAGTGCTATTCATTGAAGCGTGCTACAACTTCCTAAAGCCAGGCGGTAAGGTAGCTATAGTACTGCCAGACGGGATCTTGGGAAACCCAAATATGCTTCCTGTTAGAGAATGGATATTGGACAAATTCAAAATCCTCGCATCAGTTGACCTCGCAGTAGAAGCTTTCTTACCTCAAGTAGGTGTTCAGGCTTCTTTACTCTTTTTACAGCGGAAAACAGAGATTGAAAGACAGCTCGCTCAGGATAGTGCTGAAGATTACGAAATTTTTATGGCCATAGCAGAAAAGCTAGGAAAAGACCGAAGAGGAAATCCAATATATGTCCGTGATGAAGATGGGGCAGAAATTCTTTTTGATTCGATGACTAAATATGTGATCCACAAAAAAGATGGCTCTTTAGATGTAAAAACTAGACGAGAAAAGTTAAAGCAATTGGATGATGACTTACCAAGAATTGCTGAATCCTATCTAAATTTTATATATGAAACGGGAAAATGAGAGCTATAAAAATTAAAAACTCTTGGCTAGAGGAATCTGACCTTAGATTAGATTCGCCATTTCATTTGAGTGAGGGAGTCGTTACAAAGAGATTACTAGATAAATTTTGCCCTTATACTATTACTGACCTGAAAAATGAGGTTTCGGAATTATTTAAAGGTGACATTCACAAAAGAGTGTATGTTTCACCAGGAAATGGAAGCTTAGAGTTTTATTCAGCTTCCGACTTGCTTAAAACTAGCATTTTAAACCCAAAGCATGTATCTAAAAAATATTCTCCCCATCTAGAGACTCTTAAGCTTCACCCCGGTTGGATCTTGATTTCCCGTTCAGGGACATTAGGGAATATATTACTAACCAATAAAACACACGAAGGCATTATTGGAACAGATGATTTGGTTCGTTTAAAACCCAAAGAAAATCAAATTTTAAAAGGAGTTCTGTACGCTTACCTAGCTTCAAAATATGGATACGGTTTGCTCACTCAGTCTGGATATGGTGGAGTTGTAAAGCACATAGAACCTCATCACATTGAAAATTTACCTATCCCTATCTTTCCCAATGACTTGCAAAAAACGATTGACGATCTAATTTCGAAATCATCAAACCTAAGAGAAAAGGCAAAGGGCGAACTTATTTCCGCAACGAATCAGGTATTGAATCAAACAAGTCTGCCTGAAATAGACTATTCAGAATTTGAACATTTTGGAAATCACAAAGCGGATAGAAGGCCGACATCATTTGTGCGAAAAAGGTCAGAAATTACTTCATTCACTATTAATGCTTTTAATTATTCTAAGAAAGTTGAACGGCTAGAAAATAGAGTACGTCAATCAATTTTTTTGGAATTACAAGACTGTCTTGATGAAAACAAATTTTTTTCAAGTGGTTCATTTAAGAGGTTTGAGCTTGAATCTCCTAATTCAATAAGGTTAATTAATCAGTCAGATATTTTCAATCTTAGAAAGCAAGGTAAGATGCTCGCAAAGATCTATGTTAAGTCTGATAAGCTGGTTGAATATGGTGAAGTCTTAATTGCCGGTGTTGGCACACTAGGAGAAGGAGAAACTTTTTGCAGAACCATATTTGCTAACGAAGAATTGGAAGGTCAATTGATTTCTGGTGAGTTCATTCGGATGAAAACGAATAGCAAAGTTCCTTCCGGTTATCTCTATGCTTGGCTCTCTTCTGATTACGGATTCAGATTTATCAGGAAAACCCAATCAGGAACAAAGCTCTGTCGCCCAATCCATGAGCTACTTAAAAATATTCCTGTTCCAATCATTGAGAAGGAAGAAATGCTAAAAATCGATGAACAAGTTAAAAAAGCTTACACTATGCTTTTTGAAGCATTGAATGCTGAGAACAAGGCAATCGAATTGGTAGAACGAGAAATTGAATCATGGCAAAAATCATAGTACCCCCCTATTTCGATTCGGTTGTAAATACCGGAGAAAAGCGATTGCTGGATTACTTGGAGGTTAAGCTACCGGATAGCTTTTATTTAGTGCCAAATGTGGAGATCGCATCTACCAATCCCCGAAACAACAGGACGCAATATTGGGAATATGATTTATTGATAGTAACTCCTCATGCCATCTACAATGTAGAAAATAAGGACTGGAAAGGACGCATCGAAGGAGATGATAATTATTGGTATGTCAACGATAAGCAAAGACCAAATCCTTTAAAAACGGGAAGGCAAAAAACAGCAATTTTAGCCTCTAAATTGAAGGAAAATGAACCCTCTTGGGCAAGGGCATGGATTCAGAATATGGTTACCCTATCCTATCCCAACACTTACACACCTTCCCTTTGGCAGGAATCAGCCAAGCTTACTTTTCAACTAAATGAGAAACTGATTAATTATTTAACCGATCCAAGTCAAGTCGGCAAAGAAGAAAATGACATCGTTGACATCTACAAGGATATTGTAAAATTTCTTGACGGTAGCCAAAGCAAAAAATCACCTAGCGAAAAGCGTGAGGTAGAAGGATATGAAATCATAGAAATACTCCAGCAAGAACCCAACTACACTGAATACCTAGTTAAGCCTAAAGGCGTCACATCCTCTATCCGCAAAAGAGTTAAAGAGTATTCGCTTCAAGTTGCAGGACTTTCTCAACCCGAATTGCTCACCCACGAGGAAAAAATAAAAAATCAATACAAGGCTCTTCATAAAATCAAAGCCAAACCCTTTATTCTAAATGTAGAATTCAAAATTGATGAGGAAAACCATCTTTTCTATGAAATCTCAGACTTTTTAGATGAAAACTCCCTGAGAGCAGAGGCTAGATCCAAAACTTTTATCTTTCAAGAAAAGGTGGGAATAATACGTAATGTTATGGCAGCTTTGAAAGAGGCTCATAAGGAAAACGTTTATCATCGAGATATTAATCCAGAAAACATTTACATGAGCAGTGGATATGCTTATCTGGGTAATTTCGGGAAATCCTACTTTTCAGACCACAATCACCAAGGCTATACAGTGATGGCCACCATTACTGAATCAAATGCGACACCTTACCATCCATTGGAGTTAACTGTTGGTGATGCCTCACGAGCCTCGGATATTTATTCTCTTGGGGTACTGATTTACTGGCTTTTCGTTGGTGAGGAACCCTTTAAGTCTCCCTATGACCTCGATAAAATGGGAGGTAAACTTCCACTTAATAAACTTCCTACTTATATCAACAAAGCACTGCCCAAATGGCTAGATGAACTTTCGCTAAAGACCATTCTCACAGACGACCTTAAACGAATGGAGTCCATTGAGGAAGTTGAAAAATTTTTAGAAAATGCACTTAAGGAAAATGACAGTGAAGTTCTTTCAAAGCAGAGCTCCAGTATAAGCGCAGTTCTTGCATCTGATCACCAGGAATTAAAGGTTGGGGATAAAATTGGGGATTTCGTAATTCATCAAATTCTAGGAAAGGGCGGTTATTCCAGAGTTTTCAAAGTTAAGCACCAACTACAAGGGAAGTATTATGCCTTGAAGCTTTTCCATGAAAGTGTAAACGCCAATTCGGTAATAGATGAGTACAATGCTTTGATAGAATTAAACCATCCAAACATTGTCAAATTTGCATGGAATGGAGAGACTCCAAATGGACATTTTTATACCTTGATGGAGTACCTGGAAGGGGAAAATCTCAGCTCTTACACCAAGACCGATGCAAAACTTCCAATTTATCGGGTTTATCAAATAGCAAGAGACATTCTCAGTGCCTTGGTTTCCATGCAGAGCTTGGATAAACCTATCCTACACCGTGATATTAAACCTCAAAACATCATTTGGGATAAGGAGAAACGATTTGTCCTCATTGATTTCAACGTAGCCTCCTTCGTAGATGACAATCAGGATTTTGTTGGTACAAACCCATACTTAGCTCCAGACCTTATTACGGATGGGTATAAGGTAAATTGGGATAAATCGGCAGACACTTTCGCCTTGGGTATTACACTTTATGAATTGACCTGTAAGCAGTATCCTTGGACACCCAAAAAAATGCCAGTTCTGAGTATTGATCCTGTCAATCCTAAAGAATTTGAGCCAAGGATTTCGAAAGCATTTGGAGAATTTCTAAGTAAGGCTATAAATCCACGAAAAGCAGATCGATTTCCTAATTCCCAACAAATGCTAGACGCGTTACTGGCAATCGGGGAAGATGGGATTTTGCAAGAAACCAAAACTGAAAATCCAAAAGTAGAAGCCAAAGAGGGAAGTAGTAATTTCGTCAAATACATCAATTCCTTATACAGTCAATCCAAGGGAGGGAATTTTGGTACACGTGCAAGTGAGAAAATTAGTGAGTTCGACAAGTTGACTTACACACCTTCCAAGCTGGACAAAAAACTATTACCGGACATTCTTGATAGTAAATACAAGCTTTTGATTATTACCGGTAATGCTGGTGATGGCAAAACAGCTTTCATCAAACGCATTGAGCATGATGATTCAGTAAAAGACCTTATCGGTCATGACCATAAGAATGGGGCAAGGTTTAAAATCAATGGCCTTCAGTTTGAAAGTAATTATGATGGATCTCAGGACGAAGATCAACGAGTCAATAATGAAGTATTAGAAAAATTCTTTGAGCCTTTTGCCAGCCTATCGAATTATAATGAAGCAAAAGAAGGACGAATAATCGCAATTAATGAAGGCCGATTAGTAGAGTTTTTAAAGTCGACAAATAAGCACAAAAAGCTTCATGACACGATAGAAAACTACTTCTATAATGAGGGCCATCATGAGCTTCCTCCCGGCTTAATGATTATCAATCTAAATTTGCGATCAGTTTCGGCTCGGGATGATCAGGGGTCTAGCCTTTTTAGAAGTCAGATTAAATCACTGACTCAGAAAAGTCTTTGGGCGAAATGCGAAACTTGCCCTCTCGCTAGTAGATGCTTCATCAAGTATAATGTTGATTCCTTTAATGATTCGGCTTCGGGAGAGGAGATAATCACTCGTATGGAATGGTTGTTAAGAACAGCCAGCCTAAAGCGTGAACTTCATATCACCATGCGGGATTTGCGTTCATTCATCTCATTCACACTCACCAGAGACTATGAATGTTCAGATATTGAACAATTGTTGATTCAAAGCGAAAATCAGCCAGAAAGCTATTGGCAATTTTATTTCTTCAATATCACAAATCCTTCTTCTAATGATTCAGGAAACCAAGATCGCTTAATTAAGCTGTTAAGGGAAACTGATATAGGGGAAGTGGCTATTCCAGATAAAGACAGGGACCTGTTTTTTGGTCAGCATAAGTCTGGTGATTATTTTGAATTCTCTGAACGAGAGTATTCCCTGATCGAAGAATTTAACAGAAATAAGATTTGGGTACCAGCCCATGAGCAAAACCCATCCCTTTTGAAGAGAATACGGGCAATTCAAAAGGTATTTATAAGGCACCAATATTTTGAAGGTAAGTCAGAGCTCCTCTCTGTTGATAATGGCTATGTGTCTGAAACCTCCGAGACAGATAAATACAAATTTCCCTCCTATCTGCTTCGACTGCCATACCACTCTGTTTTCAAATTCACAAAGGTCTTAACAAATGGAGATGAAGGATCAAATACCAAAGCAAGTATCTCTAGGGCAATCTCACTAAATGAGGGCTGTGACAATCCGGGCATTGACAAAGACCATTTAGTACTAGCGTCAACTGATATTCGAGATCCATACAGTAAGTCTTTTAGGTTATTTGATCTCAACGACTTTGAGCTATTTGTTAATCGAACTGACCACTTGGTAAAATACCTAGAATACGAACCAGATAGCTTGACTTTCCGGCACAAAGGCCAAAAGCACATTAAGCTGACCATTTCACTTGATCTTTATGAGATGTTGTATTTCATTCAACAAGGGTTTAGTCCATCCCTCAATGATCTAAGGGGTAAGTTCATTGAATTGATCATATTCAAAAATCTACTGGAAAACCTAACCTATAAAGAGGTGGTGGTAACTAACAGCGATAATTTAGACTTTTATAGAATCAGTAAAGACGGACAGAGCCGGCTTTACATAGAAAAAATGGTAGTATAGCTATGGCGTTGAAACTGAATAAAGACGAGAGCCTCTTTCGTAATGAATTGATTTTCACTGCTGATGCCAAAGCTGTGAATATTGATAATACCTTGGTAAATCTTTATATGCTTCTTAAGCATAATGGCATTAGACCGAGGCAGCGTGCGCGATCTGATAATAACGCACTCATAAGCTTAGAAACCTTGAAAAAAGTCTTTTCCAAATTGGAGGAAGAGGGTTCAATTAAAGGCTTCAATGAAAATCCTGAAGCTGCTGAATTATGGTTGCGCAGTAATCTGGTCAATATGGTTTATAGGGGAAACCTTGATAAAGAGAAAATATCCTCCTTAAGGCCAATACACCTAGAAAGTTACCGGGTTCGAAACGCAGCGAATACTCGGGACTATAATACCGCTGATCAAGTTTATTTGATGCTTAGCGCTAAACCTACCATACGAGAAGACCTGAAAAGTTTTTTAATGGAGGGATGGGATCAAACAACGAGTAAAATAAACACCGGCAATGATTTAGATGTGGACAGTTTGGGATTATTGCACATCATCAAAAATGTTAAGCCTGGCTTCCTAGAAAGCAGTTCCAGCCTAAACCAAATCCAACCACTACTCTTGGAACAGGCAGAACTATTTTGTGACGACGTAAGGCGGCTCTTAGTTTATAAACAATTGATACCTAGGAATGTCTTAATAGACTACCTCAAGACAATAACATCCTTTCACCTTTCAATCTATATCCAGAAACTAGTCCATACCCTACCCCGGATGGTGGAAGAAGGAACAGATGCCGCAAGAGCGGATTGGAATATTGTGGTAGATGTTACCGATAACTTTGAAAGTAAAGTAGCGCGAATTTCAACACAAGATGTTGAGGCATTTAGTAACAACATCTATGACTATATCAAGGCTACATTCCAGATCAATGCTGCTTTGAGAAAACTAAAACTTGACAAATCAAATTCGAATAATCTTAGTAAAGCACTGAACCTCTTAAAAGGCAAGACTAAGGATTTTGAGATATACTTCGAAACACAATGGGATAATCTTTACAGCACTCTTGATGAGGAAGATAAAGGTTTGATTCATGATATGGTCAAATTTGAAGACACCTATTTTGACAAATACATTGAATTGATTTTAAAAGCTAGAGGGAATTATCAATTCCGTTTTCATATCCAGCTCTTTGATAATCTTTCACAGAAAAACAATGAAAGAGGATTTTTAGCCCAGGGAAGAAGCAGAAAACACCCAAGGCGCTTTGTTTTAGGCACTAGACTTCTTGAAACATTAGTCCAGATTTTGGTTCTTGAATCCGATGGGTCCGATTTTCATACAAGAACTCTTTCTATTGAAGAGCTCATCAAAAGTATTCGTGATCGATATGGACTCATCATTAATGGCTTGTCCGAAAATCGATTTAACTCCGCAGACGTCAATACACACCTTGCATTTAAGGAGAATGTAGAGGCTTTCAAATTGAAGCTGAGACAGATTGGATTTTACAACGATCTCAGTGATGCTTATATCCTTCAAAGAATAAGGCCACGTTACGAATTAAATACTAAGTAGAATGCACAATACCATTCAAATAAGTAAATATTATCAAAGGATCATTGACCTAACACTGGAATTGTATCATGAGGATCTGAGCAAAGCCATACCAGGACATTGTATGAAGATCACGGGACTAGGGCTTTCGGAACTTGAGTTCCTTTGGGATCTAATTCAAAAGAAATACCAGAATGTCAATACTTTCATTGTAAGTGATGACTTTTCGAATGATAAAAGATTCATAACTGCCACAAAGCTCATTGAATTGAGGAATAAACAAGATGCTCCTCTTTTAGTCCTGATTCCTTCTAATAGCAGAACATCTGCTGAAGACTCTTATGGCAATGCAACTTTCAAAGAAATAAGTTTAGAAGGGATTGAGCAGAAATTAAAAGATCAATTAATAAAAGATATACCATCTGAGTTTTCAGCTTTAATCAAAAATGAAATTCTTGGTTATTTGAATTTCAATAAAGTTGACGAGGTAAACGTTATAAATTACCTTCTTTCTCTTGAAGAAAAGGGATACTCAAAAGAGTCTATTGGCGAACAGCTTTATTTGCTTGATTTGATTCCAGACTCTGCCCTACTTGAAAATGATGATAAAATTAGATCAAGACTAAAATTTAATTCAGAAAGTATTGGTCTTCTTAGCTCATTTTTCAAACCTCTATATGATCGAATAGGAGAACTCCCACTAGAGCCAAATTCCCTTCAAAAGGATTTGGTAGATTTTATAAAGGCCGAGTCAAGTGCTAAAAGTGCTTCTGAGATTTGTCGTATCATTTTTGACAAGTATCCCACTCTGAACTTTGCGAATTGGCAAATTCCTGATCTTGATTTTTCTCAAATCAAACTTTTTGCAGGAGAGATTAAATCTTCGGATTTCTCAGTAGATGAAGGAAAGTTGGTTCTTAAAGCAAAAGAAAATACAACCTCTAAGGTAAGGGTGCGAATCACCTTGAGTCAAAACCCTAAAGATATTCCTGGTCTTGCCTATTTCAAAATAATACTGATGGCAGTAAATGGGGGGGCTGGTGAGGAAATTCAAGTACTTAGAAAAGTCAAAAACACTACATCCATCAGACCTTACCGGGATATATCAGTTGATCTAAATCCAAATGTTATTGAGGAAGGATCTTATTTCTTTAAGATTTGGGCTGAAGATGAGCATGGTAATATTTTAAACACAAATGATGACTTCAAAGAACAAAAAATTCAGTCTGCATGGGAAGAAGCTAAAGCCAAGGACAGTAGTATTTTAAAAAGCTCGTTTGACTTTAAACTGACCTGTGATACTGATGACTTCGATTATTTAGTTGAAGAGAATCCCGAGCGAGAGGAAAATCAGCGTAAGGATAAACTGAATAATGTCCTACAGGCATTCTTCAGATTCCGAATTGAGAAATTGAAATCAGGCATGGAGCCGGAGACTCCGGTGCCCTCTGAAACTTCAAATAAATGGATCACTGAATCAATAAAACACACTTCAACTTTTCACATCAATTATTCAGACAAGCATAATTATCAAGTTAATCTGTCATCTAAGCTTAGACTCATTGAAGAAACCTTTTTAAAAAACAGGGATTATTTTGGGTATATAAAAACTTCCTTAAGAAGTAACTCTTTAGCTCTAGGTTTTGAGAAAATCAACTTTTCAGTAAGTGAGGTTAATTCAATTGTGCCCGAGGATATCCTTAAGCTTAGAGCTGAAATTTTCAAAAGAATTAAACATTCGAATGAAAATGAAGATGGCGTTCTGGAAACAGCAGATATTTTTAATTTCTCTGACCTAATTCGCATTTATGTAAAAAAGATCAGTGAATGGACATCCCTTCTCCAAAAGCAAATTTTAGAGGTAGAAATAGGGGCCAATGAAAAATCCCATATTCAGGATTTGATGGTCGAAGTTCAATTGCTGGATTTAGTAAAAGTTAAAACCAAGTTGCCTGATGGTAAACCAGCAGAAGCGTTTTTAATCTCCCCATTACATCCACTTCGCTTAGCTTGGTGGGTTCAGTTAGTAGATGTATTCACTGAATGGGAAAAAAAGACCAATGACTATTCAGGATATAAAGACTCATGGTTCAAAGGACTCTCAAATCTCTTTGAAGGGCATCTATCACCTGAAAATAATCCATTGGTGTTGGTGGAACCAGGTACTTATAAAGCTTTTCATTATTCTGGTGAGCTGGCGTATGGATGGGGGCTTTATCTGAATGTATTAACCGAGGAATCAAAAAACGGAATGACCTCAGTTTCTCGACAGATGAAACATTATTTTCGACAGTTATTCAATATCACAAAAGAAAACTATGTTGAAACTGAGGTAAGTCAAAATTTGATTGTAAGACATTTCAAAAACTACCTTGTTCAGCACCCATATACCGATAAGCTAATAATAAACCTTTTCAATGCTGGTGATGCAGGCGTATTTGCAGATTCGTTGGTTGAATTAGAAAAGGAAAATAGTTTTCAAAACATTAAATATGAAGTAAGAATATTCAAAGGAGATGATAAAATTATTGAGCATGGAGAAGCACTCAAGACCTTAATCAATCCTGAATCTAATATTTCAGAAGAAGCAGAAGCATTTTCCCAACCCTCTGCAAACAGGTTATTTCCTAAAATGAGGTTTTCCATCAACAGCATCTCGGATTACCTCAAATCACCCGCACAATTTTCTGCTCATTTGAGCTTTCTAATAAGTCCATTCCCAGTAACGGTTGAACTAATTGAGCCTTTTAGAAAGGAAAGAAATTTCTTTTTGAATGGATTAATAGTGTCACCCACGATTGCCGTAAACGACTCAGTCAATGAAATCAAGTGGAATAGATACCTTGAGGGTAATAAAATACTGCCTGATTACTCCGGATCCGGAAATATTGGTGTTGATTTATTTGCCAATTTACAAACCTTCATTGCAGGGGCATTAGCTGTTAAGTTCACTGAAAAAATTCCTTCTACCCAGCTCACTCTTAATGATAAGGATAAGGTTCTGCTAACCCATTTGCATGATTACTCAGATTGGGTAATAACATTTGACAAGAATCTTGGCCCTCAAGTATTTGATCAGCCCTCCAAGGATGGGAAAATTCCTTTCCTTCTTGATTATGTTCCTGGAGAAGAGGTAACTGGGATCTCATCTTATCTAACTACAAGACCGACCTCTGAAATCCTAGGACTTTTGGGACCACACTTTGAAGAATTCAATATTGATATTCACAATCCAAGAGATAAAAAAAAGGTCAAAATCCTATTAGAAGACTTAAGAGCGGTATCCAGTTCTCTGGTTCTTCAGCTTAACTCTTCAAAAAATAAAGCATTTGAGGTTATTGGATCAGCCTTTACAAAAAGAGTCTTGGAGAAAAAAGGATTGCTTGAAGAATCATTCCTTATTCCGATAGACCTTCATCATAATCTTTTTGAAAACTTGCCTACTGAAAGCAAGAGCCGGGCGGATAACCTCCTTGTTTCAATAAACCCTGACAACAGAGAAGTTCAAATTACCATCATCGAGATAAAATGCCGAAAAAGTATTGGGGCGGCTGAATCTGATGATTTGAAAATCAAAATGAGAGAACAAATTGAAAACACTTTGTTGGCATTGCGTCTTCATTTTGATCCAGAATATTATTTGTCTTTTGATCGCTTAGATCGAGAGATTAAGAATAAAGAGTTAAAGTCTTTATTAAGCTTTTACATTGAAAGAGCCTATAGGTATGAGTATCTGAGTGAAAATGCTTATGCGAGTTATCATTCATTTTTACAGACCTTGAATACAGGTTTTAAGCTGTCATTCAAGCAGCTTGGAATCATTTTTAATTTCTCTTCAACAAAGAAACACTTCAAGGAATCTATAGATCATGATCTTACCTTTTTCACTTTCGGAGGTAATTTAATTGACCAGATTCTTGATCCGGATTCGGATTTAAATACAAAAAGACTTGAGGATTTGGAATTAGACCGTGAATTAGGTGAAGCAGTTGGATTTAATACCAAGCTAATGCCCTTTATTCAGAAGCTAAAGCCTAAGGAGCCTGAAAGTCAGGCGGCAGAAGACAAACAAATAACAGAAGCTGTAGATCAAGATGATGAAAATGGAATAATCGATAGTTCTTTGGAAGAGGCTCTTGAAGATATTCCGGTTAGCCCATTTAATCCACTTCATAGCCAGGATGAGGCAGAAAATTCTGGACCTAACTCAATTTCAGATCAACAAAATGTTATTCCTCCGAATTACGATATACTTATAGGTAAAAACTCAGGAAGTGATCAGTACGGCATATTGGGAGAAAGCATTAATGGAAAGAAAATCGCCATTGATTTAAGCGAAACCAATACAATAAGTCTATTTGGTGTCCAGGGAGGGGGAAAAAGCTACACTATAGGAACAATATCAGAAATGGTATTGAAGCAATTTAACGAGATCAATAAACTCCCGTTCCCTTTGGCAGGTGTAATCTTTCATTACAGTGAAAGTATGGACTATGAGCCAGAATTCACGTCAATGAAGCTTCCAAATGATAAGGAGGCAGAGTTAAGGAAGCTGGAAGAAAGATACGGCGCTAAACCTGGAAGTGTTGAAGATGTAATAATCCTTACCCCTAAGGACAAAATTGAAGAAAGACGTTCGGAATATCCTTCACTGGAGGTAAAACCAATAGCTTTCAATTCTAAAGAATTGAACGTGCAGGATTGGATGTTCCTACTTGGAGCAATTGGTAATGACTCAACTTACATCAAGCAGTTGAAATCCATTATGAAAGAACTGCGCAGAGATTTATCTATCGAGGGAATAAGTCAAAGCGTTGAAGAATCTCAATTACTTTCTAATACCCAAAAAGCTTTAGTAAGGCAGAAGTTGAGTTTCGCAAGCGAGTACATTGATGACAAATTTACTTTGCGAGACACCTTGAAGCCTGGGAGATTGATAATAGTAGATTTACGTGATGAATTTATCGTAAAAGATGAAGCCCTTGGGCTATTCGTCATTATGCTTAACATCTTCTCAGCGGTTAAAAATGTAAATGGAGCTCATTTCAATAAGTTTATTGTATTTGATGAGGCACACAAATACATGGACAACAAGGACTTGACTGGAAACATCGTGACTGCTATTCGAGAAATGCGACACAAAGGAGTAAGCATAATGATTGCCAGTCAAGATCCACCAAGTCTACCTAATGAAATTATTGAACTTAGTTCTATTGTACTTCTTCATAAATTCAACAGTCCTCAATGGTTGAAGCATATTCAGAAATCGGTAACTCAATTATCTTCTCTGACTCCTGCTGATATGAGTTCCCTCACACCAGGGGAAGGTTTTTTATGGGCAACTAAGGCAACTGAAAAAGGAATTTCATTAAAGCCAATGAAGATTTCCACACGCCCTAGAGTAACAAAGCATGGTGGAGCAACTATTACTGCAACAGGCCAAAAATGAATTCAATAGCATTATCTCATGCCGGAAAGAGAGAGACTAATCAGGATCTAATCCTTGAGTATACCTCTTTTGATGGTACCTATCTTTTCTCTGTAATAGATGGAATGGGAGGTTATGAATATGGGGAAATTGCGTCTAAACTGGTTAGTGAAAATATTCTGGCTTATTTGTCAACTATCAAAACTATTGATGCCTATCACATCCAAAAGGCAATCAACAAATCTAATCTGGCAATTAGGCAGCGCAAGAATGGATTGCAAATGGGAATGGGTGCGACTATAGGTGGAATAATTATTAAAGAAACTTACATCATCTATTTCTGGATAGGCGATGTTAAAATTCTACATTTCAGAAACAAGAAATTACTCTTTGAATCTCTGCCTCACAGTTTAGTAAATAAACTTATTGAAAGCGGATCAATTACAGAAGGAACTCAGCTATCAAAGTTTAGACATGTAGTTACTCGCTCTATTCAAGGCAATCTTGAAAACTCTCAAGCTGAAATCCATTCTAGTTCATTTAAACCAGATACAGACTTAATCTTTATCTGTTCTGATGGTGTTCATGATCAATTGGAAAGTTTACAGGTTGAAAACCTTCTGAATAAAGTTGAAACGCCTCTTGCCTTTAAAGAAGCTCTCGAAGAAAAGCTTCTAATTGTTGCTAGTGACAATTTCACTTTTGGAATTATCACTTCCAATTGATTATAAAATAAGTTCACTAGTACTTTTTTCAAGATTTAGAATGTCATTTCTTTTATTGTGAAAATCCCATGAAATTAGGTGTCAAGTGTGGATGGTACAAAAGAATGAGTGAAATTACACATTGATGATCTCGAATAGAGGGTTAAGCTTATGGGCAGTGGCTTTATCTAGGTTTTCTACACTAATAAAAAGACGTGATTTTGCCCTACTGAACGCAACATACTTGACACGATGCTCCTCTTGTGTAAGATCTGGAGTAATTAAGCAGTTTATTTCTTTGTCTTTAGTAAACACAACGAGGACATTGTTGAATTCATCGCCCTTTGCTGCATGTATTGTTTTGCTTTCCGGATTTTCAACATTCGTATCTATAAATAGGATTACTTGGTCAAATGATACGTTTTCATAAAAATTTTTAATGTTACCGTTAGCTAGTTTTGTCAGGCCAGGATCAATATGTGTCTTTATGAGCGTATAGAAATCATATAAAGGTGCGCTCTTGAATAGTTGATATTGGGATAGAAGAATAGAGAGATGCTGGAAGGCTTTTTTCCTTCTCAATTCTCTGTTAGGTTCTACCACAACACGCTCTAATTCTCGGATTGCTTCCTTAAAACGATTCTGTAACCCTAAGTCCACTGCTTTCATACATCTGACGACAGTATTTGCACGTTTTGAATTATCCTTATCAAACAAATCAGATAGTAGATTTCTGGCAGGAATTGCCGAGTTATATTCTTTCATCATTGACCTAGCCATAACATTATCACGGGAAAGGGTAATGATTGGCTCGTTCCCACATTGGCTTTTTACATGAGCAAACGCATTTTTTCTAGTGCCAACTAGAATGGAAGGCTTGTCACCCGGAACGGCTCTGGAGGGCTTCTGTCTGATGTCTGTACGAACAGTATTAAGAACATCTACAATCCTATTAGTAGAACGTCGGTTATCATTGATTTCATAATTATTTTGATTAGGTAGTGTAAAACTTGAAAAATCTGCAGGAGAAGCGCCCTGAAAACTAAAAATAGATTGTGCCTTGTCTCCAATTACACCAACTATCGTTTCTTCAGCAGCAAGAAGCTTGATTATGGCTGTTTGAATAGGGCTTGTGTCCTGAAATTCATCGATAACGAAATATGGAAATCTAGCCCGTAACACTTTAAGAATGAACGGATACTTAATCAATAATTTATAACCGAAAAATAAAACATCGTCATGGTGTAAACGTCCCTTCACCCAATAAAGCTTCTTATATCCTATCAAATCAACAGATAATTTGTCCATGGTGGCTTTATTAATACCCGAACTTGCACCTGCAAGGAATGCCCTTTTATTGTCAACGGCTATTTCCACATCACTGCCGTTAAAGGTATAATGTATGGATTGCATCCAGCTCTTTAATGAGTCTAGATTAGCAGGTAGCCTTAGTAATTGATTGCGGGTAAAAGGATGTTTCAACTTGCTTAAATTGGGATGGGCATCGATCCATTCTTTCAATTTTGCACGGGAAACGAAGTGATCATCGTGACCATCCATCTTTCTTATATCAAAACCGTATTCATGAGCGATAAATGACAAATAAGGCTTCAAAATATTATGATAAATGAATCCGTGAATAGTGGATACCTCAACCCGGTCAGCTGTTGAGTTTAGTCGCTTGGATATAGTTTCTACGGCAATATTAGTATATGTGATACAAGCGATTTTTCTATACGAGCCAAGGCGTTTGGATTCCCTGAGTATATGAGCAATGTGGTTTACCAGCCAATGGGTCTTGCCTGCTCCAGGTCCTGCGCTTACTTTAAAGTGCTGCTCGATCTGAATCAGATCATCTGAGCTAATCGCAATTACAGGCATATCCAATCAAAAGTATCCTTAATGTATTGCGGAACGTTAAAGGGCTTTTGCAAGCTAATTGTTGCTCCGGCAATAGTTCCTACTGGGGCCATAGTTGGTAACGTTAGATTAAGTTCCAATGCATTGGCCAGTTCAAGTGCATTTTCTCCCTTTCCTACAGAATTCAGATATCTTGAGGCAACTATCGCCTTTTTTTTATCTAGATCAGTCCATCCAGAAGTAGTTTGTGCCTTTATCGAAATACCAATTTCCGAATTGGGATTACTTGTTCGCATTTCTGCGATCATATCATCGATGGAGCCTCCATTTTGATACAACTTCAGGAGTTCTTTCAATTCCTCCCGGTTTTTAATTGAATCTGTGATTAATATGTCATTATCCATATTTTCAAGGCAAAGCTCATATTCAAAAGTTTTTCCTTTTTCATGGTCTTGACCAAAAAAGCGAATGTTTGGATGACTTGCGTAGGTAGTTTTCTTTGCTATTAAGTGATCTTGGTAAACATAATTTACGGGATCAAGGCCGTACTCAAAAGGATAGCAGGAAATAAATGACCGCCCTGATTTAATTTTGCGTTCTGGATCACGATCTTTCAAACAAGCAACCATTTTATGCATGGTATTAGGTTGTGTTGAATCAAACATATACAGGAAATAGTCAAAAAAACGGCCACCCACGGGTATGATTGCGATATGATCGTCCTCTAAATTCTTTCCATAGCACCTAGCTAATGTTGGAAGCAACAACTCCTCTGCCAAACCCTCTACCATGATGATCCGTTGGGCGAACAACATATCAGATCTTGTAGCATCTAAAAACCTCTGAACATAGGCTTTGGCGGTTTTCCCATGAGTAGTATTCGGAAATGATTTGCCAGGATAGCCTACACTAATGATCCCTTTCTCATTGTGCAGACATATAATCTCATCAAGTGAAACCGCAGAAGTTATTTGCGTAGAATGCGTTGTTATGAAGATCTGACGGACCTTACGCTGATTTTTGTTATCCTTTAGGAACTTCAGGAATTTATATTGCATCGAAGGGTGCAGATGTGCTTCGGGTTCTTCGATTGCGAGCACTGGAAATATCTTGGCATTGCTTCCCAGATAATTACCATCGGCATTAACTTGCATTTTAGCCAGCAACAGAGACATGAAAATTAGATTGTTATAACCAAGTCCGTTATGGGTTGCCGGAATTTTGATGTCAAGAGCGGAATATCCAATGATAAGTTTCAGCGCCGAATACAATTCAACCTCTGAAATGCTGCCGTCAAAATCCGGCTCAGCATTATTAAATGTAGCGCCTGTTTTTGTGGCATAGGAAAGAATGTGTTCTTTTCCTGCTTCCATACGTGCTTGCAGTTCGCTGATTAGCCCTTCAGCTTTAACACTGAAATCCTTTTTCAGAGCTTTAATTTCAGACTGCTTTATCGCAGAATTCTTTAACGAATCATCAGCAGATTTGATGTCATAATCAATGAAAAAATCCAGTACATCCCTAAGCATGGAGTTTTTCCCAGTAAACATATCTCTTTCAACATCACGAATAGCATTGAGAAACTGAAAATCGAACTTCTGAAGATTCATGCTATCCGCAGGCAGAGAAAGTGAAGGATCTCCTCCATAAATTTTGCTTACATAAAACCTTAGGAACTCATGTTTGATCGTTTGCCAAGCCTGCGACTTATCAACACAGCCAGCAAGTGCACTTTTATATTCAGCATGCCGTTCGGAGGGTAGGAAAAAGGTATAGGTCAATCTCGCCTGATAGGGTTCCTGAAGTTGTACTAGCCAATCAGCAACGGTCACTAGGTCATCTCCCGTTAGATCCTCGTCTTCTGACTGATCGATGAACATACTTATTGAAATAGCAGGTGGCGAAGAAAGAAGTTCTGGTAATGTCGTGGACTTTGAAAAATCATCAATTTCCAACCTTCGACTTGCATTTTGGTCGATGATCAGTCCAATTGCTCGAAGGAGACTGGTTTTACCGGCGTTGTTGTGCCCGATAATAACATTTACACCGTCGTTAAATTCAATTGTGTTTTTGGGAAAATTTCTAAATCCTTCGATTAAAATTTTGGAAATGTACATGAGGAGCTAAAATTAATTCTTCTAAACAAGTTCTATACTTGCAATACTTTAGGCTAAACAATTAAATGTAATGCTTTACAGAATCAACTGAATCTATAAAAGATATCTTACTTCTGCAAAAACAGTCCAATTTGATAACAAATTACTGGCCTTAGATGGAGGTGTTGAACTTGCCGCTGCTCAGCTGAAACTTAGGAAGTCCATTCCTTAACACAATAGCTCAATCCTCCTTTTGAGTTAAAAGCCAATACACAGAGTTTTTACTAACCATGGCGGAAAGGTAGCCTTTTCACTTCTGAAGCGCCCAATAGACTACGGCATAAACACCGCCTGCCCGTTACCCTTCATTTATTCCGTTTCCAATTGGCCTTGATCGCTCAAAAGCTAGGAGTAGCACCATAATTAATTTCTAACTCCTAACTCTTTTTATCATGATCACGTCAAAAACTCTTCCCGTAGTTGCAGAAATCCAATTGGTTTACAAGCCTAATACTGACATCCAAAATGCTCCAAAAGTGAGCAGTTCTCGATGTGCTTATCAAATTTTCAAGGAGGTATGGGCTGAGGATACGATTGAGTTTTATGAGTCCTTTAAAATCATCCTCCTCAACAGCGGGAATAAAGTTCTGGGTGTAGTAGAAATTTCGAGAGGAGGAATTTCCGGCACAGTGGTAGACCCAAAGTTGGTTTTTGCAGCCGCACTAAAAGCCAATTCAGCTTCGATTATCTTGGCACATAACCATCCCAGTGGTAATCTCCGGCCCAGTGCACAAGACGAAAAATTAACTCGGAGGCTGGTCGAGGTTGGAAAATTGCTTGACCTTCCGATACTGGATCATATTATCGTTACCAGCGAAGGGTATTACTCTTTCGCAGATGAAGGAAATCTATAGGTTCCTTTTTTTACGCTATCGTAGCTTATTTTATTCTTGCCGGTAGTCAACGGAATTATTTCTTGCTCGTCAAGAATTGGATAAGGTTTAATTTTTTTGGAAGACTTCACTGAGCTGTCTTCGGGTTTACTTTCCTTATTTCTCATGAGGTAGGTCTTTAGCTGATTAAGCTATTGTAATATAGTGATCTGTGCTTAAGTAAAATACAGCAAAATAAAAAAATGGGTTAAGTAAAAGTGTAAAAGCATATTTATATAAAAAAATAAATATTGCTTTATTCCCCTTCCACTTTTGGATTTTCCCTTCGTCCTTTTTTTTGAGGCTTCTTTTCTAAGTTGAATGAATAACTGTTGCAAGCACAAAGCAATTTTCCCCGTTTCGCCCACTTCCCTAGTTTGATCCTTCAGCACCATTTTGCAAATGACAGCTTTCGTCTCTTCACTCTGGAATAGGGCTTTCACTCCCCACGGGCAAAGTTCCCCTACACTTTGCCTTTTCCCAAGTCCCGGCAAGCCTAGGACTCGGAAAGGCCGTTTCGGGGAACACTGCCCCTAGCCTCCTTTACGGGGGCAAGCCTTTTTCGATTTTCCTTCCGCTCACAGGGGGATTTTCTGTCCGTTCCGAGCGGTAACCTCTCCGTTCCATTTTTTCCTGCCCAATGCCTCGGTATGTGAGGACATGACACGCCAATGCAAAGGTTGAGTGCGAACCTGCACTAGTCAAAAGTACGCTTCGCCCTGAGCTAAAAAACAGGGTCTCCTACGGACTGCCTCCCAGTTTTTTCACCCAGCCTTTTGCCCTATGCAGAACCGCCCTCTGTGGGTTGCATGTCGGTCAGAACCTCAATACCAGTGGATTAAAAAAAATGTCACTTCGCGCCTACATATCGCCCTTCACTTCCCAAAATCTGACCCCAATGAGCGGGGAAATCTTGGGTTAAATGTCGGGTCGAACTTCCTAATATCCTTGGATATCATGGGGTTTCAGGGCATCGGCTCTCAGGTACATGGGATCAGCGAACTGCATTTTTTGACAAACCTTAAAACATCACTATTATGAAAGCTTGGGAAAATTTCAATGAATTAGCAGAATCCGTTACAAAAGAGATCATTGCCGGAATCGAAAATGAAAACCTTACTTGGGAACAGGTTTGGAGTCCTCAAAATGCACCTAAAAATTATGCTTCAAACCGTCCTTACTTGGGCTTTAATGCACTTTGGCTTGCTTGGGTGACCATCCACAAGAAATTCTCGAAACCTTATTTTCTGACCTTCAAACAGGCTAAACAGCTTGGCGGAAATGTCAAGAAGGATGAAAAGGGTTCAAAGGTGGTATTTTGGAAAATCTCCAAGTTTGTAAAAGGGCAAACCACCAACGAGGATGGACAGGACCAAGATATCTTTGGACGAAAATTCACCCCATTTATCTGGACCGTTTTCAATGTTGATCAAATTGAAGGAATTGATTTTTCTTTCAATGAAGAGGAAGGGAAAGTTTTTTCTCCGATTGAAGTTTGCGAGTCCATTATTTCAGGTTTCCAAACTTGCCCGGCTATTCTTCACGAGGGAAATGATGCTTACTACAGCCCCTCAAGGGACTTAATCAACATGCCTGCAAGGGAATCCTTCAAAGGAGACGAGCAATATTATTCCGTTCTTTTTCATGAAATGATTCACTCTACCGGCCACGGTAGCAGATTAGGAAGATTTTCTGAAAGACCCGCTTTGGTAGGCTTTGGTTCGGTGGAATATTCCAAAGAGGAATTGATTGCCGAAATGGGAGCCAGTTATTTGAATGCTTTTGCAGGGATCAAAGATGCAAATTTCAAAAACTCCTTGGCGTACCTCAAAGGATGGTTGAAGCCACTCCAAGATGACCCCAAAATGCTGATCTATGCAGCCCAAAAGGCCCACCAAGCAGCAAACTACATTCTAGGAATTGACCAAGAGGGGGAGGAGTAATTCCCCTTTTTTTGCTTGTTTTCCCTTTGACTTTTTCTCTAAAAAAATTGACCACCTCCGGTGGTACTTCTGAATAATAGAGGAATTCTTAAAGGAAGTTTATCGCTCCACTAAATCAAAAAGATCATGAATAATGGAGCAAAAAAAGAGAAAAACCCAGTTCGCAAAAGACCCACTCTAAATCAAGTTAGACAGTATTTCTTGACTCACAGATTTATCAAAGAGGAAGGAGAAATTTTCTTTTTCTTTCATCGATCAACTTGTTGGCGAACGCAATCCGGTGATAAAATTCGAGATTGGAAACTTGCCGCTGAAAAATGGATCTGGAATCTGGAGAATTGACAAGAGTTTTAAGTAAGTCAGAATTTTCTTTATTCCAGCCGTTTATGGCCTTTTCGCATAAATAAGAAAGTTGCTCTTGCAATTCTAAATCCGCCTGTTTAAAATGTTGACAAGGAAATGTCAAGAAAATTAACATCAGAAGAGGAGAAGCTTCGAGGAGAGTTGGTGATCTTGGAAGAGCGGATCCGAATGAAGATACGGAGGATTTGCGCCACTCATTTGAAATTACCCTACGAGAGCTTGGCAGCTGGGCGACACTTGAAGGAATTGTGTTTGTTGGCTATTTCTTTCCTGGATCAGGGAGATGACATCAAGCTACAGGACTGCCTGAGATCATTGAGAGAAAGAGGGATAAATATTTGAGACTTTCCGTGATGAAAAATTCTCCTTATGGATTTGTTTAGATTTACCTCTCGAGTTTATCTAAAATATCCCGGATAAGACGCTCTCTATCTAGTTCCTTTTCTCTTTTTGCCCGTAAGCTTAGGAGATAAATGATCCAGATCCCCCAAGCGACTGCGAAAAGCGGGAATGGATTATCGGCACCCAATGCTCCGATCATGGCGATGAAGCTGATAAAAATAGTTCCTAAAAATTTGATTGTCGGCCACATAGTCTTATTCTTTGAAATTCATCTTAATACTTACGGTTTTGAATCAAAGTCGTTCTGTTTTTTGTTTAAATAAGTAAAGATGTTTTTATATAAATGTTTGGTTTATAGCGGCCTTCAAATCCTATTTTAAGAATCCCATGTCTTTTTCCAAGCAGAAAACTCAGAGGGTTTTATTCGATACCGGACAAAGTTCCCTTCATGTAACCCTAGAAGTTCGGTTTCTACTACCTCGGTGAATCTTGATCGATCTGGTTCTGGTAATTTTTTGACTTCAAATTTTATTGCTTCCGATGCAGCTTCTTTAGCCATTACATTGCTTACGATTTGGCTGATGATCGCTCGTATTTCCTCTCGGTATTTTAAGCGGAAAGGATCCGGCTCCCCAAGGGATTGGCGAATGGCCGCATACCTTAAGGCTGACCGCTCATAGGCCCACAAAAAAACATCCTTGAATAATTCGATATGGTTTAATTCATAGATGCCAAGCATTCCTTTGACATAGCTTTCTTCCGGCACATCCATAAATGAAAGTGGAGCAAGGTTGTGTCTGTTTAACGGAATATTGGCAGCCAATCTGGATACTCGTTTATTAACATCATCAAATGGTTGGAGATAGGGCAATTGAACCAGTACAAAAAAAGCCTGCTCAAATGGATTTTGGATTTGGCTTGCCTTTTCCAGGATTAGGTCAAAGGATTCTTCAATTAGTTGTGGAATACCTAAAGGAGTAAATACTGAATTGGTAATACCTACGCCAAATGATCTAAGCCTACCGGATGCAGCGGGATTAGGCAACAGGTTGTTTGAAAGTAAAGCATGTAGATTGAGAAAAGTATAGTGATTGAAGCCTACCTCATCAGACGATTCCACTAAAAACTCGATCGCTTCTTTATGGTTGAGAATCATCTGCGTTTCCATCGGAGATTTGTTCGCAGGGGTTTTTCCGTTATGGATAAGCAACTCCGTATCCAACAGGGAATAGGTGTTGCCTTCCAGTCTACTTGAGTTCCAGGAAAGGTCGATCAACAATCGATTCAAAATTTCTCTGGCATATGTTCCAGCCGGTTGTTCTTCATTCCTTGTTTTTCCCAATTCTGCCAGTTTTTGTTTTTCTTCTTTACTAAGGTAGCTGTCGATATTGGGACGGTAATTTTCCAAAAAATCCCGTTCGTAACCGACAGGTTTTCTTTGCGATTCAGGACGGGAGACCAAGGCCCAAACGTCTTTCCCTTCTGGTGAAAGAGGCAGACTCATTGAAGAGTCGTTGGTTGTTGCAATCTTGGATTGAGAAGCAGCTGTATCCTTAAAAAAATATCGGGTAGCATGTGACCCGCCTTCGGTATAAATGAGGTTGTCTTCTTTGAATTTCTTTAATCTTCTCTGCAGGGTTCGTCTTTCTATAGAAGTAGAGAGTGATTCATTCAACTCTTCGAGACTTGCGCCATTAGGAAAAGACTTCAAAGCAAGTAGAATATCAGCAAGCTCATTCTGTTTGTTCATGATTCAGAATCTGTTTTGCGACAATTATAATTCTATTTTGTCGTAAAACTATTTTAACGACAATTTATTGTCGCAAAAATGAAAGTCTGTCGTGAAATGAAAATGCTGGTAGCAGATAAGCCCCATCAAGGTGAAGTGCCAAATTGTGCACACAGCGTGTGCATAAAGTCATAAATAAAGATAAAAGAACTATCGGTTGGTGTTTGGAGCTATTCTCTCTGTAAATGTAATACCAGAAAGAAAAAATATTAAAAATGCCAAGAGGAGAGGAAACCTTTAAAAGCCAAAGTTTTTGATAGGTACTCGTTCTTCTCTATCTTTAGGGTCCTTTAAACATCCACGTGAGACTCGCCCTTTCCATAAAAGCCAACGCCATGCTACTCATCCTCTGGATGATGCTGATGCATACGGCTTTCCCGCACGTTCATCACGAGCACGAGGAACATACTCACCACGGGGCGAAGGCCAGCCACTCACATGATCATTCTGGTGACCACGATGCGGATGATACGGAGCAAAAGTCCCTGGTGGACCTGTTTTTTCAAAACCACACCCACTCCAACCATTTACCACAGACCATCACGGTAAGCCACGAAAAATCCGACCTGATCAAAGAAGATCAACGGAAGTTGGCTGAGGTGGCTGTTTTGTCATTCACGGAAGTACTCAGCCCTCCGGGACTAGAGACCAAGTCGCTCAAGACTCAACGTGGGCCAAGCCTCGAATCCCCATTTTTTACCTGTAATTCCTTAAGGGGTCCCCCTGCTCTTGGCTAAACTGGTGAAGGAAGAATCCTTCACACTTCGGCGCATACGCATGCGCTTTTCTTTCATGTTTTAGCCAAAAACAACATCACATGTTAAAACACATCCTGTTCGCAGGTTGTATGTTTCTGTTTTGCTGGCAGGGATTTTCCCAGACCAGCATGGAAGAACTGTTACAACAAGTCGAACAAAACAACTTGGAACTCCAGGCACTTTCCACCTCCTTGGAGGGGAAAAGATTTGAACTGCGGTCCGGTAACAACTTGCCCAATCCGGAAGTAGGAGTCTTTTACCTGCCTTTCGGTGACCATAATTCAGGCGACTACACCGAATACCAAATTACGCAGTCATTTGAGTTCCCGACTGTCTATGGCTCCAGAAAAAGTCTGATCAGCCAACAGATCAACCAGTATGAACTCGGTTACAAATCCCGCAGGCAGGAGATTCTTCTTTCTGCCCAGGCTCTTGCGCTGGAAATAGTTCTGACTTCCAAAAAGCAGGAGGTCTTTAAATTCCGGACCGAGCAAGCCAAAACGGTTTTCGACCAAGTGAGTCAACTTTTCCAAAAGGAAGAAGTGGGCATCCTGGAGCTCAACAAAGCCAAAGTGGCTTGGCTGCAACAGCAGTTTGCCGTGCAGCAACTCGACAATCAGCTTCAAAACCTAAAATCCCAGCTAGAGAACCTCAACGGCGGAAAGCCTATCACTGCTTTTCCCAAGGAATATCCGGTCTTTGCATCTTTGACAGATCCGGACAGCATCTGGGTGGAAAAGCTGAAAGCTGAACCCCAAATCCTTCAAATCCAGCAGGAAGAATTGATTGCCCAGCAAAACCTTCAGTTGGAAAAGAATAAGGTTTTACCCAACCTGGCAGCAGGATTCAACCGACAAGGGGTCATGGGTTCTTACTATTCTGGGATCTACGGAGGTGTTTCTATTCCGCTTTGGGGTAGTCGGGGAAAAGTGAAAGCCGCACGATACCAAGTCGATTTCCAGACTCAAAACACCCAGTCCAAAATCAATCTGGCTAGGGATCAATTCGATCGGGAATTCAGAAACTACTTGCTCCTGACTACAAAATTCACCGAGTATCAGGGTACCTTGACCGCACTGGATTCAGAAGAACTGCTTCTTCAGGCTTACCGATTAGGGGAGTTGTCCTTTCTTCAATACTTTCAGGAAATCCAGTTTTACAGACAGGCATTTGACACCTTCCTGGAAATGCAACATCAATTATATCAATCACATACTTCATTACTCAAACATCAACTCTAAAAACACTCTAAACAACGACATTATGAAAATTTCAAGAATCCTTATCGCATCAACACTAGTACTTGCCCTGGCCTGTGGCAAGAAATCAACTGAAGAACATGGTCACGAACACGGACCTAACGGAGAGCATGTAGAAGAGGGCCAAACCCAAGAAGCTACTCCACAGGAGGAATTCAAGGTAGAAGAAGCCGATACAACTGCTACTCATACCCATGAAGATGGGGAAACTCACACCGATCACTAAAAATCAGGAAGTATGCGATTGATATATGCGATGATGATATTACCCTTGGTTTTGGCATGTCAGCCCACAGCGGATCAAACCCAAAGCCAAGGTGAGGAGGGAAGCATTTCCCTAAATTACACAATATGGACCGAGCAGACGGAGCTTTTTGTTGAGTTCCCTGCTTTGGTAGTGGGACAAGCCAGCCGATTTGCTGCACATTTTACCGTATTGGATCGGCATCAGCCCGTGAGAGAGGGCTCTGTCACAGTCAGCTTGATCAAAGATGGAAAAGGTATCCGAAATACGGTGGAAAGCCCTTCTTCACCGGGGATTTTTGCTCCAACTTTGCAGCCCAAAGAAGCAGGAACCTACCTGTTGGTTTTTGACTTGAAGACTCCAGCCTATTCAGATCGAATAGAAGTTGGGACGATTCAGGTATTTGCCAATGTGGAGGAAGCAATTCAAACTATCCCTGCGGCTGTAGAAAGCCCAAATGCAATTTCCTTTCTCAAGGAACAAGCATGGAGAATGGACTTTCAGACAGCACCCGTGGTGGAAAAAGAAATCCATGAAGTCATTCCGACTTCCGGAATCTGGAAGGTAGCGCCATCGGATTACCTCACCTCCGTAGCTCCGGCAAATGGCCGGGTGTCTTTTGCCAAAGGAATGCTTACAGAAGGAAGCCCCGTCCGAAAGGGACAAGTCTTGATGACTGTCAGTGGGGAAGGTCTGACCACGGATAACCTGACTACAGAAATCCAAAAAGCCAAAGCCGAGTTTGAGCAGGCTCAGTCGGAATATACACGAAAAAAGGAACTGTTCGAGGCTAAAATCACCCCAAAAGCAGAGTTTGAGCGGGTGGAGCAGCGGTACCTGATTGCCAAAGCCAATTATGAAACTCTCAGCAGTGGATTTACCGGCTCGGGTAAACAGATCGTTTCTCCGATAGATGGGTATATCAAATCCATCCAAGCTCAAAACGGAGCATATGTGAGCCAAGGAACAGCCCTATTTACGGTCACAAGCCACAAGAGCAGTTTGCTCGAAGTGCGAGTAAGCCCTGCGTATTTCGGACAACTTCAGCAGCTTCAGGATGTCTTCTATCAAACAAGTCCGGGAAACTGGTCCAGCCTGAAAGCTAAGGGAGGGAAGATCCTTTCTGTCGGTAAGGAAGTGGAATCGGATCAGCCTCTGCTTTCTGTTTTTGCCGAGGTGAATGAAGGGGTGGAAATGCCTGAGGGCAGCTTTACAGAAGCACAATTAGCGGTGGGAAATCCAATCCTAAGAACTGTAATTCCTGTGGCCGCCTTGCTGGAGGATTATGGACAATATGCGGTCATTGTGCAGCTTTCAGGAGAAAGTTTTGAGCGCAGGAATATCCAAATAGATAAGAAAAACGGGTCTGAAGTGGAGGTCTTGACAGGTTTGAAATCCGGAGAAGTAGTCGTAACCCAAGGTGCATACCAGGTGAAAATGGCTTCCATGTCAGGTCAGGCACCCGCACATGGTCATGCGCATTAACCCATCTCAGTCATGCTAAACAAGATTTTATCAATCTCCCTGCAAAACCGCCTGATGGTTTTGTTGGCGGCGGCTTTACTGAGTGGTTTGGGACTTTATTTGGCCCGTACGATGAATGTGGATGTGTTCCCGGATTTGACAGCTCCTACGGTGACTATCCTCACGGAAGCCCATGGAATGGAATCCGAAGAGGTAGAGAAGCTGGTCACTTATCAATTGGAAACGGCCCTCAACGGCTCTCCCAATGTGCGGAGAATCCGCTCTTCATCTGCTTCAGGGATTTCCATCGTTTGGGTAGAATTTGAATGGGGAACAGACATTTACCGTGCCCGACAGATCGTCAGTGAGCGGATTCCGATGGTACAGGAAGTGCTACCGGAGGGAGTTGGAACACCTACCATGGCACCGATATCCTCGATCATGGGGGAAATCATGCTCTTGGGAATTCGTTCGGACAGCCTTTCGCCGATGGAGTTGAGAACCCTGGCAGATTGGACCATTCGTCCACGGATCAAATCCATTGGGGGAATTGCCAATGTGGTGGTGATCGGAGGAGACTACAAGCAGTATCAGGTTTTGGCCAATCCCGAGAAGCTGAAATACTACGGAATCGGATTGGAGGAGCTTTTTGAAAAAGTAAAAGAAAGCAACCAAAACGCTCCCGGCGGTTTTCTGAATGAATATGGCAACCAATACCTGATCAAAGGGAACGGGCGAGCCTATTCGGTAGATCAGCTTGAGGAAGCGGTTTTGAAACAAGTCAATGGGCAAACCATCACAATTGGAGATGTTGCTGAAGTGAAAATCGGCGCGGCGGATAAAATCGGCGATGGCTCGCTCAATGCAGAACCGGCAGTGATTATGACCATTTCAAAACAGCCCGAAGTCAACACCCTGGAACTGACCGAACGGTTGGATTCCGCAGTGGAGGATCTGAAAACCTCTTTACCGAAAGGAGTGGAAATCCAAAGCCATATTTTCCGTCAGTCTGATTTCATCGAAGCGTCCATCTCCAACCTCAACCGAACTTTGCTGGAGGGAGCGTTCTTCGTGATCTTGGTCCTGTTTATCTTTTTGATGAACTGGCGGACCACGCTGATTTCGCTCTTAGCTATCCCCATTTCCCTGCTGGTGACGATCATCGTTCTTCAACTCTTGGGCTACACGATCAATACCATGAGCTTAGGCGGGATGGCTATCGCGATTGGTGCCTTGGTGGACGATGCAATTATTGACGTGGAAAACGTATTCAAGCGATTGAGGGAAAACATCCGAAAACCCTTAGCCGAGCGCCTTCCGATACTACAAATCGTCAAAGATGCCTCGATGGAAATCAGAAGCTCCATCATCATTGCCACGCTGATCATCATCGTGTCGTTTGTGCCACTTTTCTTTCTCAGCGGAATGGAAGGAAGACTGCTTCAGCCGCTTGGGATTGCCTTTGTCACATCGATTTTGACTTCGTTGGTTGTGGCCGTGACGCTCACGCCTGTCCTGTGTTCTTTCCTGCTGAAGGATGATAAAGTACTCCTGAAGCAGGCCGAAGGCACCAAGGTAGAGCGATGGCTTCGGAAGCACTATGCCCAAGTCCTTGAAAAAGCGCTTGCCTTCCCAAAATTGATTCTGGGATTGACCGTTGGAGCTTTTATTTTGAGTTTGGTGCTGTTTTCTCAATTGGGTAGAAGTTTCTTGCCGGAGTTCAACGAAGGCTCACTGGTGATTTCCGCAGTCGGAGTTCCGGGGATGTCACTGGAGGAAAGCAATAAAGCGGGGAAAATGATCGAGACCCTGCTTCTGGAAATGCCGGAGGTAGAGGTAGTGACCCGGAGAACCGGTCGTGCCGAATTGGACGAGCATGCGCAGGGTGTCAATGCCGCCGAAATTGATGTGCCGTTCACGCTGGATGGGAAAACTAAGGAAGAGTTTTTCGAAGAAGTTCGAACCAAACTGAGCATGGTTCCCGGAATCAACATTACGCTGGGACAGCCCATTGCCCACCGAATTGACCACATGCTTTCCGGCACACGGGCAAACATTGCCATCAAAGTGTTTGGAAATGATCTTCCGAAACTCTTCGAAATCGGTAAAAACATCGAAACCCAAATCCGCCCGATAGCCGGCATCGCGGACGTAGCGGTAGATCAGCAAATCGAAGTTCCTCAAATCCGAATTACTCCCAAAAGACAACTGCTTGCAGCCTATGGGATGACTGTCGGGGAATTGATGAGCCAAGTGGATATCGCTTTTGCCGGAGAAAAAGCCGGGGAGATTTACGAAGGGCAATATTATTTTGACCTCGTAGTCCGGTACCAAAAGGATTCCCGAAATGGGATGGATGCGATCCAGCGTGCGCTGATCCAACTTCCTGAAGGAGGACAATTGCCCCTGAATCAACTGGCGACAGTCTCTTCTGTCAGCAGTGCCAATTCAGTAAGTCGGGAAAATGTCCAACGGCATATCGTGATCGCAGCCAATGTCCAAAATCGTGACCTCCGAGGCGTGGTCAATGATATTCAGGAAGTGATAGCCACACAAATCCAGCTTCCGGAAGGCTATCGGGTGGGGTATGACGGGCAGTTTGAAAGTGAAGCAAAGGCTTCGCAAATGCTTCTTTTGACTGCTGTCCTTGCGCTTTTGGTAATTTTCCTGCTCTTGTATTTTGAGTTTCAGGACACCAAGCTTTCAGCCATCGTCTTGATCAACCTGCCTTTGGCTTTGATCGGAGGGATTTTGATCCTGTATTTTACCTCCGGAATCATCAGCATTGCCGCGACGATTGGTTTTATCAGTTTGTTTGGTATCGCTACCCGTAACGGAATCCTGTTGGTTTCCCGATACGAAGACCTGAGAAAAGAAGGGTTCAAGGGTTTGGAGCTCTTGAAAATAGGAGCTTTGGACCGGCTCAATCCGATCCTGATGACTGCCTTTACTACGGGATTGGCATTGATACCTCTCGTAATGAATGGGGACGAACCCGGCAATGAAATCCAAAGTCCGATGGCCGTTGTGATTTTGGGAGGATTGATCTCGGCTACAATTCTAAATCTGGTGGTGATCCCTTGCGTTTACGAATTGGCAAATCGCACTGAGAATTATAAGAGTTAGTACAGGAAGAAAGCTTGATTACCAAATCCATCAAGCATAAGCCTTTTTGTCTTGGCGAGTGAGATTTCTTCATCTTTTCGATGAAATCTCCTCGCCTTTTTTCGATTTTGGGGAACTTGAAAAAAGTACTGTACCAGATTGTGTTTAAAGGTCTTTTTAAATCCACTTCCATCAATCCTCCTTGTACTAAAAAAGGAAAATATAATCAGATGAAATCGAGCATGACTCAAGCGTCTCTCAGCGGGATATTGATAATCCATGCGAGATTTTCAAATTGCCTTTGAGAAATAACTATAATCAAATGAAATTGAGCATGTCTGATACTACACACACTGGTCTGATTATCAACCCCGCGAGATTCCACATAGGTCCTTAAAGAAAAAATTAAAATGATATGAAATGGATTACCCGTGAGCGCCCCAAGATTGACAGGATAGCCTGTCCTTGGCTGATCAAGCGTTTTGTAGACCAGGAGGCAAAGTTTTTCTATGTCCCATTTGAGGAGGTGATTCCAAAATCAAAGGAGCTTGGTGCCATTCCTTTTGACCTGCCTGAAGTTGAGTACACGCACTATGGCGATGAATGCACGTTCGACTACATTATCAAAAAACATAAGTTGGATGATCCTGTCTTGAAAGTGATGGCAGTTATCGTTCGCGGTGCCGATACAGATCGTCATGATCTTGCCAGCCAGTCTTCCGGACTATGGGCCATTTCCGCAGGTTTATCTCACAATGTAAAAGATGATCATGTACTTCTTGAAAAAGGAATGATGATCTATGATGCGCTGTACAGCTGGGCCAAGCACTTGCAGCATGTAAAACACACCCAAAACCCCATTGAAAATTTGTTGCTGGATGTTTATAAGAAATTTCTAAAACACAAATCCGGCAAAATACCGGAATGGGCGAAAGAGCTAAAGGAAATAATCCAAGACCAGATTGACACCAATCTCTCCTTGAGTTTAAAGGAACTTTCAGAAAGTTTGAATGTCCATCCCAGTTATTTGTCGCGGGAGTTTTCCAAGTACTTTGACGATTTGTCTTTTGGTGACTACATCCGCAAACTCCGCATAGAAAAAGCAATCGTCCTGCTGCATGATCCAAAACATACACTTTCTGAAATCGCATACCTCACCGGATTCTCAGATCAAAGCCACTTCAACCGAATTTTTAAAAAAAATACGGGTATGAATCCTTCAGAATTCAGAAAAAGTTTGGACAAAAAGTAAAATCGGTACAAACGGGTAAATTTTGTCCTATACTGACTGGCCAGCCATCCGTACTCTTGTCTAAAAAAATAGAGTATGAGAAAAGTAGCGGCATTTACCCTTTTTTTGATTCTAAACTTCGTTCAGATAGCCTTTCCTCAAATCCCTGAAAAGGAACTCCATCATCGGGAGCAATTGTGGCTTGGGTATTTCAATCAGACCCGTCTGACTGACAAGTTCGGGTTTTGGATAGATGTGCATTATCGGATGACAGACAATTTTGTAGGAAGACCTTTTCAATTTTTGTTCCGACCGGCACTCACCTATTTCATCAAAGACAACCTGCGGGTCAATGCAGGATATGTTCTTGCCAAACATTTTCCTCCTGAGGGATTAAGCACAACCCGTACAGAACATCGGGCATGGCAGCAAATCTGGTGGAACCAGAAATACACCGGCCTTTCAACCCTCCAATGGCTGAGGTTAGAGCAACGCTTTAATGAACGAATCCTCAATGACGTGAAAAATGAAGGGTACAACTATACCTTCAGAGTGCGTTATAATTTCTCTTTTTTCATCCCGCTGAAAGGGACTGAGATGAAAGCGAAAACTCCTTTCGCAGCTGTTACGAATGAGCTGTTTCTCAATTTCGGAGATCGAATTACCTATAATACCTTTGATCAGAATAGATTTTTTACCGGGGTAGGGTATCAATTTAGCTCACATCTGAATGCTCAGGTGGGTTACATGAACGTCTACCAGCAAGAGGCCTCAGGCACGGATTATATGATGACCCATGCGATCCGATTTTTTGTGTTTCATTCTCTTGACCTGCGAAAAAAAGATACCACAATCAGGAATTGATATGAAATGGATCACTCGCGAACGCCCGAAAATAGATCGCATCGCCTGTCCCTGGCTGATCAAAAATTTTGTGGACCCCGAAGCTGAATTCATCTACGTCCCCAAAGAACAAGTCTTTGAAAAAGCACAGGAAATGAATGCCATTCCCTATGATATTCCAGGAGCCGAATATTCTCATGAAGGCAAATTCTGCACTTTTGATTACATCATTAAAAGGCATGGTCTCTCCGATAGTGCCATCCATCAGATTGCATTGATTGTCCGCGGGGCTGATACGGACAGTTTTGAACTTGCTCCACAGGCGGCCGGACTCTGGGCCATTTCCGCTGGACTTTCCTACAACATAAAAGACGATCACGAACAGCTTGCTCTGGGTATGAAAATCTATGACGCACTCTACAGTTGGGCAAGATTTGTACAGGATGAAAAACATACCTGGTCACCTAAAATCTGATTAAAAATGCCCACTTACACTTTAAAGGATCTAATCGTCTATTTCTTAAAATTGGGTACCTGGGGATTCGGAGGGCCTGTGGCTCTGGTTGGCTATATGCACCGCGATCTGGTCGTAGAGAAAAAATGGATTAGCGAAGATGATTACAAAGAAGGACTTGCGCTTTCCCAACTTGCACCCGGACCACTCGCAGCACAGCTTTCAATCTATCTGGGATTCGTTCATTACCGTTTGCTGGGTGCAACATTGGTTGGAATTGCCTTTGTGCTGCCTTCGTTTTTGATGGTTTTGGCGATCGGCTTTGCCTATGTATCCTATGGAGGTCTTCCTTGGATGCAGGCTGTATTTTACGGAGTTGGCGCTGCGGTGATCGGCATCATCTCAATGAGCAGTTACAAACTTACCCTGAAGAGCATTGGGAGTGACAGGTTGTTGTGGGCGATATTCATAGTATTGGCTGTGACTACTTTTATTACCGAAGAGGAAATTTTGTGGGTAATTCTGTCGGCAGGTATTGCGGTTTGGTTTGCCAAAGCTCCCCCAAAATGGCTGAATTCAGGTGCCAATGGCGTTTTTCCTATGATACTCGTGCAGCTTCAGCCGATAGCAACAGAATCCAAACTTTGGGAGATCGCATGGTTTTTTACCAAAGCAGGGGCTTTTGTTTTTGGGAGCGGACTGGCTATCATACCATTTCTTTACGGGGGTGTGGTCAAGGAATATGAATGGCTGAATGAACAGCAGTTTCTGGATGCGGTAGCGGTAGCGATGATTACACCGGGCCCGGTTGTGATCACGGTAGGATTTATCGGTTATCTGGTCGCAGGTGTTCCCGGGGCCTGTGTAGCCGCGCTTGCTACATTCATTCCCTGTTACCTTTTCACCGTTATTCCGGCTCCGTATTTCAAGAAGTATGGAAAAAATCCCGCGATCAAAGCCTTTGTAGATGGTGTTACAGCCGCAGCAATTGGTGCTATTGCAGGGGCTGTGTTGGTGTTGGGTAAAAGAACAATCACCGATTTGCCGATGTTACTAATTGCATTGGCCACTATTGCGATTTTATTTAAGTTTAAAAAACTCCAAGAACCACTCATTATTGCAGTGGCTGCCCTTATCGGGATCACGTTAAAGTTACTATTATGAACAGAAAAGATTTTCTCAAGAAAACAGCCATCATCGGAGGAGCCTCAATTCTTCCCTCAAACAGTGTTTTCTCTGCCAGCCTCGAACAGAGCGGAATGGATAAACTGACTGACACGCAGGGTAATTTTGCGCTCCAATCCTTGCCCTACAATGAAAATTTCCTGGAGCCCCACATGGATGAGGAAACTTTGCATTTGCACTACACTTTCCATCATGGGGATGCGGTGAAAGCGGCCAATAAGGATTTGCAGATGATTCAGCAAGCCCTCGATGAAAGCAATGTGGAAACGGTGGATTACTGGACAAAGAAATTATCCTATCACTTATCTTCTCATATCCTTCACACGATTTTTTGGACGAATCTCACCAACCAGAAATCGGATCCGAAAGGTGAATTGATCAAGCAGATCGAAAAAGACTTTGGATCCTACGATAAACTCAAATTACTCATTTCCAAAACCTCCAAAGGCGTAGACGGAAACGGTTGGGGTATTCTGGGCTATCATCCTTCTACCGGAAAACTCACCGTGCTGCAATGCGAAAATCATGAAAAACTGACGCAGTGGGGAGTGATTCCGATTTTGGTGATCGATGTTTGGGAGCATTCGTACTACCTCAAATACAGAAACAGGCGGGCGGAATTTGTTGACAACCTTTTCCCGATAATCAATTGGGATAATGTGGCTGAGCGATTTAGCGCAGCCAAAAAGATTGGATAATTTGATTCAATGAAAGTAAATCTGACCTACACCAATCTGCGCCTGGTTCTGACAATCCTTCTTTCGAATGCCGCATGTTTCATTTCATGGGCACAAAGCACCGGAACGATCAGTGGAACAGTCAAAAGCGGTACTATTGCCGTGGAGTTTGTCAATGTCTATCTGACTCTGGAATCTGATTCATCTCAGATTGTTAGCGGTGAAATCACCGACAGCCTGGGAAATTTCACGTTGAACAACCTGCCGTTTGCCAGTTACACGCTGAATTTCCAAATGGTGGGTTATGTGAAAAAGCAACTTCCTCTTTCACTTTCCTCAGCCCGTTCTTTGATTGATATGGGGGAAATACAAATGCAGGAAGATGACCAGCTGTTGAGTGGGGTAGAAGTCACGGCGATGCGGGAAATGATTCAAAAGACGGAGGAGGGATTTGTGGTGAGTGCCTCTGATAATCTTACACAGATTGGTGGTACAGCAGCAGATTTGCTTCGAAATATGCCCGGTGTACTGGTAGGATCAGATGGAGGAATAACACTGAGAGGAAAAAGTCCGCTGACACTCATTAATGGTCGGGTCTCAGGAATAACAGGAGTTGATCGATCTGCTCAACTGGATCGGATTCCGGCCAGTAGCATCGATCGGATCGAAATTATCAATAACCCTTCCGCCAAATACGATGCAGACGCCGAGGGTGGAGTCATCAATATCATTCTGAAAAAAAATGAAGACGAGGGCACCAATGGTGCATTGGCTGTAGGCGCCGGAGTCGGAGATCGATATCGTCTTAACTTCTCCACGCTCCTGAATCACAAAACAGATAAGTGGAACTTCGGACTGGCTTATGATAATTGGTACACCACCCGAACGCGAAGCGTAAAAGGGGACCGGATCAATTATGAATTGGCGGATGACTATTACCTCACTCAACGAAGGTTTGATGAAAGGCTGATTTTCTACCAAAATGCAAAGGTGACCGTGGATCATCAGATCAACGAGAAAAATTCGCTTAGCATGGAAGCATTATTTGCTTTTCCGGGCGAAGACAACAGCGAAACCTTAACAAATAACTCCCAAACCTCAGAGGGGAATTTTTCTGGACGAAACCTCCGACATTCCAATGAGATCAGGAGGAGTCGTGCCCTGGATTTTTCCCTACGGTATTCCAAACGTTTTGATGATCCTGAAAAATCGCTCCTCTTTACCCTTAGCAACACCTTCGGAAACGACCGGGAAAATACCGACATCTCTTCACAAAACTTATCTGAACAAGATGATCCGCAAAGTGATATTTTCCTGCAGCGCACCCACTTGTATCAAAAAACCAACCTGTTTAACCTGGGAGGAGATTACATCCAGCCTCTTGGGAGTAAGGGCCTGTTAGAAACCGGATACAAAGGAATCATCCGATACCTCAATGCCGATTATGAAAGAGCAAACCAGGAAAATGGTGAGTTTGTAATTGATTCGTTGAATACCAATATTTTCATTTTCAATGAACAGATTCATGCTGTTTATGCTCAGTATTCAGGATTTATCGGCTCCGAACAGCAAGCACGATGGAAGTACAATGTAGGCCTTAGGGCGGAGCAGGTTTGGAATACAGGGGAGACCCCCGATGGATCCACTGATTTCCGAAATGACTATTTTAACCTTTTTCCATCCGCCAGCATAAGTTTTTTTACACCGAAGCAGAATTCCTTAAAACTGAGCTACGGCCGACGGATCAATCGTCCCGGATTGGGGCAGCTCAGCCCATTTACTGATATCACAGATTCCCTGAATCAGCGCTCAGGTAATCCCTACCTGAAACCGGAATTAATCCATTCGATGGATCTAACTTACGACTACAACATCAGTCGGCTTTCGCTATCGCTGAGCAGCTTTTACCGGATTAGGAATAACGCCATATTTCCCTTTACTACCCTGGACGAAAATGGAGTAGCTTTTACACAGCCTATGAATTTTGGAAATGCAAGGACTTATGGTGCAGAACTAATCGCTACCTATTCGCCTTTTCCATTTTGGAATTTGAATTTCAGTTTCTCCGCATTTGAGCAACTTATTGAGGAAAATGAGTCCACTGTTGAGTTGTTGGTGCAGCAAACGAGCTGGTACTCAAAGTTGATCAATAATTTCTCGCTGTCTCCAACTAGCAAGCTTCAGCTTATTGCGAATTATACCTCTCCCACTGCCATTCCTCAAGGAGAATCTGTGGCCGTGTATTTTATTGACTTGGGCTTCCAGCAGAATATTTGGAAGGGTAAAGGTAGGCTAGGACTTACTGTCACGGATATCTTCGATACTCAGGAATATGGGTTTATTACTTCGGACGACAACTTTGATTTTAGCCGTGTCTTTAAGTTGGACACCAGAGCGGTCATGCTGACACTTGGCTATACCTTTGGAGGCTCTTTCCGGGAGAAATTAATGGAGAATAGGTTCAGGAATGATTGAAATTTAATTGAAATTAGAAATCATTTCTTTATTGAACTTTTTTTTAGTCAATGATGCATTTCTGAAAAAAAACTCAAATATCACCTAGTTAAATTTAGGATTTAGAGATCTCAGTGAAAGCCCTTTAAACAGCAAAAAGAAAAATGCTTAACTCGTACAGTTCGTACACTTCGTACCTCTCGTACCATACGAATTGTTCGAGGATTGAAATTTGAAATAATTCAAATAAGTTAAATTTCCAATGCCTGAAATTTGGCTAACCGACGGAACATTCAAAATTAGATTGTTTGATTCCGGCAAATGCCCAACAGAAGTCTTTAGGTTTTCAGCCCTAAACAACAAAAAGAAAAAATCTTCCAAGATTCAAGCCTTTAGAATGCCTCATAAATCTTAGTTTTGGAATGAATTTGAGAGCAAGATTAAAATAAATTCAAATGGATTTAAATTTTTTCCGCCAAAATGAGTCTGTCCCCTTATTTGTCCTCCATGGTTAATAAGATACTGTAAATCAATGATTTATAATAGTCCTGTTCCCGCTACTACGAAGCCGATCAGAAATGATCGGCTTTTTTATTTTCTTTTTATCCCATCCAACGAAAATTTTCCTCCCCCGCTAAGCAGAAGTCCCAAAAATGCGGCAAAGTAAAGGAGAGGTAATTCTTTTTTGCCGAAGGGATCATCCCAATGGGCATAAAATGCCGCCACAAGCATAGTAATCATCAATGGAATCGTCGCCCAGCGGGTTTTGAAACCCAGAATAATCAGTGTTGAACAAATCACTTCGGCAAAAATAGCCATGGATAGGCTGATTTCGGGTCCCAAACCAAAAGGATCCGCAAAGCGAACCGGCCCGTCTCCAAGCAGTCGGCCGATTTTCGGAATGCCGTGGGTCAGCATCATCCCTCCGGTAAGAAGCCGAACAAGCAGAAGACCCAAGTCCTGAGCTAGTTTATTATTCATGTCTACGAAGTTTTTTTTGAATTTAAGGTTTGACAGCAGATAGCATCCTGTCTTTTCCATTAAGGTCTTTATGGATAGTTACTCGGTCATATCCTTGTTTTTCCAAAAGACTCTGGATCTCCTCAGCAGCTTTTTCATAGATTTCAAAATATAAACGCCCCCCTTTTTTGAGCAGGTTTTTGCCCTTTTCGCCGATGACCCGATAAAAAATAAGCGGGTCCGAATCCGGCACAAATAAGGCCAAATGAGGCTCGTGATCCACTACATTTAGGTGCATCTCTTCCTTATCCCAAAGCGGCACATAAGGCGGATTGGACACAATCATGTCTAGATCTCTCAGGTCAGGCGTTTGGTTGAGAATGTCGATCTGGGAAAAACTTACCTTGGCATGAAGCAAGTCCCGATTTTTCTCAGCGATTTGTAGGGCTTCTTTGGAAATGTCCACCCCATAGACTTCTGGGGCCTTCATCTCCAAAGAGAGAGTAATCGGAATACAACCCGTTCCGGTTCCGACATCTAGAATCCGCAGTCCGCTTTGAGGATTTTGGCTTTTGATCAGGTAGACAAGCTCTTCGGTCTCATTTCTAGGGATAAGTGTATCTGGAGTGACCAAAAAATCCCTTCCGTAAAATGGAGCCTTTCCAAGAATGTATTGAATTGGCACGCCGGATTGAAGTTTTTCAAAGTCCTGCCAAAAGGCTTCCGGTAAATCCTTTTCTTCCATGAATTTCAAAAAATCCACCTTTTTCAATCCAAAATGATACTCCAATAACCAATCCACCAGATTTAGAGCCTCAGACTCCGGGTAGAGTTGGAGTTGAGCGGCAAGTTTACGGGAAAAGTCCAGATAGGAGATAGGCATAGCCAAAGTTAAAATGCTTTTTCGGAGAAAAGATCACAAACCCCAGCATCAAAATTTTTCCTTGTACCTTTGCCTAACAATTTTCAGTCATGAAGTTACACAACAATACCATCCGGGGAGTGCATACCGCACTGGAAGCGATTTTTGAAGAAGGTCAATATGCAGATAAAGTAATCGAGAGAACGCTCAAGTCCAATCCCAAATGGGGGGCAAGAGACCGCTCGTTTATTGCAGAAACGACCTATGAGATGGTACGCTGGTGGAGGCTGATCAACTATTTGAGTCCTTCCAAGGGGTATTGGGATTTGTTTGGAACTTATTGGCTGATGCAGGGAAATGAACTTCCACCCTGGGAGGAATTTGAAAAGCTCAATCCCGCAAAAATCAAAGAAAAATACGAGTCGCTAAGTAATCCAGCTCTATTGGAGTCGATTCCGGATTGGCTCCAAGACTTGGGGAAAGAGGAGCTCGGAGAGAAATGGGATGCGGAAATCCATGCACTCAATGAAGAGGCTGAAGTGGTCCTTCGGGTCAATACCCTGAAGATTTCCAGGGAAAAGTTGAGAAATCGTCTAGCTGAAGATGGGATAGATACCTACATGATCAAGGGATATCCAGATGCATTGATTCTGGAAAAAAGACAAAATGTCTTCAGAAATTCAGCCTTCAAAGAAGGACTTTTTGAGGTTCAGGATGCCAGTTCCCAACTGGTAGCCGATGCCTTGGCTGTAGAACCGGGAATGCGGGTGGTTGATGCCTGCGCCGGAGCAGGGGGGAAGTCCCTGCATCTGGCTGCCCTGATGGAAAACAAGGGTAAGGTCATTTCTATGGATGTGGAAGAGTGGAAGCTACAGCAGGCCAAGTTGCGGGCAAGGAGAAACGGAGTGACTATTTTTGAACCCAAACTCATCGAAGGAACGAAAACCATCAAGCGACTTAAGGAATCGGCTGACCGACTGCTTTTGGATGTGCCTTGTTCGGGTTTGGGAGTCCTGAGAAGAAACCCGGACACCAAATGGAAGCTTTCTCCGGAGTCCATAGAAAAAGTGCGTCAAACCCAGCAGGAGATTCTTCAGACCTATCCCTCCATGCTAAAAAGTGGAGGACAGATGGTCTACGCAACTTGTAGCATCCTTCCGTCTGAAAATGAAGAGCAGGTCAAGCAGTTTCTCCAAAGTGAAGCAGGAAAAGATTTTGAGCTGATTGAGGACAAAAAGGTCTTGGCTCAAGAAAGCGGATTCGATGGGTTTTACATTGCCCGATTGCAGAGGAAGTGATTTGTTCTTTGCATCCACCATCTGACAATATCCCCTTATTTGCGATTTACGATTTTGGATAACTTGATTTGCAACAGATTCAAATATCCTTCTAAACTTTAATCTTACAACTTTACCACTTTCCAACTCACCTCTTCCAACTCACCGGGCAACGGACATCCGGCATCGGACTTCCTTTTCCTCTCACAAATATTTCCCCTATTCCTTTATAATTCAGGTCTTTATTTTTTAATTTTAATCAAATTTTAAGTTATGAACCTGGAGCTGATTTTTTCTTTTGCCAACTCAGTAGCTTTTATCTGTTGGGTTTTTTTATTCGTCCTTTACCAAAAAAGATGGGTTTATCGGGCCTTGTTTTCGTTTGTCTTCCCCGTTTTGGCTTTGATTTATCTATACTTCATCCTGAAAGGCTTGGGCCAAGAGCCGCAAGGGGGTTTTGATTCTCTGGCCAATGTCAAGCTCCTTTTTTCCAACGATGAAGCTGTTTTAGCAGGCTGGATTCATTATTTGGTCTTTGATCTTTTTGTCGGAATGTGGATCTGTCATGATGCTGACCGCCGGACGATCAATCGATGGGTCCTGCTTCCCTGTCTATTGCTGACCTTTATGATGGGGCCTACAGGTCTTTTGCTATATGTGATTATCCGCGCTTTTTACATGAGAAAGTTTCCTCAGGAACCTTATGTGGAGAACCTGGTACACTGAGCTTAGTCGGAGAAATGGCCTCTTGGCCAAATCTGGAGCTTTGTGTCTCCTTCTTGGTGCTTTTCTACTCTTTCTTCCTCTTGTTGATCCCCGTGAACTTTTAGGTCAGTCCGTGTGGATGAAGCCTGCCAAATTCTTCCTGTCTATTGCCATTTATTTTTGGACTATGGGTTGGATTATGGAAGAGGTAAAAGATTCTCGCTGGGTAGAAAAAATTTCCTGGCTCACCTGGACCTTGATGCTGATTGAGTTAATCATAATTACCTATCAGGCCTCTCAGGGAAAAATATCCCATTTCAATAATGATACCTCATTGGATGGAGCTCTTTTTGGGCTGATGGGGTTGGCAATTACAGCCAATTCGTTGGTGGTGATTTGGGTTTTGATCAAGCTTTGGAATGCAAAACACCTTCCCCAAGGCTATTTATGGGGTTTGAGGCTGGGATTGCTGATTTTTTTGATCGCAGGATATCAAGGGTTTCTGATGGTGAGCTTACATCAGCATACTGTTGGCGCAGCCGATGGTCAGGAAGGAATTCCTCTTTTGGGTTGGGCTTTGAACTACGGGGATTTGCGGGTTTTTCACTTTCTGGGTATTCATGCCTTACAAATTTTACCCCTGATCGGATGGTTTGTATTCCGGGAAAGACCAATTCCTATCCTGGGGATAGCAATTCTTTACTTTCTGTTTTGTCTTTTTTTTCTGGTATTGGCTCTTTTGGGCAAGGGTTTGGGAATAGGGTAAAGGCCTATTTTCCAAAGCTTCTTTTATTTAAGCTTTATAAAAAGCCGGGAATCCACATTAATTTTTGTTTTTGGCTAGCGCTGCAATGGTTTTTGTTTGTACCTTTGACGGGCAAATAGGGTTACCTATAACCGATATTTGCCATGAATCCAAACTCCTCGAAGTTCCTTTACGAAGCCCTCACCTACGATGATGTGCTTCTCGTCCCAGGTTATTCCGAAGTTCTCCCCAGAGACACCAATACTTCCACCTGGCTAACAAAAAAAATCCGATTAAACATCCCCCTCGTTTCAGCTGCGATGGATACCGTAACTGAGGCAGAGTTGGCTATTGCCATTGCCTTGGAAGGCGGATTGGGTTTTATCCATAAAAACATGTCCATCGAAAAGCAGGCTGCTCAAGTCCGAAAGGTAAAGAGAAGTCAGGCAGGCATGATTCTCGATCCGATTACCTTGGATATCAACTCCAGAGTGAGAGATGCCGAGTCCATCATGCGCGAGTTTCATATTGGTGGGATTCCAGTGGTAGATGAGCACAAAGTCCTGAAGGGAATCATCACCAATCGTGACCTTCGATTCATCAAAGATCCAAACCGACTGATTCGGGAGATCATGACCAGTGAAAATCTGATTACCGCCAAGTCTGGGATTTCTTTGGAACAAGCTGAGGAGATTCTCCAGGAGTATAAAATAGAAAAGCTACCCATCGTAGATGAGGACTATAAGCTGACCGGGCTGATCACATATAAAGATATTCTCAAGAGAAAAGATAAGCCCAATGCCTGCAAAGACGAGTATGGCCGGCTTCGAGTGGGTGCTGCTGTCGGAGTGACTGCCGATATCGTGGAGCGAGTAGAGGCGCTAAGAAGCGCTGGAGTAGATGTGGTTTCTATTGATACAGCCCATGGACATAGTAAGGGAGTAATCGATACATGTAAAAAAATTAAAGCAGCTTTTCCGGATCTTGAAGTCATTGTGGGCAATATTGCTACTCCGGAAGCAGCCATTGCCTTGGCGGACGCAGGTGCCGATGCGGTCAAAGTCGGTGTAGGTCCAGGCTCAATTTGTACTACACGGGTGATTGCCGGGGTGGGGGTTCCTCAGCTTTCTGCGGTTTTTGAATGCGCGGAAGCACTCAAAGATCGGGGAGTACCGGTCATTGCCGATGGAGGAATTCGTTATTCCGGAGATTTGGTCAAAGCCGTCGCAGCAGGAGGAAGCTCGATAATGATCGGTTCCTTGCTTGCCGGCACCGAAGAAGCTCCCGGAGAGATGATCATTTTTGAAGGTAGAAAATTCAAATCCTATCGGGGCATGGGTTCTTTGGAAGCCATGGAATCCGGGTCTAAAGACCGCTATTTCCAGGATGCAGAGGACAATATCAAAAAGCTTGTACCTGAAGGTATTGTAGGCCGTGTGCCTTACAAAGGACTGGTTTCTGAAGTGTTGTATCAGTTGGTAGGAGGATTGCAGGCTGGAATGGGGTACTGCGGGACCAAAACCATCGAGGACCTACAGAAAAATGGGAAATTCGTGAAAATCACTGCTGCAGGGGTGAAGGAATCGCACCCGCATGACGTGAGCGTCACCCGTGAAGCACCTAACTACAGCATCAAATCCTAAGATTTCTGATGGTTCCAAAAAGGCCCTTCCTTACCGAAGGGCTTTTTCGTTTTCGCTCCCTTGTCTTCTGTTTTCTCACTTCTTTTTCCAATTGGTTTGTCTAGGGAAAAGATTCCAGAGCTATGATTTTGGGTTTCCGGGATTTTATGGAACTCTAACCATCCTTTGACATCCTAGCCTTCCAACTTTACCATTTTCCAACCCGGACGCGATAAGCAATCGGTTTTTCCGTTTCTACTGATTGACTTCAAAACTTACATCCCATTCCCCGAAGACCGTGACTCGAGATGAAAAGTCAGGATGGAGTGGATTGATCAAGAGATTATGTTCGTCGGGATAGCTGCTTAAAGGCAAACGGCGAGAAGGAATCTTCAAGGAAAGAGAGAGCATGCTTTTCGCCCATTTTCCTCCGAATTCCTGAGTACTTCTCGGATAGGGTCTGTTTTTCCAATCGGGAGCCAAAGTCTCAGGATCTAGATCAGGTATGCTTCCGGTAATTTCAATCAGAACTAGCTTCCAATGGCTTTGAGTGACTATGGGCCCCTTGATACTGAGCAGTTCCAAAAAATTCAAGGCTGAAACCGAACAGGCATAAATCATCGGAGTACCAAAAGGATTCCATCGGCCCGGTCCCAATCCATAGCCGAGAGAGTTTCTCCCGGGTAGGTTTTCGATCAGTCGAAAGTACCTCATCAGAGGATATTACCCCAGGATATCGCCTCCAAAGCCTGATCTACAAGGGTGATTTGGTAGGGGTTTTTAAGGAGATAAGCAGGTTTTTGATTGCCTAGACCAGCATTGGGAGTCTGAAGCCACTGGGAAAAAAGCTCTTCAGTCCCGTAAATCCTTACCCCTTTGGCAATGATCTGATCTATCTCCAAGAGATTTTTGGTAAGTGCCCTGCTGAGCTTTCGGTCTTCCTTTTTCCAGCGGAAAAGGGTGCTTGGATCTATCTCCATTACCTCGGCAATGTCATGAGTAGTAAAGTCCAAGAAATCGAAAAACCGCCCTGTCTCATGGAAATCCAAGACAGCCCCGTAAGATTCTGCGGGATCACTGACTCTCGAAGGTGAGCTCTGAAAAAAATGGTAGGGACTGTTCCCGACTTCAATTTCTTCAGGCTCTGCGTCTGAAAATCGAATCTTCCAAGTCTGGCTCATAGCTTTAGAATTGATCTCCATTAAATTTACACATATTAATTGAATTTGCAAGTTTCAATTATCCTATTTGCAATAGTTTAGGTGCTTTTGTACACAATGTCCTTTACAATGGCTTCTGCATGTGAGATACTGTTTTCTATAAAAAACTCCCGTGTATTCAGGCCTCCGCAAACTACCCCTGCCAGATATACCCCGGGCACATTGGACTCCTGATTGGCTTGATCGTAGCAGGGCTGCCTCTTTTCATCCAAGCTTAATTCTACCCCCAACTGATCCAAAAGGCTAAAGTTGGGTTTGTAACCGGTCATGGCTAGTACCCAATTATTGGCAATCCTTTCCTCCCCTTGAGGTGTGGAAATGATCACTTCATCCGTCTTTATTTCCTTGACTTTTGAGTTGGTAAAGGCTTTGATTGAACCCTCCTTGATGCGGTTCATGATATCCGGTCGCACCCAGTATTTCACATTATCATCTACCTCATCTCCCAACAGGACCATACTCACTTCAGCCCCTTTTCTCCAGCATTCTAAAGCTGCATCTACTGCTGAGTTGGCCCCACCGACTACCAGTACTTTTTGACCAATAAACGGCCAGGGCTCTTTATAATAGTGAAGCACTTTGGGCAGGTCTTCTCCCGGCACATTCATCAGATTGGGCAGGTCATAAAATCCTGTGGCCAAAACGATCTTTCGGGTGAGATAGGATCCTTTTGAAGTCAAAATGTGGAAGTTTGATCCTTCTTTTTTCAGAGTCTCTACCCCCTCGTAAAGATTGACTTTCAGCTGAAAATGAAAGTAAATCCGGCGATAATATTCCAAGGCCTCTGTTCGGGTAGGTTTTGCCCCCACCGACATAAAGGGAATTCCTGCCATCTCGAGTCGATCGGAGGTGGAGAAAAAAGTCATATTCACCGGATAGTTGTAGATCGAGTTGCAAAGCGCCCCTTTCTCCAGAATCAGGTAATTCAATCCTGCTTTTTGGGCCTCTATTCCGCAGGCCAAGCCAATTGGTCCTCCTCCGATGATGATCAGGTCGTTGATAGTTTGCATTGGGTATTTGGTTAGAATTGTACCATTGTTTCGCTGAATTGGTGTAAGTCCCAGGCAAAACGACGTTCTTTCAATTGGGTATAGCCCTTTGGGTCTCTTAATACGGCAGTAGCAGAGACCGTACCGTAATTTGGAGGCATCCGGATCAGCTGTGCCGAAAGGCTTTCTTCCATTTCTTTCGGAACTCCTGTTTCGGGTAATAGTTCCCAAGGGTATTTTTCTTCGGATTTGAGGATATCTAGCAGGATTTCCGGATTTGGGTCAGGAAGTACAGCCATGAGCTGTTTTTTGGCCAATTCAGTCTTTGGCCAAGGGTCGTTGATTAGCCCGTTGCTTAGCCCATGAATTCCCGGTAGGATTTCTTGGGGTCCTTTCCCATAATTGCTCACATAATAAAGCCGGTCTCCTTCAGCAGTGAGTAGATTGAATCCATCAAAAAGTTCCCTTTTTTCCCAAACCTGATCCAGGTAGTTTTCGGGGGACAGAGGGGAGTGAAGAAAATCCGTGACGAGCTTTCCCCGGCTGATGCGAGCTTCATTTTTCTGGGGAAAATCTCTGTAATTTGTCAATAAGGCCCATTTTCCATTCGGATGAAACCCCATCCAAGTCCCGCCTCCTCTTAAATCTTTGCCAGCATACCAGCCCTCTTCCCATTGATGAAGGGAAGACGTAGGGCGGTCAAAAAACTCATCCCGGTTGGCTGAAATAAGTAAAGGAAAGTTCGGGTGGACTTTCCAGGCTATAGCTACTAGACACATGGCTTAAAGGTAAAAAAAAGAGGTTGCGCTTAGGCAACCTCTGCTTGGGTGATTATCCAACTTTTTCTTGTTCCAATTTGGGATAATCTGTGTATCCTTTTTCTCCGGGAGTGTAGAAGGTGTCTTGATCCCAGTCTGCCAAAGGAGCATGGGAAGCAAAACGCTCAGGTAAGTCCGGATTAGAAATGAAGGGTTTGCCAAATGCCACAGCATCTGCCAATCCTTCTTCGATGATCTGATTGCCTTTTTCCTGGTCAAAAGCACTATTGATTACCAGAGTGCCTTTGTAAATCGGGCGATAGCGCTTGGCGATATTCGGCTCCGCAAATTCCAGCTTGCTGACATCGGTGAAAGGCTCCGAAAGATGAAGGTAGGCCAAATTGTACCCGTTGAGTTTGTTAACTATGTAATCAAAAGTAGGGATAGTCTCCTCATTCATGGTCATACCAAAAACTCCGTGCAAGGAAGGATTCAAACGAACACCAATTCGGTTTTCCGGCATGACTTCTTTGATGGCATCGATCACTTCAAATAAAATTCGGGCTCTGTTTTCAATGGTTCCCCCGTAGGCATCGGTCCGATGATTTGAAGTGGAGTTGAAAAACTGATGCAGCAGATACCCATTAGAGGAATGAATTTCCACACCGTCAAAGCCTGCTTCCATCGCATTTTTTGCACCGTTTTTAAAATCCTGAATGGTTTCTTTGATTTCTTCCAAAGACATCTCTTTGGCAGTCACCGTTTCCTTAAATCCTTCCGGTGTGAATGACTTGGAGTTGGGATTAGTCGCAGAGGCAGAGAGGGGTAGTTTTCCTCCATGAAAGTCCGGATGGGACATTCTGCCTACATGCCATAGCTGGATGAAAATTCTTCCGCCTTCTTCATGCACCGCTTGTGTGACCTGCTTCCAGGCTTCAGTTTGAGCCTCTGAGTAAATTCCCGGAGTGTTAATGTAGCCCACCGCTCTTGGCGAAATCTGAGATCCTTCCGAAATAATCAGTCCTGCGGAGGCTCGCTGACGGTAGTAGTTGGCGTGGATGTCAAAAACTTTGTTTTCCGCATTGTTAGCCCGACTTCTGGTCATTGGGGCCATCCAAACCCGATTTTTTAAAGCTAAATCTCCCACTTCAATTGGCTGCAAAAGCGCTTGTGTTTTACTCATGATAGTCGTTGGTTTCTAAATTCAATGTATATACAACTATCTCCGGCTAGTCAAAGTTCAGGTTTGGGAGAAGTTTTCTAAATTACTTTGCGCTGGCATCCAATCGATTCAGAAAAACCCGGTCTATGTACACCTTTCCCTTTATTTTATCCAAACTATGAGACCCTCTCTCCTTATCCTGACAGGCGCGGCTAGCGGCATCGGACTTCATATGGCCAGAAAATGTTATCAGGCTCAGATCCCGATGATTTTGATCGATATCAGGGAAAATGAGCTAAAAGACGAGTTTGGGGAGAAAGAGCGAATCAAACTCTTGGTTGGAAGTGTTTCTGATTCTGAAACCTGGAATCGGGCTTTAGTCCTTGCCAAGGAATGGAGCTTTCCCATTTCTCATCTGATCAATTGCGCAGGAGTTATTCGTCCGGGATTTTTGGTGAATTATGCCTTGACTGATATCGATTATCATCTGGATATCAATACCAAAGGAAGTATTCTCGGGACTACGATTGTGGGTAGGGAGATGAAGGCCCAAGGATTTGGGCATGTGATCAATGTTTCCTCTTTGGCAGGTTTGGCGCCTGTTTCGGGACTGAGCTTGTATGTGAGCTCCAAATTTGCCATCCGTGGATTTTCTCTTGCTGTGGCAGCAGAGCTGAAGGCCTTTGGTGTGCAGGTGAGCGTCATTTGTCCTGATTTGGTAAACACTCCGATGCTGGACCTTCAGCTCCAGTATCCAGAGGAGGCCAAATTGACATTTAGTGGATCGGGGCCGGTTTTACAGCCTGAGGACGTGGTTCAAGCCATTTTCAGGCTGATGGAAAAGCCCAAACCAGAAATGGCCCTCCCTACTTCCAGGGGTTGGTTGGCCAAAATTGCAGGGACTTGGCCGATAATCGGGGAGTTTTTTCGGAAACCTCTGGAAAAAAAAGGGGAGGAAAATCTCAAAAAACTTCGCAAGTAGCCTACTTTCAGATATTAACACTTTTTAATACGAAAATAATCGTATTTAATTTTGATATTACGATGCTCTTCGTATAACTTTGTACGAAAGCAATCGTATTATTCGCATGAACAAACCTACCGAAGCTGAATTGGAGATCCTTTCCTTGCTGTGGCAATTGAAGGAAGCGAGTGTCCGGCAGATTCACGAGCGGCTCGCCGCAGTGAAGGATACCGGATACACCACCACACTGAAAATCATGCAGATCATGCATGCCAAGGGCATGGTGGAAAGGGACGAAGCGAGTAGGACACATATTTATCGTCCTTTGGTCAAGCAGGGAGACACACAAAAATCCCTTTTGAAAAATCTGATGACCACGGCCTTTGGAGGAAGTACAAGTACTTTGGTCATGCAGGCCCTGGGACAGGAGAAGCCTTCCAAAGCCGAGATTGATGAAATTCGAGCCTTTCTTGACAACCTTGAAAACGATAACGCATGAACCTTTTGAATGATTGGATTTCAGAACCTCTTTTGAATGCGCTGGGATGGACTTTAGTCCACTCAGTTTGGCAGTTGATTTTAATAGCCGGGTTACTAGCCTTAGTACTCAGACTGGCAAAGAGCTCCACTCCTGCCCTAAAGTATGGGCTAGCGGTAGCGGCCCTTATGGTTTCCTTCTTTTCGGTAGGCCTGACTTTCGTCTATGAATGGTCTCAAGTGGAAGCAGCGGCTTCCATTTCCTTACCTGAGGATTTTACCCTTAAGGTCTATCAGGAGCAGGTAGGTGAGGAGATTTCCTTGGAAAGCTGGATGACCCAAACCTCCTTTTGGATAGAAACCAATCTGACTTGGTTGGTTAATTTCTGGTTTTTGGGGGCCTTGCTTTTCGTTTTTAGATTGGCAAATAGCCTCTCGGAAATACGTAGCCTGAGAAAGCAATCTACAGTTTTACTTGATTTCGAGACTCAGCAAGTGGCCCAAAGGATAGCAAAGAAACTGGGAATCCAAAGGAAGTTTGAACTACGAACTCATCACAAGGCCCAATCTCCTTTGACTTTCGGCACCTTAAAGCCGGTAATCCTCTTGCCAGCTGCTTTGGTTTTTCACCTTACTCCCCACCAACTTGAAGCCATTCTTGCACACGAGTTTGCTCATGTAAAGCGAAACGATTACTTGGTCCACCTGCTGCTCTCAGGATTGGAAGTAATTTTCTTCTTTCATCCTTGCTATTGGTGGATGAGTCAGACCGTCAAAGAACTCCGGGAAAATGCAGCTGATGATTTGGCATTGAAGTCGGGCATTCAGCCAAAAGTTCTGGCAACGAGCCTGGCGGAGGTTATCAATTTCACCAGAGAAAACACCCCCGAACTTTCGCTTACCGCTGGCAAAAAACGAAATCCAACTCTACTGAGAATCAAGCGTATTCTCGGCTATTCCACTGAAAACTATCCACAAACCCCGCTAATTTCCATTCCTATGCTACTCACTGCATTTCTCAGCCTTGGGCTGATGGCCTCTGCCCAACAAGACACGCCCAAGTCTCCGGAGGCGCCTCAGCTTGCTTCCGAAGAGTTGCCATTAAGTTCTTCTTTTGTTCCAATCACACCTCAGGATACAACCATCAAAACCTACATTGATCGCAAGACTCAAGAGACCATTGAAGTATATGGGAAAAACACTATGATAATCACTTCTGATGATGGTAAAGTTTATCAAGTCAATGGAGATCGGTTGATCTACGAAGGGGATACTTTACCTCTAAGTCCAAAAACCAAGGCTGCACTTGAAAAATTAAAGAATCTGGAAACTAGTTCCATACCTGATTTGGATTTTCCTCCAGCACCTGAATTCCCGATGGAATTGGAAATGGTTCCAATGCCTGATTTCGAAGTGAATATCCCAGGTTTTGAGGAAATTCCTCCCTTCCCAATGGAAGCTATGGCCATGCCTCCCTTTCCTGATTTCCCCATGGCGTTTGAATTCCAATCTGCCTTTGCTGGAGCATGGGCAGGTGGAGATACTACCAAAATGACCCCTCAGGAAAGAGAAAAGTTGCAAAAGGAAATGGCTTTTCGGGCCAAAGAATTTTCCAGGGAGGCCGAACTTCGGGCTAAGGATTGGGAGCAAAAATGGAAAGAAAATGAGCAGGAGAGACAAGCTAAAATGGCCGAATGGGAGGCGAGATTTAAAGAAGAATTCGAGCCAAGAATAAAGGATTTCGAGCTTAGGATGAAAGAATGGCAAGCGGCCAATGAACCTAAAATGAAAGAATTTGAGGCAAAAATGAAGGCATGGCAAGAAGCTCAGGAACCCAAATTGAAAGAGTTCGAGTCGAGAATGAAGGAATGGGAAAAAGCCCAAAAGCCCAAGTTGGAGGAATTCCAGAAAAAAATGGAAATCTGGCAAAAAGAGCACAAAGCCAAAATGGAAGAGTTTCAGATGCTGCTGAAAGAAGAGCTCCAAAAAGCCAAAGAGAATAATTAAACCCTGTGTTGTTGCTTTAAAAAGACCTGTCCGATTGGACAGGTTTTTTTATGGTTGATGAGCTTTTTTGCCACATTACCCAATTTTTTTTACCCGAATTCTAAATCATGGTAATGTCAACTTTCTACTGCTAACTTTTGAGACTAACCTGAAAGAACAGGAGCTAATTGGGTGTATGTGGGATTCAGCATGATGGAGTAGGGTTCCTGCCCTTGACACCTTGATTTTGATGCATCCTACCTTTCAAAAGTGGAATTCCGGGTTGGTATTCGACCTGTCTTTGGTACTTTTTGAAACCATAACCAGCAGGACTCCGGCCCGATATCTGTCCTGAACAGGTATTTTCCACGTTCTGATCATCTAAAGTGACGAAATTGTCTTCGATGGAATCCCTGAATTGTATCGGGGAATCTACTGAGCGAAATACTTTGAGTCCCAAAAAAACGATTTGTTTGAAGCCCTGATAAGTGACGTTTGGTAAGTAACCTTAAGTGGCCAACTTTTCCGTATCCAAAATGCAGTTTCCTTTGCCCGATGCATTGCAGAAGTGGTGTACTTCAAGTCGCTGATTTCAATATCACTACCTAAAAGGAAATGTCATATTGCACCCGAATTCTTGTCTCATCCCTTCGCATCAAGGTTTCGTCTTCGAAGGTAAAGCGGGTAAGTTCGACTGTGATTTTATTCTTGTGCCCTTCAAAAAAGTAGTTGAAAGCCAAAGCCAACTCCGTTTCCAAATTGTTTGGCATCTCTAAGTTAGGCCGGTATTGGGCAATTCGGGCGGCAACTTCGAGAGGTTGAGGCCAAAAGGTGAAAACCTGCCCCAGAAAATATCCTGCTTGTAGGTAATATCCTCCCAAACTTGTGTTTTGTTTGGTGATGTTGTCCAATATAAATTTCCGGTGAAACTCAGAAGCCCAAGAAAATCCTTGGTAATTGAAAGCTGTTTCCAACTGGTATTGATTTACAGTGTACTGACCCGGGAGCCCTTCCTCAAAGCCTTCCAAACTTCCTCCGCCGGCTTGGGAAAATCTTGTGTAAGGACTGGTATTGGTAGCCGCTGCCACCGCGACGATACCGGAGGCCATTTGGGACAGTTCCAGATCTCCTCCCTCAAAAGGAAGTGGTCTTCCAAGAAAATTCCACTGTAGCCTTCCAAAATACATCAGTTTGGAATCATCATTGGACGTGGCTCCTCTTCCCGCTCCGGTCAATACAGCCACCCAATAATCAAAATTGGCAAGACCTCCTCCGTCAAGGTTACCATAGAGGGTGATCCCTTGCTGCCGATCCAGGGTAAAGGCTCGGTTGATCAGAGACCGGTCCACCATTTGTTGCTCACCGGAGCTGATGAATCTTTCCCGGGTGTATTCTACTTTCCATTGACCGAATTTAAAGTTGAGCCAAGGCCATTTTTCCACCATGATTCTGAAATCCAGCAAATTGCTCTGACCGAGCTCGTATTCGAAATAATACTTCAGCCAAGGTTGGTAGGCATGACCTCCTACTTTTAGCCTAGCTCTGTTTATTTTGAAAAGTTTGGTGTTTTGATTGGTAAAATCATCAAAGGTGACCGGATTTTGATCGTCAGGGCTTGCAAATCTGAACTGAAGCCTACCGGCAATCTGCAACAAAAATTTCCCCTCCGTATCCCTGAATTCAAAGCCCTTTGCGCTGTGAGAGATAGGAAGGGGCCGCTTTAGGCTGTCCTGGAACTCCTGAGAAAAAGAACTGAAAGGAGCCATTATCAAGAAGAAAAATGAAATACGGAAAAGGTTCATAGTTGGAAATGCTGGTAGATTTTTAAGCCTTCTTTATTCGTAAACGGGTACGTCTTCTTTGGTTTTTGTAGGAATATAGTGCAGGATAAGATAACCCAATCGAGCCAAAAGTATCATTCTCCCTAAAACGATCCCTATTGCCTGCTGACTAACGTTTTGTAATGTATTATAAATCAAAATTTTGCATTCTATTTATTTTCATTGGCTCTTTCATTTTCCGGGACCCACCGTAAGCTTGCGAAATCAATAGCTTAGCCATAGGGGGAATGACATCCAACGATGGGTCATGAGCGAAGTTGAAAAATTGTATACTTGGCATGATTGAGGATAGGCAGTGAACTCAACCTCCGAAATTAAAAAAAAGGTAGGAGTCCTAGAAATGCCATTCTTTGCAAATCCTGGTTTATCGGTTTTATTTCCCATTTCCAGCACTGGTTTACATGGGCTTCCAATCCACAAATAATCGCTCAAGACGGGTTGATTCCTGAAAATTCCAAGCTTAGCCTGAAAAAACTGATTGAGTTTGGGAAATTCTCCCACTTTTCTCCCCCGAGCTTGGCCGGCAAGGGCCCTTGTGGGAATTTTATTCCCGGAAAACCTCAAAAACAGCCTGTTTTAGGGCCTTTTTTTATCCGATTTTCCAAGAGTTAACCTCTTGAAAATCAATAAAAATTTCGAAGAAATTTTTTTAAAAATATTGGTGTGGATGAATCTTTTGGCTACTTTTAATCCAAAGTGGGAAAAAGTGGGGGAAAGTGGTAGATTGTGTAGTGCATTTTCTTACTTTTGTTTTTACAGAAAACTCTACAAAAGATAGCCTCAGCAAATGTTTAACAGTTCATACGATGCCAAGCTCGATCCAAAAGGACGTCTGGTGTTGCCAGCCAAGATTAAGGCGGCAATTCCGGAGGCCAATGGATCTACTTTGATGCTGCGTATGGCAGAAGACTACTGTCTGGCACTGTATCCCATGGTGGAATACAGAAAGCTGGAGAACAAAGTCAAAGCGCTCAATATCCATAACCTGGAGCAGCGGACATTTCAGCGTTCTTTTTTCAGTACTGTCGTGGAAGTAGAGCTGGACAGTGCAGGTCGATTGCTTATTCCGAAGACCTACCAAACCTATGCCAAATTGGAGAAGGATGTAGTAGTCGTCGGGAATGGAATCCGGATTGAGTTTTGGAATCCTGAGCAATATCAAAAGTTTGTTATTCCTGATCCGGCCGAGGTGTCTGGCCAAATGGAAAAGTTTCTCTCCTGACTGTCATGACAGAGTCTGTGTACCATATCCCAGTGATGCTTGACCAATGCACTGAAGGCTTGGCTATTAATCCCAACGGGGTTTATGTCGATGTCACTTTTGGCGGAGGGGGGCATTCGAGAGAAATCCTCAAAAAACTGGATCAAGGCCATCTTTACGCATTTGATCAGGATGCAGACGCAGTAGCCAATGTGCCGACTGATGATCGGTTTACGCTGATCGAGGCCAACTTCCGGGATATTCGCCGATACCTGAGACTCTACGGGGTAAAGCAAGTTGACGGAATTCTGGCGGATTTGGGGATTTCTTCCCATCAGATAGATGAGCCAAGTCGTGGATTTTCCACGCGATTCAGCGGGAGCCTGGACATGCGGATGAACCAATCCGCGCCACTGACTGCCAAAGAGGTGCTCAACACCTACGAAGAATCCCGATTGCACCGGGTGCTTGGGATGTATGGGGAGGTGAAAAATGCAAAAACCTTGGCACAGGCTATCGTATCCGAGCGGGCTGCCAGGCCTTTTGATACCACGGAGGGCTTTACGGCTTTCCTGAAAAAGTTTGCCCCTCGAGGCAAAGAGTACAAGTACTACGCACAGGTCTTTCAGGGACTTCGCATAGAGGTAAATGACGAGATGGGAGCTTTGGAAGAAATGCTTCTGAGTGCAGTCGAGCTATTGAAGCCTGAGGGAAGATTGGTGGTGATGAGCTACCATAGCCTGGAGGACCGATTGGTCAAAAATCTGATGACCAAAGGGAGGTTTCAGGGGGAGGTAGAAAAAGATTTTTACGGAAATCTTCTTCGTCCCCTAGAGCCGGTAAGTCGGGGTGCCATCGTAGCCGATGAAGTGGAGGTGACCTCCAACCCGAGAGCAAGGAGCGCAAAATTGAGAATTGCAAAAAAGACAGGGAAATGAGTCAGAACACCTTTAAGAAGAAGCTTAAAGCCGGGAACAGCCCAAAAGGCGGTCCCCGAAAGACCATTTTTACCTGGATGGAGGAGAAGTTGGATGTGACCCGCATTTTGGGTGAAGGGGTTCCGGTGCAGTTTGTGCCGCCTGTAGCCTTTCTTACTCTCTTGGCTTTGCTCTATATCTACAGCAATCACCGGGCTGAAAGCATGGTGAGAAAAATCGAAAAAGCCCAGCAGGAAGTGGAAGACATCCGTGCCGATGTCACTACACTGGAAGCAGAATATATGCAGAGCAGCATGCAGTCCGAAGTGGCCAAACGTGTGGCTCAATACGAACTCTATGAATTGAATCAACCACCGGTAAAAATTGACCTGAAAAAGTGAATATCAAACGCTCCATAGTGCTCCGAGTAAGGGTGGTTTTCATCCTGGTGGCCTTGGCTGCGTGTGCCATTCCTTACCGCATTGCCGTGGTGCAGTTTCAACAGGGTGAAAAATGGCGAGCCAAAGCCGAACAGGTCAATTTTCAGTACCGGGAAGTTCCGGCAACCAGAGGAAACATCTATGCCGCAGACGGAAGCCTTCTGGCGACTAGTCTCCCTTTTTACCGGGTAGCAATCGACCCCACTATGGCAAAAGAGGCCAAATTCAAGAGCGGAATCGATTCTCTCTCCCGATTGCTTTCATCTTTCTACAGAGATAAGTCTGCGACGGCTTACAAGCGAATGATTCAGGACGCAAGGGGAGACAAGAAGCGCTACCTGGTTTTGAACAGAAAGCAAATCGGCTATCAGGATATGCAAAAAATGGCCAAATGGCCAATTTTCCGTGAGGGAAGACTGGGAGGTGGAGTCATTTTCGAAAAGGTAGAAAAGCGCTACCAGCCTTTTAATTCTCTGGCAAGCCGAACGGTGGGATTCCTCAATGAGGACGAATATGGTGCAGGAATCGAATACAGCTTCAATAATTACCTAAAAGGGAAAGATGGAAAAGCACTATTCCAACGTCTGGCAGGGGGTAGTTGGAAGCCGGTTTTTGATGCGGAGGATATCAAGCCAGAAAATGGCTATGATGTCTACACCACCCTGGATGTGAATCTTCAGGATATTGCCGAGACCGCGCTGAGACGACAGCTGATCGACAGAGAGGCAGCCTTTGGTTCAGTAGTAGTCATGGAAGTCAAGACCGGCCATATCAAGGCCATGGCCAATCTGCAGAGAAACAAGAGCGGCAGGGGATATTCCGAGAGCTATAACTATGCGGTAGGGGATATCGGCAATACGGAGCCCGGGTCCACTTTCAAGCTTCTGTCCATGCTGGCCCTTTTGGAAGAAAACAAGGTCAGTCTCAATGAGACAATAGAGACTGGGAATGGAGCGCATCGGTTCTACAATCAGACCATGTATGATGCCAAGCGGGGTGGTTTTGGAACCATTACCATTCGTGAAGCTTTTGAAAAATCCTCCAACGTAGCCATTTCCAAACTGGTAGACATGCATTTTGGCTCCAGTCCTTCCAAGTTTTTGGCCTATGTGGAAAAGACAGGACTCAGCGAGCCTTTTGGAATTCAACTGGCTGGAGAGGGCAAACCCTTCTTCAAAAAGCCCGGAGCAAAAGACTGGTATGGGACTTCCTTGCCTTGGATCTCCATCGGCTACGAGTCTAAGCTCAACCCCATCCATACTCTTGCTCTATATAATGCCGTGGCCAACAATGGGGTGATGATGAAGCCTCTTTTTGTGAAGGCAGTCGGAAGAGGGAATTCATTTGTAGAAACCTACGAACCAGAGGCTATCAGGAAGAGTATTGCCTCCGAAAAGACCATCAAGCAGCTTCAGGAGCTGCTGGAAGGGGTAGTCCTGAGAGGTACTGCCAAAAATATCCTGAATACCGATTATTCCATTGCAGGCAAGACTGGTACGGCTCAGAAAATCATCAACGGGCGCTACACCGAGACTTACTACACCAGCTTTGCAGGCTATTTTCCAGCAGACAGGCCGAAATACAGTATGATCGTGGTGATTGACAGTCCTAATGGGTTTGCTGCATACGGAGGGGATGTATCCGCTCCTGTTTTCAAAGAAATCGCCGATCGGATTTTTGCCCTCGATATGGAGCTCAATCCGGTAGATCAATCCAAAATCTTTAAAGCGGAGTCCGATGATCCCATGATCCCTGTAATCAAGGCGGGTAAAGGGGAGGATTTGCAGGGAATTTTTGAGCATTTAGGCCTTTCCGCCAAATCTCCCGCAGCAGAGGAATGGGTAAAGCCCACTTTCGCAGCTGAGCGTGTGGATCTGAAAATAAATGAAACCGATAAGCCCGTAGTTCCTGATGTATCTGGAATGCCGCTTAGGGACGCGCTCTTCATTTTGGAGAACAAGGGACTTCGAGTCAATTATAAAGGAACCGGTCGGGTGATTCAACAGTCCATTCTGCCAGGAACGCAACTTACACCCAATTCCACCATCAATCTCGTGCTTGGATAAATGAAACTACTCAAGGACATATTATATAAAGTATCACTAACCTCTACCCAAGGAAATATGGAGCAGAAGGTAGGAGAGTTGGTCTTTGACAGCCGAAAGGTCACACCGGACTGTGCTTTTGTCGCTGTGGCCGGTACCCAAGTGGATGGGCACGACTACATAGATTCAGCCTTGAAAAAAGGGGCGAAGGTGATTGTGTGTGAAAGACTGCCACAGTCCATCCAGGATGGGGTTACTTATGTAGAGGTGGTTGATTCTGCGAGGGCTTTGGGGATCATGGCTTCCAACTTTTTCGGCAATCCTTCCGACAAAATCAAAGTCGTGGCCGTGACCGGTACCAATGGAAAGACTACCACGGTGACTTTGCTTCATCAGCTCTTTGTGGCGATGGGGTATTCTACGGGCCTCTTGTCTACTGTAGAGAATAAAATCAACGAGAAAGTTCTTCCCGCTACCCATACCACACCGGATGCACTCAGTGTGCAGAGACTGCTCAGGCAGATGGTGGATGAGGGATGTATTTATTGCTTTATGGAGGCAAGTTCTCATGCCATCGTACAGGAAAGAATAGCTGGACTCAAACTGGCCGGAGCAGTATTTACCAATATCTCCCATGACCATTTGGACTATCACGGGACATTCGATGAATACATCAAAGCCAAAAAGAAACTCTTCGACGAACTTCCAAAGGACTCCTTTGCCTTGGTAAATGCTGACGACAAGCGGGGCTTGGTCATGCTCCAAAACTGTAAGGCTACCCATCAAACATTCGCCCTGAAATCCGCGGCGGACTTCAAAGCCAAAATACTTTCCAATACCCTGGAAGGTCTTGAGCTGGATATCAATGGGAAATCCATCTGGTTTAGATTGATTGGTGCATTCAATGCCTACAATCTTCTGGCTGTATACGGAGTGGCTGTTCTTCTAGGAGAAGAAGAGGAGGAGGTTCTGCGAGAGCTTTCAGTCATCCGCGGGGCCAAGGGAAGGTTTGATCGGATTTCCAAAGGTGGAGTGACTGCCATCGTGGATTATGCGCACACGCCTGATGCCCTTGAAAATGTGCTCAAGACTATCAATCAGGTCCGTACCGGAAACGAGCAACTGATCACAGTAGTCGGCTGTGGTGGAAATCGGGACAAGACCAAGCGTCCGTCCATGGCCAAGATTGCAGTGAAGGAAAGCGACAAAGTGATTTTGACCTCCGACAATCCCCGATTCGAAGATCCCATGGATATCCTCAGAGATATGCAGGCTGGAATCGGACCGAGTGAAATGAGAAAAACGCTGACGATCGAGGACCGAAAAGAAGCCATCAAGACCGCCGTCATGCTGTGCCAAAAAGGGGACATCATCCTTATTGCTGGTAAGGGGCACGAAGACTATCAGGAAATCAAAGGAGTGAAGCATCATTTTGACGATGCGGAGACTGTAACGGAAATCTTAAATCAATTCACAACCAACCGCTAAAATGCTCTATCCCATTTTTGACTACTTAGATCGAGTTTTGGACATTCCGGGTACGGGAGTGTTTCGATATATCTCGTTCCGTGCGGGAATGGCGGCGGTTTTTTCTCTGATCATTACCATTACTTTTGGAAAGGCCATCATCGATTGGATTCGAAGAAGGCAAATCGGAGAGACCGTCCGAGACTTGGGACTGGAAGGTCAGACTCAGAAGAAAGGTACCCCTACCATGGGAGGGATCATGATGATCGCCGCGATCCTGATCCCGACGCTTCTTTTCGCCAATTTGAAAAACATCTATGTAATCCTATTGCTGATTACGACGGTTTGGTTGGGCTTGATTGGTTTTTTGGATGATTACATCAAGGTGTTCAGAAAGAACAAAGAAGGGCTCAAAGGCCGATTCAAAATCGTGGGACAGATAGGAATTGGAATTATCGTGGGTACTACCCTGTACCTGCACGATGATGTAGTCATTCGAGAGTTTTCTACGCCTGTTTCTGTAGAAAGTGGGGTTGTCGAAACTCCAGCTTTCCAAGATGTAAAAGCGTTGAAAACGACCATTCCTTTTGTTAAAAACAATGAGCTGAATTACGAAAACCTGCTTGGGTTCCTTGGGGAGAGCATGACTCCGATCCTGTACATCCTGGTGGTGATTTTCATCATCACTGCAGTATCCAATGGAGCCAATATTACCGATGGGATCGATGGTTTGGCTGCGGGTACTTCGGCGATTATCGGCTTGACCATTGCCATTTTCGCTTACCTGAGCGGTAATGCTATCTTCTCCCAATACCTCAACATCATGTATATCCCCAATTCCGGGGAGTTGGTGATTTTCGCCTCGGCCTTTATCGGTGCCTGCGTAGGTTTTCTTTGGTACAACGCCTACCCGGCTCAGGTTTTCATGGGAGATACCGGCTCATTGATGCTTGGCGGGGTCATTGCTGTTTTGGCACTTACCCTGAGAAAAGAGCTGCTGATTCCGATCATGTGCGGCATTTTCCTGATCGAAAACGTCAGCGTCATGCTTCAGGTCAGCTACTTCAAATACACCAAAAGAAAATATGGAGAGGGCAGAAGGATATTCCTGATGTCCCCACTTCACCATCACTACCAAAAGAAAGGAATCCAGGAAGCGAAAATTGTGACCCGCTTTTGGATCGTCGGCATTTTGCTGGCAGTGATCACTTTGGCCACACTGAAATTGAGATAATGAGAAAGATAGCCATACTAGGAGCCGGAGAAAGCGGATTGGGAGCAGCCTTGCTTGCCAAGCGGGAAGGCTTTGCCGTATGGGTATCGGATTCAGGTCAGATTTCATCCCAAAGAAAAGAAAGCCTCAAGCAGGCAGACATCCTTTTCGAAGAAGGAGGCCACAACGAGGCAGAAATCCTTTCCAGCGATTGGATTATCAAGAGTCCCGGTATACCTCATTCTGCTCCTTTGGTCAAAAAAGCCATGGAGCAAGGTATCCCTGTAATCGATGAACTGGAATTTGCCTTCCGTTTCAGCAAAGGAAAAGTCATTGCTATCACAGGAACCAATGGAAAAACCACGACTACACTCCTGACCTATCATTTGATGAAAGAGGCAGGAATGGATGTGGGATTGGCTGGTAATGTGGGGAAAAGCTGGGCGGCTCAGCTTGTGGAGGGCGACCATGCCTGGTGGGTTTTGGAAGTGTCCAGCTTTCAGATCGATGGAATGGTTGTTTTTCAGCCGGAAATCGCTCTTTTGACCAATATCACTCCGGATCATCTGGACCGCTACGAATACCAGCTGGATAAATACATCCTCTCAAAGATGAGTCTCTTCAAGCAGATGAACGCCCGACAAAAGGCCATTTTCTACAAAGAAGATCCTTACTCTCAACGTGGCTATTCCCAAAAGCCTTGCAAAGCTTCCCCTTATTGGATTTCTCTCATCGAGCCTCAGGAAAAAGGTGGCTACACTGCCGGAGAGACCCTTGAAATACGCATTTCAGAAAAGCAAGCTTCCATTCCAGTGGACCTGCTGCCGATTCAGGGAAAGCATAATCTGCTCAACGCTCTTTTTGCCGGTACCGCAGCTTTGCTGGCTGGGGTAACAGAAGAACAGCTGAAAAGCGGCTTCCCAACTTTCAAAAATGCTCCCCATCGCATGGAGCAGGTCAGAGTCCTGAATGGAGTTCGCTACATCAACGATTCCAAGGGGACCAATGTAGAGTCGACCTACTATGCCTTGGGAAGTTATTCTGATCCTATGATCTGGATTGCAGGCGGAGTGGACAAGGGGAATGATTACACCACCCTTCTTCCATTGGTGGAAAAGGGCAAGGTGAAGACTTTGATCTGCTTGGGAAAAGACAACTCGAAACTGAAAAAAGCCTTTTCAGAGGCAATCGAGACGATAGTGGAGACAGAAGATATTCGGGAGGCAGTGACTTGGGCTCAGGAGCAAGCTCAGGAAGGGGAAGTGGTTTTGCTTTCTCCGGCCTGCGCCAGCTTTGATTTATTCAGAAATTATGAGGACCGGGGCGAGCAGTTTAGAGCTGCTGTTTTGGCACTAAAAGAAAAAGAGAACGCATGAACCAGCTGAAAGCATGGATTGATGAGCATTTCAAGGGCGATCCCATCATTTGGGCGATCGTGATTTTGCTGTCCTTGTTCAGCATCTTGGTCGTTTATTCTGCGACAGGCACTTTGGCCTACAAGACAGCCGGAGGAAATACCGAATTGTATTTGTTCAGACACTCATTCCTGGTATTCCTGTCCCTCTTCGTCATGTGGCTGGCACATAAGATACCTTATAGAAAGTATGCGCTTTATGCACGTCTTTTCATGTATCTGTCTATTCCGCTTTTGCTGTTTACCTACCTCTTTGGCTCCAATATCAACGAGGCCAACAGATGGTTGACCATCCCGGTGATCAATCAGGCTTTCCAGCCTTCGGATTTGGCAAAGTTGTCTCTGATAGCCGCCCTGGCAGCTATGTTGGCCACCAAGCAGAGGAATATCAAAGATTTTGCGGGAACCTTCCTTCCCATCATGCTTTCCATCGGACTCATCTGCGGACTGATCGGCTTGGCCAATATGTCCACGGCTATTTTGCTGCTGATGACCTGCCTTTTGATCATGTTTATCGGAAGAGTTCCGGTCAAATTTATCGGCTTGGTCGTTTTGATCGGGATTATCGGTCTGGGAGGTGCGGTACTATTTGGACAGCGTGGAGATACATTCCTGAGCCGAATCGAGGATTTCAGAGAGTCAAAAGTAGATGACAGCAAAATCCCATTTCAGGCCGAGCAGTCCTTTATCGCCATTGCGACAGGGGGAGTGACTGGAAAAGGTCCGGGCAACAGCGAGCAGAGAAATTCTCTCCCACACCCTTACTCGGACTTTATCTACGCCATCATTATCGAAGAATATGGATTGATCGGAGGAGCTACCGTGCTTTTCCTCTACCTCGCTCTCCTGTACCGGGGGATGCGGATTGTGGTCAATTCCAACAAAGCCTTTGGAGGCTTGCTTTCTGCCGGGCTCAGTTTTGCCCTGGTGATTCAAGCTTTGGTCAATATGGCCGTGGCTGTTGGACTCGGTCCGATTACGGGTCTTCCTTTGCCTCTTTTGAGTATGGGAGGAACTTCCTTGGTTTTTACCGGAACAGCCCTTGGGATTATCCTCAGCGTGAGTAGAGGAGATCATCAGGATGAGGCCAGCGCGGCTGCGGCCGAAATGCCAAAAACAAGTAATAGACTAAGAACAGCTTAAGCAAACGTGAACGCAGAGCGACCTACATATCGGATACTGATCAGCGGAGGAGGCACCGGAGGACATATTTATCCTGCGATCGCCATCGCCAATGCCTGGATGGAGAGGCATCCCGGTAGCGAGATCCTTTTTGTAGGTGCCTTGGGAAAAATGGAAATGCAAAAAGTCCCCGAAGCAGGCTATCCCATCAAAGGACTGCCAGTGGCCGGACTGCAGAGAAGCCTCACTTTGGACAATCTAAGCTTTCCTTTCAAGCTGCTGAAAAGCCTTCGGATCGCTTCTGGTATTGTAAAGGAATTCAAGCCTGATGCCGTGGTGGGTGTGGGAGGCTATGCCAGCGGTCCAGTGCTTTATGCTGCGCAAAATAAGGGGATTCCTACCTTGCTGCAGGAGCAAAACTCCTACGCTGGCCTGACTAATAAGCTTTTGGCCAAGAAGGCTAAATCCATCTGCGTGGCCTACCCCGGAATGGAGGCCTTTTTCCCGGCCTCCAAAATCAAAGTGACCGGTAACCCGGTGAGAAAAGATATTCTGGACTTATCCGGCAAAAGAGAAAAAGCATTATCCCATTTCGGATTGAGTGAAGACAGAAAAACGATTTTGGTTTTGGGAGGATCTCTTGGCGCCAGAACACTCAATCAGGCAGTCCTTAAGGACATGGTCAAATTGGAACAATCCGGCTATCAAGTGCTCTGGCAAAGTGGGAAATACTACTTCAAAGCCATGCAGGAGGAGCTGAATTCTTCCGGATTGAAGCACATTCAGCTGAGGGAATTTATCCGGGAGATGGACTTGGCCTATGCCGCTGCCGATGTGATTGTTTCCCGTGCGGGTGCTCTTTCGGTATCTGAATTGAGCCTGGTCGGCAAGCCGGTGATCTTCATTCCCTCTCCCAATGTGGCCGAAGACCATCAGACCAAAAATGCAATAGCCTATGTGAGAAATAATGCAGCTGTGCTTTTGGAAGATAAAGCCGCAGTAGGTCACCTGAGGGAAAAAGTAGATCAATTGATGACTAACCCCGAGCTCATTCAGAGCCTGGGCATAAATATGAAAAAACTGGCCAAGCCGGGAGCGGCAGAAGCCATAGTGGAAGAATTGGAAAAACTCGTCGCATGACATTCAAAGGGATAAATAAGGTGTACTTTCTCGGAATCGGGGGCATAGGCATGAGTGCTTTGGCCCGATGGTTTCGGCATGAAGGCTATCCTGTAGCAGGATATGACAAGACTCCTTCTCCCTTGACAGAAGAGCTGGAAGGTGAGGGAATGCTCATTTCCTATGAGGATCGAGTGGACAGCATGCCCGTGGATTTCACTACAGCTCCTGAAGAAGTGCTTGTAGTGTGGACTCCGGCTATACCGAGGGACAGTGTTCTGCTTAATTTCTTTCAGGCCCATTACACCCTCAAGAAAAGATCAGAGGTCTTGGGGATGATTACCAAAGACTTCTATACCATTGCGGTGGCTGGGACACATGGTAAGACCAGCACTTCTTCCTTGGTGGCCCATTTGTTGAAATCTGCCGGAAAACCGGTCGCGGCATTTTTGGGAGGAATTACCCAAAACTACCAAAGCAACCTGATCCTTCCCGGGAAAACCAAAGAACAGGTTTTGGTGGTGGTAGAAGCCGATGAATTTGACCGATCCTTTCTCAGACTTCACCCGAATGAAGCAGTGGTGACCAGTGCAGATCCGGACCACTTGGATATCTATGGTGACGAAGCCACTATTCTGGAAGGTTTCCGGGATTTCATCCGATTGGTGGATAAGAGGGGTAAGCTTTACATTCAGTCCCATGCTCTTTTCCGTCTGGGAGAGGATTTGGAGGCGAAGGCTACGCAAAGAGAATATGGACTCCGATCCACGGGTATTCATGCCGAAAACGTCATTGCCAAGCCCGGAATTTTCCAGTTTGACTACATCGGCCCAAAGGCACAAATCAGCGGTTTGGAGCTGCACATCCCTGGATTTCACAATGTGGAAAATGCCTTGGTGGCCATCGCCATAGCAGTAGATCATGGAGCGACTCCTGAACAGATACGAGAGGGGATCAGAACCTTCAGAGGGGTCAAGCGAAGATTTGAAATTCATTCTACCGAAGAGGGAAAAGTCTACATCGATGATTATGCCCATCATCCGGAGGAGATCAAAGCCTGCCTGAGCTCAGTGAGAGCAATGTACCCTATGCAGCGGCTCACCGTGATCTTCCAGCCTCATCTCTACACTCGAACTAGAGACTTTGCTGAAGGGTTTTCCGAGAGTCTTTCCTTGGCTGATGAGGTGGTCCTATTGGACATCTATCCTGCCAGAGAACTGCCGATTGCAGGAGTCACTTCCGAGATGCTTATGGAAGGGATTCAGGCAGGGAAAAAGATATTGATAAAAAAGGATCAGGTAATGGAATACCTGAAGGAATCCCAGCCCGAGGTCTTGGTGACCATGGGGGCGGGAGATATTGACCGGCTGGTGCCGGGTATTGCAGCGTGGGAAAAGTCAAGAGCTATACTCAAAAAAGAATGAACTGGAAAAAAGTGAAAAAAGCAGCGGTTTTGGTCACTCTCTTGGTCATTTGGATGGTGCTGATTGGCTTTGTGGAGAAGAGGAGTCAGGACAAGACCTTCCAAAAGGTAGAAATTGACCTGGAGGCAGTCAGTGGGGTCTATTTCGTTGAAGAAAAGGAAATAGCTACGCTGATTTCCCAGTCCTTTCCTGAGCTTAAGGCTGGGCTTCTGGCATCGCAAATACCCCTTGCCCAAGTGGAGAAAAGGCTAATGGGACACCCTTTTATCAAAAAGGCAGAGGCTTCGGTAGGTCAAAAAGGAATCCTGAAAGTGGAAATCGAACAGCATGAGCCGATAGCGCGAATAGCAAGGCCCATGGCTGCCGATGGGTACATCACTACGGATGGGCTGATCATTCCTACTTCATCCAGCTATACGAGCCGGGTTCTGATTTTGGAAGGGGATTATGCGGAGCAGTTGATGAATCAGGGGAGTCTGGAAGGCATGCCGGAGTTGATGCCACTTATCGAGTACATCACTGGGGATGAGTTTTGGAAAGCTCAGATTACCGAATTGGAAATCCGAAAGCGGAATGATATCCGACTGCATCAGCAAGTCGGAAAGCAGGTGATCGAGTTTGGGGATGGCTTTGATATCGAAAGCAAATTCGACCGGATAGAAGTGCTGTATCAGGAAATACTTCCGAGAAAAGGCTGGAATGCCTACGATCGGATTAGCGTGAAATTTAAGAATCAGATTGTTTGTGAATAAACCTTGGCTATGGAAAACGATAAACTTATAGTAGGTCTTGATATTGGGACGACCAAGATCTGCGCCATCATCGGCCGCAAAAATGAGTTTGGCAAACTCGAGGTGTTGGGTATGGGTAAATCCGTTTCCGACGGTGTCGAACGCGGCATTGTCACCAACATCGAGAAAACCATTCATGCCATCGAAAAGGCAGTCCAAGACTGCTCCGATATGGCCGATGTAGATATTGCAGAAGTGATCGTTGGGATCGCCGGTCAGCACATCCAAAGCAAAATCATGCATGGCAGCATCATGAGGCAGCCTACAGAGGATGAGATTACAATAGAGGATGTGCAGCGGCTTTCTGCAGATATGCACAATATCGTAGTGCCTCCGGGCAACAGCATCATCCATGTGATGCCTCAGGACTACACCGTGGACTACGAAGGCGGAATCAAAGATCCCGTGGGCATGGCTGGGACCCGATTGGAAGCGGATTTCCATATCATCACAGCACAGACTACCGCCATTCACAATATCAACAAATGCGTCAAGCGCGCCAATCTGATCTCCAGTCAGCTCATTTTGGAGCCATTGGCAAGCTCCCTTGCCGTGCTCAGCGACGATGAGAAAGAGGCTGGGGTTTGCTTGGTGGACATCGGAGGGGGTACCACTGATATTGCCATTTTCTATGAAAATATCATCCGGCACACTGCGGTGATTCCTTTGGGTGGAAATATCATCACTTCAGATATCAAGGAAGGCTGCATGCTGATGCAAAATCAGGCAGAACTTCTCAAGACACGATTTGGAAAGGCTATAGCCAAGGAAGCCAATACTAACGAAATCGTATCCATCCCCGGACTCCGAGGAAGACCGCCTAAGGAAATCTCAGTTTACAATCTGGCTTCCATCATCGAAGCCCGACTGGAAGAAATCATCGAAATCGTCCAAAACGAGATCATGCAAAGCGGCTATTACAAGAAGCTCGCCGGGGGTATCGTCCTCACCGGAGGTGGCTCGCAGATGCAGTATATCTCCCAGCTCTTCGAATACAAAACCGGACTCGATACCCGAATCGGCTATCCCAATGAGCACTTGGGCAAATCCGTCATCGAAGAGATCAAAAGCCCGATGTACGCTACTTCGGTAGGGTTGGTTTTGGCTGGATTCAAGTCTTTGGACAACAGAGAGGACGAATACAACCGAAGAAAAGCCAACAGTGGGCATAAGCCAAAAATCATGCAGAAGCGGGAGATGATCTCCAACAGCTTCTTTACCAGTATCAGCAATAAAATCAAAAACATCATTTCCGCCGATATCGGCGATGACGACAATTATAACTACAACAACTAGGGCTTATGATTGGGGGAGATAATCGGCCTTGCGGATTATTTCCCTTGTTTTCCCTTTCTCACTTTAAATACTAACACTTGAAATTTTCACCAAACCTAAAATATGTCAGATAACATGAAAGATTACAGATTTGATTTGCCAAAAAATCAAAAGTCAATTATCAAGGTAATTGGCGTAGGTGGAGGAGGTAGCAATGCCGTCAACCACATGTACAGCCAAGGAATCAAGGATGTCGAGTTTGTCGTGGTCAATACCGACGCGCAGGCTTTGAAGTCCTCTCCGGTTCCTCTTCGCCTGCAGTTGGGTGCCAACCTGACCGAAGGCCTCGGTGCGGGTGCCAATCCCGAGCAAGGAAAAAGTGCTGCCATCGAATCTCAGGATGAAATCCGGGAATTGCTCTCCGACAATACCAAGATGGTCTTCATCACCGCCGGTATGGGTGGTGGTACAGGCACGGGAGCCGCTCCTGTGGTAGCCAAAATAGCCAAAGACCTCAACATCCTCACTGTCGGTATCGTTACCGCTCCTTTTATGTTTGAAGGGAAAAAGAAGATGGCAGTAGCTCAGGCAGGGATCGAGGCTCTTCGTGAAAACTGCGATACCGTATTGGTCATTCTAAATGACAAGCTGAGAGAAATCTATGGCAACTTGGCTATCCGTACCGCCTTCAGCAAAGCGGACGACATTTTGACCACCGCAGCTAAGTCGATTGCAGAGATTATCACGGTTCATCAGGATGTAAACGTGGACTTTGAAGATGTGAAGACCGTCATGAAAGATGCCGGTGCTGCTGTCATGGGCTCCTCTACCGAAGAGGGCGAAGGACGTGCTATCCGTGCAGCCGGTGCAGCCATCTCTTCTCCATTGCTCAACAATGTGGACATCAAAGGAGCTCAGAAAATCCTCCTTTCCATCATGTCTGGGGAGGAAGAAGAATTGTCTATGGACGAACTTTCCGAAATCACGGAATACATTCAGGAGAAAGCAGGGGACAATGCAGAAGTCATCTTTGGCCAAGGTATCGATCCGGAATTGGGCAAAGCCATCCGCGTGACTGTCATTGCTACAGGGTTTGAAATGGATAAGCTTTCTGACAAGCCTGCGAAGAAAGAGTTTGTCGCACCTGTGTCTGCATTTGCCAATCCGGTAACCAAGCCTGTTTTAGAGGATGAAGATTCCGTGAAAACGGTCATCAATCTGGACTCAGGAAAGAGTGAAAAAGTAAAGGAAGAACCAGTATCCGGAACCAGCTTTTCCTTCAGCTTTCCCAAAGCTCCCGTAGCTCCGGTACAGCCTACTCAGCCGGAAAAAGAAGAAGAGTTTACCTTCGAATTCAAGCCTGTTCAGCAGGATACTCACGAAGATGAGCCATCCGAAAAGGTAGTTCATGACCTCTATGAAGAAGAGTCTGAAAAGAAAGAGGTGAAAATGCCTGAAGAATCAGAGCCGGTTCCCCAGCTTTTTGCAAATGACTACTATGAGCAGATGAAGCAAAAGGCGATTCAGAGAGCTCATGAGCGTTTTGAAAAGCTGAAAGGCAAGCGTTCATTCAACCCCACTCCTGAGGAATTGAAGGAAAAACTGGAAGTGCCGGCCTATCAGCGCAAGAATGTTGTACTCAATGAGCCCAAGCATAGCTCAGAGGCGGAAATCAGCAAGTACAATCTGAGCGACGAGAACGAGATTCTCGGTAACAACAGATTCCTGCATGACAATGTGGACTGAGAGTTAAAACTCAACAAGCATGTCTGCCTGGGTGTGCAGCAGTTCGACATACAGCCTGTTGGTGAGCAGGTTATCTGACATATTTTGCTCTATTTTGGCGAGCTTCGGCTTGAGAGCAAGAACGTGCATACCCAAATAATGAAAGATGTCGGTGAGGTGGCTCAAAGCGATGCCACCTCCGCCGATACCTGATGAAAGCCCGATAAGGGCACATTTTTTATTCCGGAAAGTATTGGGATAAGTCATCCCATCGATGAAGGTTTTTAGGATTCCGGGAAAAGACCCATTGTACTCAGGTACAATGAAAACATATTTCTTCCCTTCCTTGACTCGGTCATGAAAGGAATTGAAGTCCGGATTTTTCCCGTTGTTTTCATAAAGTGCAGTGGCGGTAAAATCTGCTGGCAAATGCTCCAGCTCCAGAATTTCTGATTCAGCACCTTTTTCGGCTAAAATGCCCTGGAATATTTCTGCGATGATTTTGGAGACAGAGTTCCTGCGGTTGGTTCCGACGATGATCTTGATCATGGATTTCAAATTACTCCTCACTATACAAGCAAGTGGGGCTAAAAGTTCTCAAGCCCAAACAAAAACCTATCTTTGGGCCTTATTTTAAACTACCATGGATTACCTACAGCAGATCAAAGAAGCCGAAGCATTTATCAAATCCAAATACCCCGAAAGTGTTCCTTTGGGGATCATCTTGGGGACTGGACTGGGCAATTTGGGAAACCAAATCGAAGTGGACTTAGAGTTGGATTACAAGGATATTCCTCATTTTCCGCTTTCGACCGTGGAAAGCCACTCCGGAAAACTGGTTTTTGGGACCCTTTCAGGCAAAAAGGTGGTCGCTATGAAAGGCCGATTCCATTACTACGAGGGGTATTCGATGAAGCAGGTAACTTTTCCTGTTCGGGTGATGAAATTTTTGGGTGTGAAAACCCTTCTGGTATCCAATGCCTGTGGAGGATTGAACCCAGCTCAGGAAGTAGGGGAAGTCATGATCATCAATGACCACATCAACCTTTTTCCCGAAAACCCACTAAGAGGAGTCAACTACGAAGATTTGGGTCCTCGATTCCCCGACATGAGCGATGCATATTCGCCTAGGTTGATTCAAATTGCTCTTGAAATCGGCGAGAAAAATGGCTACAAACTTCACCAAGGAGTATATGCCGGGGTAGAAGGTCCCAATCTGGAAACTCCCGCTGAGTATGTTTACATCCGCAAAATAGGAGCCGATGCTGTTGGGATGAGTACTGTGCCTGAAGTCTTGGTAGCCCGGCAAATGGGGATCGAGGTTTTTGGGATGTCTGCCATTACGGATTTGGGAGTGCCGGGTAAAATACACAAGATTTCCATTCAGGATGTCCTGGATGCAGCTGCCAAAGCCGAGCCTATCATGAGTCTGATCATGCGAGAGTTGGTTGCTCAGCTGTAATTCTGATCGCAGAACTATTCTTTGGGAAGTTCGTCCAGTGTTTGGACCAAGAGTTCCATAAAGGGACGGATTTCAGCGGGCCAAAGAGCTGGGTTTTTTCCCACTTGCCACCAAAGCACACCGGTCCGGTTTTCGAAGGCGAGGTAGTAAGCTCCTTCTTCGATGCAATTGGGGCAGGCGACAAAATCATTGCCTAAGGGGCGGAGGTAATTTTCCGGAAAGGCAGCCCGCAATTGCTCAGCTTGAGAAAGAAATCTGGAATCCAGAGGAGCAGCTTTGTAGGTGATGATCGGGGCGTCTCTAAACGTATTGAGGTTGTCAATAAACAGACGTCCTTGGTCCAGTTTGTAAAACTGCATGCAGTTGCCTTCGCAGAAAAACTCCCATTGACCGAAGATAAAGGCATCCACCTCGGGTGTTTCATCTTCATCGTTGCACCCGGTCAGGAAAGGGATCAAAATCAGGAAGAAAAGCAAGATTCGTTTCATGGCTTTTGCGGATTGGAAGGATTCGGTTTGGCTTTTTGGTGTTCAACTGAGGATAAAGGTATTTGACTCGTTTCTTTCAGACTTGCTGACTTTGGTCAAAAAAACGAAGGAAAAACCCAAATCGTTTTGCATTTTTAACACTTTCTAAAAGAAAATTCTATTCCTTTCATTCATGCATTCTGTATTCAGATTGGTTTTTTTGTTCGGTCTATTTCTGGCTTTTCCCCTTTTTGCTCAGGAAGAATCAAAAGTCTATGTTTTTGGAAAGAGACAGCCGAATCCGGCTTCAACTTATGTTTTGACAGGGAAAATTTTGATCCAATCCACCGGAGAACCACTACCGGGAGTAGGCGTAAACGTGGATGGACTTTTTTCCGGGGTCTCAACGGATAAGTATGGATTCTACTACCTCACCCTCAGCCCCGGACCACATAAGGTTACCTTTCGTCACATTTCCTACATCCCTATCCCCACTGAAATAGAACTCTATGAAAATGGGGTGATCAATCTAGGGATGACCGAGAAAAACTTCGAGCTGGAGGGAGTCGTGGTGATGTCCGATCAGCCGGACCGGAATGTGAGGGAGGCCATCACGGGAATCACCAAACTAACGACCCAAGAACTGAGAGCCATTCCGGCTTTTCTCGGAGAGGCAGATATTTTCAAAGGTCTTCAGCTTCTGCCGGGGGTGTCCTCAGTGGGAGAGGGCACATCGGGGATCAATGTTCGGGGTGCCAAAACAGATCAGAACCTGATCCTGATGAATGAGGCCCTAGTCCTGAGCTCTAACCATGCCCTTGGATTCCTTTCGGCTTTCAATACCGATGTGACGGAGACGTTTACCCTTTACAAAGGAAATCTTCCTGCCAACCTGGGAGGAAGGTCGGGCTCAGCCCTGAATATCCTGATGCGACCTGGAGATATGAATTCTTGGAAAGGACAGGTTGGAGTCGGCACTTCCAACGGCAAAATCCTGCTCGAAGGCCCTTTGGCAAAGGATAAGGTCAGTATCATCGCAGGAGGAAGAATCTCCAATGTAAACTGGCTGCTCAATCAGGCTCGGGATATTGACTTGCAAAACAGCCGCCTGAACTTTTACGATGGGTACTTGGGTCTAAACTGGAAACTGGCTCAAGGCCATACACTAGAAGCCAATACCCTGCTGACAGGAGATGAGTTTTTGTTTTCTGATCAGTTTGGATACGACTGGACCAACCGGGTCAGTTCCTTGCGGTACCGTGGGATTTTGGGAGAAAACCTTTCAGTCAATGCTTTGGTCGCGGATGGGGATTTTACCAATGCCTTTATCGATCCGGAAGGCGTTGAAGCTGCCCGAGTGGTCAATGGCATGAGATATCAACAGGGGAAGCTTTCGGCTACTTGGGCCAATGAGAAGCTTGCGCTCACGGGAGGAGTGGAGGCAATAAATTATCAGGGAAAACCCGAACGATTGGAGCCCTTTGGTGCAAATTCTGCCGTGGTAGCGGAGGAGATAGGTAAGGAAAAGGGCTGGGAAGTGTCCGGATTTCTGAGTATGGAATACGAACTCGGCGAGTCCACCGGGCTGGCCGCTGGACTTCGTTATTCGACCTATTCTCAAAGAGGGCCGGATACAGTCTGCCAATACAATCCCAACGGACCCATTACAAGCGAAAATATCATCGGTCAAGAGATATTCGGAAACGGGAAAATCGCATCCTATTCCGGCTTGGAGCCCCGGATATCCATCCGCCAAAACCTCAATTCTACCACTTCGCTAAAGGTCAGCTATGCACGCCTTTTCCAGTATGTCCAGTCCATTTCCAATACCTTTGGACCTACTCCGATTGACCTTTGGCAGCTGAGCACGAGCTATATCGCTCCTCAGCGAACCGACAATTTTTCCGCTGGGATCTTCCGCAATTCTGCTGACAACAAGTGGGAGTTTTCGCTGGATGCATTTTATCGACTAGGGGAAAATCAGGTCGAGTACCGGGATTTTGCCAATATCTTTCTCAATCCCCACCTCGAAACCGAGTTGGTATTTGGGGAAGGCAAAGCCTATGGGGCCGAATTCATGATTAAGAAAAATCTCGGCGTGGTCACCGGATGGCTGGCTTATACCTATTCCCGATCCTTTTTCCGCTCATTGAGTGAGTTTGTGCCGGAGCAGATCAATCAGAATGAATGGTTTCCATCTAACTACGACAAGCCCCATGAGGTGAATTTCATCCTGAGCCGGAAGATGTATCCACGGGGTTTGTTCAATTTCTCGGTCAATTACTCCACCGGAAGGCCGGTCAGTGCGGTGACGGCTTCCTATCTGCTCAATGGGGGTTTGGTGGTGCCTGACTATTCGGCCAGGAATCAATACCGGATCCCGGATTATTTTCGGGTGGATGTGTCCTACACCGTAGAAAAAGTCTTTTCAAAGAAGGGAGATAGCCTGAACTTCAGTATTTATAATTTACTCGGGAGAAGAAATGCCTATTCGGTCTTTTGGCAGAAAGACAACGATTCCCAGCAGTTGAAGCCCTATCGCTTGGCTATTTTGGGGGCGATTTTTCCTTCTATTTCGTATAGTATTCAGTTTGGAGGTGATCATGAGTAAGGTATTCCGCGTTTGGGTATGGTTTTTTGTTTTTGGATTGGTTTCCTGTGTGGATCAGATCAATTTTCCTCTGGAAAAGCCTGAAACCGAGCGCCTGATCCTCAGTGGTTTGTTTACCGATTTGGAAGGACCGCATACGGTGTTTTTGTTTGAAACCACTTCCCAAGCGCGTCAGCCTCTATTCCAGGATGGGTTTTTTACCCTGAATGATCGGCCTAGGCCGGTGACCAATGCACAGGTGACCTTGGTGGAAGAAAACTCCGGTTCGGGGTTTCCCTTCCGGATGGTTCGTCCGGGAGAATATGAATTGAACGGACAATACGCACCCCGGCCGGGGATGAGTTTTTTCCTTCAGATCAATGTGGGAGGAGAAACCTATCGCTCAGTGCCGCAGACCATGCCTACTGTGGTAGGGGCTGATTCCCTGAGTTTTTCCTTTGAGCGGACTCGGGATGATGACAATCCTGATGCGGCACAGGTAGTCATCCGTACCGAAGTGACTCTGCCGGAGCAGACGGGGGGATATTATCTTCGATGGGCTGTGGATGAAGCCTATTTCTGGGATTTAACTTTTTTCCCCAATCCATTCAACACCCCTCCGCCCAATTGCATTGTTTTTGACTTTCCGGATCCGGAGCGGATTACTCTTATCAATGGAAACCTAATCGAAAATCCAGGAGGCAAATCCTCCCAAGTAGTCGCTCAGCGTGGAGTGGATCAATCTTTTTTGAGCCGGCACTACTTTAATGTGCAGCAGCTCAGCATCACTGAGGATGCCTATCGGTACTGGACTCAAATCCGTGAGGTGGTGAACAATACCGGGTCGGTTTTTGACTCACCACCCGCACCTGTTCGGGGCAACTTATACAATGTGAATGATCCCGATGAGGTGGTTTTGGGGTACTTTGAGGTGGCCAAGTCTAGGGTGACGCGGATATTTACAACTGCCGCTGACGTGCCCTTTTTTGTGGAAAAAGCCTGTGAATTCATTCCCGGCAAAAGAAGAGATCAGTATTTGCCTACCTGCCTGACCTGCAGTGCTTTTGCGAATAGCACCAGTCAGTTTCCGCCGTGGTGGTTTGATGAGTAGGGAGTTTGCTTACTTCAAGCTCTAGGGTTTCGGTTTTTAATATCCTTTCGGATTTCAAGGTAAAAAATGAAAAAACCACATAGACACATAGGTTTACCTAGTCTATGTATTCTATGTGCCTACGTGGTACACTAAGAAGGTAGAGGGTCATTATTGAGTAGCTTAATTTTCCGAATACGAAAAATAAAGTTGCTGATTTTCAATACCTTAAAAATTAATTATAGCCAGTTATTGACTTTTTAGTCGGGGGGGGGGTATGTTTAAGAAGTTAAATTCTTTACTATGAAAAAACCTTTTTACTCCCTTGGGCTGGGAATTTTAGTCCTGATGACTTTTTCCTGCCTTTTTTTGAGTTCCTCCTTTTTGTTGGCACAAGAATCGACTAACTCGGAAGAAGAACAGTTCTCCTTGCTTAGAAGGGAAGTAGCCCGAGTAATCTTAAGACATCCAAGAGAGGCGGACTCTGTTAACTATTTTGCCTACTCTTTTCAGATCACTTATGGAAATTCAATATTGATTCAGTTTTCTGAGGAAACCCCCAAATCCATACTGGACAAGTACGAGGCTTTTAACCCGGAGGAAAGTCTTAAAAAATTTATGGAGGAAAAGGGGATTCAATTTGATTCACAGATAACGGTCCTCTATACCATTCTCCATATTTGGGATGATGGAAAAGAAAGAGAGGACAATCTTTCCGAAGTATTTGAAAAAATGTATGATTCAGGGTGGAATTTTCCTCCTTCAAGGGAAGCAAGGGTTGAGGTTCCCATTGTAACTTATTTAAAGGGTGCTAGACAATAGGCATTATTGATTTTGAAATCTAGAAACCCCTCGTAAATCACTTCACGAGGGGTTTTTCTTTGAGCTAAGGCTCATCAAGCTGTAATCAAACCAAATCAGAATCTTTACCTATGAAGTTATAAGAAACCACATAGAAACATAGGTTCACATAGTCTATGCATTCTATGTGCCTATGTGGTTTAAGGAAGGTGATGGGTCATTTTTGAGCAGATTAATTATCTGAATACGAAAAATAAAGTTGCTGATGTTCAATACCTTAAAAATTAATTTTAGTCAATTGTTGACTTTTTAGTTGGGGGGGGGGTATGTTTAAGAAGTTAAATTCTTTACTATGAAAAAACCTTTTTACTCCCTTGGGCTGGGAACTTTAGCCCTGATGATCTTTTGGTCATGTACTTTGGAGGAGATCGAGACTCCTCAGCAATCGGCAATGCTTGATCCTATTCCATTGGCTCAGGCATTTTATGAAATGGAAAAGCCCAAGCAGGGGAATTTCTACGGTAGAATTACCTCAGATTTGGAGGTGTTTCCACATTGGGAGGGAGCGAAGATCTATTCGGATGGAAGATTTCTGATCGTTCCGGCACATCGGAAAGTAAAAGCGACCTATGCGCAGGGGTATCTAAGGAGACTGGTCTTTCAGCTGGATGAATCTGGTGAAGTCATCCGGGGAGGAATCTTAGAAATCGCAGGAAAAGACGGAGGGTTTCTTTTGGACAATGAGGAGGTCCTGATCGAAGGATTTCTCTCTGGTGTGAAATCTTCCCAACTGACCTATTTGTGGTCTGATTTTGGTTCTAAGCCATTGGACGGAATGCAGGCCAATGGGAGGACCGTCGAACGATCGGTGGATCGGCTGCTTAATTCCAGAAAAGGAACAGAAGGATTCAGCTTTGAGAATTGCATCGATTGGTACTGGGTGTATAGTATTGGCGGAGTCGTGGTCTATGAGGAGTACAGTCATACGACTTGTGGGTCTGGTAGCTGCGATACCAATAGCCAAGACGCATGTTTGGATGATGGAACAAATGGAGGGGGAGGTGATGGAGGCCAAATAGCCTATAAAATTGAAAACAATGTCCAGAATCCTTGCATTTCTAATCAAGTGGAAAAGGCTATTGATGCCCAATTTAAAAACCAAATAACCAATTTGATAAATAATGCATTTGGACAAAGCGAGAAATTTAATATTCTATTAGAAGACTTGGATCTCAATGATAATTCACTAGACGGAATCACAGGGACATCTTTTACAGATATGGCTGTAACCTTTACAATTACAATAAATTCAGGAGCATTAGCTTCTTCCTCCCAAGAATATATTATGGTTACAGTTTTTCATGAATTGCTCCATGCTTACATGAATTATTTAGGTATTAATATGTCATCAAATTCAATTGATCATGTAAATATGGCTAATTCATACCTTACCTTATTAAGCCAAGCATTAATGGAACATTTTGAGATTGGAGCTGTAGATGCCTACCATTTGGCTTGGGGAGGATTGCAAAATACTCAAAAATGGTCTGAATTATCCCAAACACAAAAATACCATATCACTGAAACAAATCAAAAATACCGTTCTGGAGTTAAAGGTAATAAATGCAATTAGAAGGTTATGAAAATAAGATTATGTTTAACATTAAGTTTGATAATTTTTCTTAGTTCGTTAAATCAAGTTCAATGTCAATCCATTGAGGAAGATCAGTTTTACGCAGAATTAAAGAAAATAGTATCTAAGACAGCGATGCTTAATCCATTTGATTCCACTGGGAGAAAATATATTAGTTTTTCCTATGAGGTGAGAATTGGAAATGTGGCAAGTGTCAAAATAAGTGAAGATGCACCTTGGGGGGCGAAAAATAGAATTGAGAATTTAAAAAAAGATTTGGTTAATTATATTGAAAGCCTGGGAAAGGAATTTGATAATGAGTTGATCATTATTTATCCCGTGCTTTTTAATTTTGATTTTTTGATGGATGATTCAAATAATTTAGGAACCGCAATAGAATCTTTGATTATTGAACCAGACCAAACGATTTGCCCCAGAATTGAGGCGCCAATTTATGTGGTTTCGAAAAAATCAATTGTAAACTAGAAGTCAAAACTATTAGGTAAAAACCCTCTCAAATCTTCTGGGAGGGTTTTTTCTTTGAACTAAAGTCCGTAATCCTGTAAACAAACCAAACCAGGACTTTAATCAGTGCAATAAATAAGAAACCATATAGCCACATAGAATACATAGACTATGTGAACCTATGTGTCTATGTGGTTTAATCCTTTTTTGAAATCGAAAAAAGTTCTTTTGCAAATCCTAAAATAAGGGTTTCTCTATAGTTTAAATTCGGTGGTCTATGGTCTGTCGACCGTTGATCAAAAAATAAATTAGTTTAAAGTCAGGGCCTTACTAAATTTCTTTTAGTTCACTATTGACTTTTTAGTTGGGTGGGGGGGGGGGTATTTTCCGATAACTAATTTAATTTTTATGGAGAAACAGAAATACCTTTTGCCATGAGAATAAATAGTCCAAAATGATACATGAGGAATTCCAAAATATCCAATACAAGTCATACAAATAGCCAAATATTGGAGAAGATCAGGTCCATTTTCATTCTTTCAGTGATTTCTATATTTTGCTTCAGCTGTACCCCAAGAGAAGAAAACGAGATCAAGGAGCTGATGAATGCAGTATTTGAATGGGAACTTAGTAGAGGCGAAGAAGTCATCGTGTTTGCGGAAGCGGAGGAGAAATGGGAAATCCCTTGGCTAGACTCTTGTTCGGTAGAAGGCATACTGAGTTTGCAAAGTGACTTCCATTATAAAGTTTTGTTCAAGGATGTTTTCACAGAAGCAGACGCAGAAAAGATTTGCAGGGAAGGAAAGCAAGCTTTTCGATTCCAACAGCATATGTTTCCGTCGGGAGTGAAAGTCTCTTCTGAAAAGGGCAAGTATGACAGTTTGCTGGCTATTTATCTCAAAACTAGTATTCCCGATATCCAAATAAAGTTGGATATTGAATTGAAGAAATACATGAGTTATAAGGCGATTTCCAAACCTGTGTTTTTACAAGATTACCGTTATGCCATCATCTACATCTACAAGGAAGGACCTCACCTTTCTGTGTTTAAAAAAGAGGGAGGTAAATGGGTTCATTACTTTACCAGTACTTTGATGCTTATATAGTTGAATAGGATTAGGAGAAAGATGAAGAAAGTTATAGGGATTTTATTGGTTTTCGTTTCAGTTTTTTCTTCTTGCGGAAGCGGATCTGAAGAAGATTGTTTCACACTCTCTGAACTTTCTGATCAGCAAAGCCTAGATACTTTACTTATTGCCTCACCCAATCGAAACTCAATCTATCATGCCGAACTCCGATTTTCAGGAGAGGTTAAAGACACCATGAGTATTGCCTTTGAATCAAATTTTCAGCTGAAGCTGGCACCAGGAAAATATGATTCCTTGATTTACAAAGGAGATTGGTATGGCGATCCTATGGTGGTGAAAACTTCAGGAGGGGAAGGTAGTGTTGGTGAGTTTTGCGCAAGGTTTTTTTATTAAAAAATTAGAAACCCCCTCCTGAAATCCTTCAAGAGGGGGTTTCTATGGACTATGGTCTAATCACTTCTTCATCCCCATATAATCCACCACAAAGTAACTTAGGACTCGCATACCGAGTACAAATCCACCCTCATCGATGTAGAAATCAGGGGTGTGGTGAGAAGGCGTTTTGGTAGGATCTCCCCCTTTTTTCATTCCGCCCAGTCCGATAAATAAGCCGGGTTTTTCCCTCTGATAAAAGCTAAAATCTTCCGCCCCGGTTACTGGGGGATTGTAGTTGATGTTTTCTTTTCCAGCGGCAGCTTCCATGGAAGCGACCATTTTGGAAGTCAGTTCTGGATCATTGACCGTGGAAGGGTAGAGCTTTTGGATATTCACCTCGGCTCTAGCTCCGGCACTTTCGGCAATATTCGTTGCGATCTCAGTGATTCGCTTGTGAACCAAGGCCTGTTGCTCGTCTCCGAAGGTTCGGATCGTTCCGATCATTTCTACTTTCTCTGGAATGATATTGTGGCGGATTCCTCCATGAATAGCTCCCACAGTGACCACGGCAGGGTTTTGGGTGATATTGACACTTCGCGAAAGGATCGTTTGCAAGCCAGTCACAATCTGGGATGCAGTCACAATTGGATCCACTCCTGACCAAGGAGAAGCTCCATGAGCTTGGGTACCATGAACAATGATTTCCAAATTATCCACGGCTGCCTGAGCAGGTCCAGAGCGGTAGCCGATTTTTCCCACTTCTGTCTGGGAAGAAATATGCAAACCGAAAATCGCATCCACGTCTTTCATTACGCCTTCTTCGACTAGTTGCTTGGCTCCCCAAGTGGTGACTCCAGGCTCATAGATCCCTTCTTCGGCTGGTTGGAAGATAAATTTGACCGAGCCTTCCAGCTGATCTCTCATTCCGGCTAGGACTTCAGCCACACCCATCAGGATAGCCACATGGGTATCGTGACCACAGGCATGCATGACTCCTGTTTCCTGTCCGTTGTAGGTGGTGGTGACGGTAGATTTGAAAGGTAAATCTACCCGCTCGGTGACCGGAAGGGCATCCATATCCGCCCGCAGGGCGACCATGGGGCCGGGCTTTCCGCCTTTTAGGACACCGACTACACCGGTCACGGCCATTCCCTCAGTCACCTCAATGCCCAGGGATCGAAGGTGATCGGCTACTTTTTTGGCAGTGCGGAATTCATTGTTTCCCAGTTCGGGATTTTGGTGGATGTCGCGTCTCCACTCGATCACTTTGGATTCGATAGAAGCGGCCTTTTGATCAATAGCCGGACGGAGTTTACTTTGGCCAAATGCCGTCCCGCTGATCAGAAGTAGGGGGAGAATAAGTTTTCGCATAAGATTGTAAGGTTGATTAGGATTTAGGCGGTTTTTTGGGTGTTTGGGAAAATTAGCCCAAGCGAAGCTAAAATCCTTGGCATTTCAGATAAAAAGCGGTTTTGGAGAACTTTTGAGAATGATTTTGATTTAAAGGATAAGGAATTTCTAGAGTTTGCCTTTGTTTTAAAATAAGGTGACTGCTGAAACAGAATCTCCCTAGTCCCCTTTGAGAAAGGGAGAATTCGCTTGTTTTGGTCTTCAAACTTCTTCTTTAATAAGAGCTGTTTTTGTTTATATATATAGTAGGGAAAACGAATAAACCAATACCAAATGGAATTGAAAGATAAAATCGCCGTAGTCACCGGAGTCAGCAAAGGAATCGGGCTGGAAGTAGTCAAACTTTTGGTGGAAAAGGGAAGCATAGTCGCAGGCTGGGGAAGAACTCAACCGGATTTTCAGCATGCCAATTTCCACTTTTTCACCTGCGATGTCTCCAATGAAAGCAGCGTGGAAGTAGCCTATCAAGCCACTATTGCCAAACTCGGGGCGGATATCCGGATTTTGGTAAACAATGCGGGATTTGGTGTGGCAGGACCTTTTGAGGACATGAGTTCGGCCGACTGGAAATCCATGTTTGATACCAATGTGCATGGGATTTTTTATGTGAGTAAGCGCTTGATCCCTTCGATGAAAGCCGCAGATGAAGGGCATATTCTAAATGTTGCCTCCATCGCCGGACTCAACGGAGTAGCCAATTTTGCAGGCTATGTGGGCACCAAGCATGCGGTAAGGGGAATTTCCCACTCGATGTATATGGAGCTGAGGGATTTTGGTATCAAAGTTTCCACCATTTACCCGGGTTCTGTGCAGACCAATTTCTTTGACGATATACCGGGGATGAACGCACATGAAAACATGATGCGTCCTCAGGACGTAGCCTTGACCATTGTCCAGACCTTGGAGACGCATCCCAATTATTTCGTGGCGGATGTGGAGTGTAGACCTCTCAGACCAAAAGGGAAGAAGCAGTAGGCAGCATGCAGTAAACAGTAGGCAGTATGGAGTGGGCAGGAATCAATTCTGCCAACTGATCCCTGAAAACTGCCTACTGAAATTCTTGCCATTCCCCCCTCAATCCTTATTTTTGCCTCAGACCTGACCAAAGGGGATTTTGCCCCTGCCATGCGGGTGATTTTCTCTTTGGTTCTTCTTTTTATGTCACTCCAAGTCTCCCAACTCACTAAGGTTTATGGTGCCCAAAAGGTCCTCGATGCGGTTAGCTTTTCGGCTTCACCCGGGAGGATTTTAGGCTTTCTCGGGCCCAACGGAGCCGGGAAATCCACCACCATGAAAATCATCACCGGATACCTGAGGGCTGATTCCGGGGAAGTGAAGGTCTTGGGAGAAAATGCTCTGGAAAACCCCAAAAAGGTCAGTTCCAAAATCGGTTATCTTCCCGAACACAATCCGCTCTATCTGGACTTGTATGTCCGGGAGTTTTTGGAGTTTTCTGGAGGTCTTTATGGCATGAAATCCTCAGATGTTCGCCGGCGGGTCGAGGAGCTGATTCGCAAAACAGGCCTTCAACCCGAGCAGCACAAGAAAATCGGGCAGCTTTCCAAGGGCTACCGACAAAGAGTTGGTTTGGCGAGAGCATTGATTCATGACCCTCAGGTGGTGATCTTGGACGAACCCACCACGGGATTGGATCCCAATCAGCTGGTGGATATCCGAAGCTTGATTCAAGAGGTAGCAGCGGACAAAACCTTGATCTTTTCCACACACATCATGCAGGAAGTGGAAGCAATCTGTCAGGATGTGGTGATCATCAATCAAGGAAAAATTCTCGCCTCAAGTCCCCTTGATGAGTTAAAAGCGGATACCCGACAGACCGAATTGATATTGGAAACGGAGGAGGACTTGGAACTTTCCTGGTTTGAAAACCTGGGAAAAGTCCAATTTGGCTCCAAAGGTGCCAAGGAAATCATTCTTGTGGTTTCCGATGCTCAAGAAGCCCGAAAAGCCTTGATGCAGCTTATTGCCTCCCGTCATTTGAACCTAATCAGCCTAAATCAAGGAAAAAAGAACCTGGAAACCCTTTTCCGAGAAATCACCCAAGCCCAATGAAAAGTCTCTTTCTAAAAGAAATCAATGCTTTTTTCGGGAGCCTGACCGGCTATCTGGTGTTGGTATTGTTTCTGGTGGCTTTAGGTTTGATTGTATGGGTGTTTCCGGAAAGCTCGGTTTTGGAGTATGGTTTCGCTGATTTGGAAGCCTTGTTTAGCTACACTCCCTATGTATTTACCTTTTTGATTCCGGCCTTATCCATGCGGATGATTGCTGAGGAGAGAAGAATCGGCACGTGGGAGTTGCTGAGGACATCTCCGCTTTCTTTGGTTAAGATCATTTGGGCCAAATACTTGGCTTTGCTGGTGCTGGTGTTTTTGGCTCTGGTGCCCACTATGCTCTATGCCTATTCCATTGCCCAGCTGGGAGATCCTCCGGGGAATTTGGATTGGGCGGGCTTTTTCGGGAGCTGGATCGGCTTGTTGATGATTGGAGCCACCTTTGCTGCGGTGGGTTTGTTTGCCAGTTCGCTGACTTCCCAGCAGGTTGTGGCCTTCGTTTTGGGTGTTTTCCTTTGCTTTTCGCTCTATTTTGGTTTTACCGCTTTGGGAGATATTCTTTCGGGTGAGGCAGCCTTTTGGGTGGAGGAGTTCAGCCTCAGTTATCACTATGCGAGCTTGGGCAGGGGAGTGATAGACAGTAGGGATGTGTTTTTTCTTTTGGGAATGATTTGGTTGTTTTTGGGCGGTTCAGTTTTGGTTTTGCGAAGCAAATGAAAAAAGGGAAAATCCATAGCGATCTGCCGGTACTGCTGCTTTTTGGAGGGTTTCTCCTGCTGTTTTTTGCAGGGCAAATAGTAAAGTTCAGACTGGACCTGACGGAGGAGAAGCGGTATAGCCTTCATCCTGCCACGGTGGAAATGCTCGAAAATCTCGATCGACCGATTCATGTCGATATTTTACTCACTGCCGACGACCTTCCTGGAGGGATGAGAAGGTTGCAAAAGTCCATGGAAGAAACGGTGAGGACATTCAATGCCTATGCAAGCGAGAAGATCACGGTGGACTATTTTGATCCGATGGCAGTGAGCGACTCTCTTAAGGAAGATTTTATCTACACTTTGGCTGATTACGGCATCAATCCTACCAATTTATTTGTCAATCAAAACTCCGGTCAGCAGGCTCAGTTGATTTTTCCGGGTATTTTGGTGAGTGATGAGGAGTACGAAGTAGGGGCACTGATTCTGAAAGGCGAGCGTGGTATGTCCCCGGATCAGATTCTAAATTTTTCCATAGAAAACCTCGAATACGAGCTCAGCAATGCCATTCGGAAGCTGATTGATCCTGAGAGCAAGGCGGTGGCATTGGTGATCGGTCATGGAGAGCTTTCCGAAGATGAGGGCTTTGGAGTGGTAGAGGCCCTGGATGGGCAGTATGAGGTGTTCAAAGTGCCTTTGGATCAGGCAAAAAGCCCAAGCGACCTGAGTTCTTTTGGGATGGTTCTGGTTTTGGGTCCCAAATCTTCCTACACCGAGCGGGAGCTTTTTCTCCTGGATCAATATGTGCTCAGTGGCGGTAATCTAGTCGTGGCAGCCGAAGGTGTGGATGTCAATCTCGATGAAGCTGGGGGAGAGGGCACACTTTCATTTCCTCTGGAAAATGAACTCGACCGACTGCTTTTCCGCTACGGGATCCGGATCAACAAAGACTTGATTCAGGACCTGAACTTCTCCTACCTCCCTATCATGGGAGGAAATTTTGGTAATCAAGAACAGATGATTCCACTGCCTTGGCCCTACTTTTTCAATGCGGGACGCATGGCTTCCCATCCCATCACCAAGGGTTTGGATCAAGTGAATTTCAGATTTGTGAGCAGTTTGGATACCGTAAAGGCAGATGGGGTGACAAAGACTCCCTTGATTTTTGGTTCGGAAAAGGAAAAAATCCTGCCGGCCCCGACCCGTGTGGCACTTTCGGATATGCAGCAAGCGCCCGTGGTGGAGGAATATACCATCAGCAACCTTCCTCTCGGGTACCTGCTCGAGGGAGAATTTACCTCGGTGTTCAAAAACAGGTTTCTCCCGGAAGAATTTTCTGGACAATCCTTCTTGGAATCCGGTAGTGGCAAAGTGGTGGTATTCGGTGATGGTTCCCTTTTTCAAAGTCAGCTGGACTTGGGAGGAAATCAGCCCCTTCCTTTGGGAGAGGATCCTTTTGCACAGACTACTTTTGCGAATAAGCAGTTGCTGCTCAATTTGGCTCAATACCTCACAGATCCGGATGGAATCATATCAGCCCGCACCCGTAGCCTTCAGATTCGTCCACTCGACCGGGTGAAGGTCAGTCAGCAGGGGAGATTCTGGCAGGTGATCAATATCGGCGGGCCGATAGGAGTGGTCCTGGTTTTGGGTGGAATCCTCCTTTTTTATCGCAAAAAACAATACAGCCGCAAAGCTTAATTACCGATGCTTGATGCATGTACAAGTTTTTTGACGGAAAGAAGAAGGCAGTCAGCCGAATTAGCATTTTATTTATAAATTTACCCCATTGGTTCAAAATGCAAATCCAATTTCACCGGCATTTGAAATGATGTACTTTCGGTTCATTGTATTCCTAGGCTGTGTTGATTTCCTGTCCTGAGAGACAGTTTGTTTGATAACTAAAAGACAATCAAAAAGATATGAAATTCATTGTTTCCTCCTCTGCCTTGCTGAAGCAGCTGACGTCCATCAACGGCGTCGTGACTACCAACCCGGTTGTTCCGATTTTGGAAAATTTCCTTTTCGAAATCAAAGATTCTGAGCTGACCATTACTGCTTCTGACTTGCAAACTTCCATGATCACCCAGATTCATGTGGAGGCCAAAGAGGATGGGAATATCGCCGTGCCGGCAAAAATCCTCATCGAAACCCTGAAAAACCTTCCTGAGCAGCCGGTGACTTTCAGCATCGATCACGATACCTATGCAGTAGAGATCAGCTCGGACAATGGGCGTTACCGATTGGCAGGAGAAAATGCGACCGACTTCCCAAAGATTCCTACCGTAAGCAATGCCACCACAGTGGATATGTCCACTGAAGTGCTTTCTTCGGCCATTTCCAATACCATTTTTGCTACCTCTTCTGATGAGCTTCGTCCAGCGATGACCGGGGTATATATCAATCTGAGCGCGACCAATACCACCTTTGTAGCCACTGACGGTCACCGACTGATCCGTTACCGAAGAGTGGATGTGGCTTCCGGGAGTCCTGCAAGCTTGATCATCCCGAGAAAGGCACTGAACCTGCTCAAGTCTACTTTGCCATCTGAGAATGTACCTGTTTCGGTAGAATTCAACCAAAGCAATGCCTATTTCAAGTTTGGTCAGATCAAGATGATCTGCCGCTTGATCGATGAGCGATTCCCGGATTATGAGAATGTCATTCCGGTGGACAATCCGAACATGATGACAATCGACCGGATGGAGCTGTTGAGCTCTTTGAGACGTATCGCGATCTACGCCAACAAGACGACTCATCAGGTAAGATTGAAATTGACCGGAAGCGAATTGATGATTTCTGCAGAAGATTTGGACTTCTCTAATGAAGCCAATGAGCGGCTTTCCTGCGATCATGACGGAGAGGATATCGAAATCGGATTCAATGCTAAATTCCTTGTGGAAATGCTGAACAATCTGAGCTGCAAGGAAGTGAGTCTGAAGTTTTCTGCTCCCAACCGTGCAGGCTTGATTCTACCGGTGGAGCAGGATGCCAACGAGGACATTTTGATGCTCGTGATGCCGGTGATGCTAAACAACTACGTGTAATTTCAGCCACAAACCATAAATCAAAAGCCCGGTTCCGCAGATGCGGAACCGGTTTTTTTTTGAGGGAACTTTAAAAAGAATGATAATAAGCCAAAGCAAGCTTATTCGAAACGTAGACTCAGAATCTATAAAGTTTTAAATGGATTCGAATAGAGGCCAATAATACCCTATATAGGGTATTTTTAACCGAGGTTATTAAAAACTAATTTTGAAAAGTATTTTCTCCTTGATTGAGGACAAAATAAATTTTGTAATAATAACCCTGATTAATTATTAAGAACTAGGATGAAATATTTCGAGATCAAATCCTTTTTTCACTTGATTTTGTGTCTTGACACACTCATGTCAAGACAGCCTGCTTACAAGTGCTCTTCGAGCTTCAGGAAAAAAACTTCCGTTTTTCTACCTCCCGGTGAGCTACAAACTTTATTTCTCGTATTCAACTATAACTGAAGAAATCAATTCTTAAATAAATACAAATTATGACCATGGCTATTAGGTTGAAATTATTAAATAATTTGGTGCTGCTTGTTTGCCATACCATTGTTTGCCCAGGAAAACCCTAATTCCTCAAGATGGGAGGTAGGTCTGGATGTTTTATCTCTTTTTGAAAAGAATTCCCTTCCCTCCTACTCCCTTTTTGGAAGATATTTTCTCAATCCAAGCGGTGAAAAACCGATGTTCTTAAGGTCAAAATTGGGATACCAAGCTTCCAATGCCATGACAAATACCAACATGGAGTTTTATTCTTACGAAGAAATCCAGTTGCAGAATTGGCTTGCCACCATAGGCTTTCAAAGGGATTTTTACACAAGCCCTATAACCTCCTTTTATTATGGGGCAGACATTGTGCTCCAGAGGTTAAATGAGCGTCAATTTTTAATTTTTGGTGATGAAATATTGGAGCAAGAGGGAATGCAGGCAGTTTATGACAATAGAAGAATTTCAACCAGTGTATTTGGGTTTATAGGCTTCAGTAGAAAGTTTGGAGAGACAATTGTGCTATCATTTGAGACAGCCCTCTATTTCACGCAGATGTCATCCGACTACGATTATAATTTAATCTTTGTAGATGGATTTAACGCCAGTGTGGCACAAAATAGCTCTAAAAAATACTTTGCAGGTGCTAAACCGTTTAGCCAACTTGTCCTAACCCTAATTCTTCCATAGTATGAAAAGTCTAGTTCAATTTTTGATAAGGATAAGCTTAGTTTTCTTTCCATGCTTCTCCTGGGGACAGGAGGTTACTTTCACTCCATTCGGTACTTCCCCATTTTGGTTTGGAGAGCAAACAACTTTCGCCTTAGGTTATCGAGTTGGTTCAAGTTCTGTGGTAACTCCAATCTGTGCTACTAGTTCTGCAAGTGTGGTAGGCAATTCAGGTGCAGTTGTTTCCATCACCCCGGGAATGGATGCCTTGACTGTTACCTGGGGTGGTGCGCGGACTATTGGACCACAGCATGCCAAAGTTAATTTGCAATTAGGAACCTGCAATTACTCCATTTAATCCTAGCACGACTCCCAATTCCTTTGTAGTTAACATTAATAATTATACTCCCTCTTCGTTTGTGGATGCATCTATTTCTGTACGGGTGAATAATGGATGTGGCTGGAGTCCTTGGAAGACAGTCAACCTTTTTCAGATCCGGTTTCATGTCCTCCAGGAGGAGGTTGTGAGCTTTGTTTATTACTTGCGCCTAACCCCTCTTCAACAGAAGTAACTATATCCTTGCAAGGCGTAGATGAATTTGAACAAAAGACTGGAAAGAAGCTTGAAGAAGGTATTTTGTATATCTATGATCTGCAGGGAAATCTTAGAAAGTCAGGTAAGATACTTGACAAATCAACCCTGTCCTTAAGTGAGCTTCCAGCTGGTCAATATGTGGTGTATTACCAAAATGGTAGAATCATTACCCAGAAGAATCTTAAGATTGAGAAGTAAAATAATAACCAACTATACAGATGACCAACATCAAAAATTTCAAGATTTTAAAAGTTTGCCTGCTTTCCTTCATCTATTTTTGGATCTCAGCCCCATTTGCATTTGCTCAGGAACCCTCCCGTTGGGAGGTGGGTTTGGATGCGTTATATCTGATTGACCAAAATGAATTGCCTGGTTATTCTCTTTTCGGGAGGTATTTGCTTAATCCTAAAGATGAAAAGAAGACACAACTTAGGATGCGGATAGGATTCGAGCGATTTGAGCTTTTGGATTCAGCATTTTGGTATGGTTCTGATGAAATAGATCAAAATACTAGTGCTTTTTTTGCTTTAGCTGGTCTGCAAAGGGATTTAAAAGTGTTTTCCAAAGGAACTTTGTATACAGCAGGAGATTTAGGGTTTTCCATTGCTAGGGAGTACCTAGCCTGGGGGCCTAGTCGCCCATCTGCCAGGGAAGGCTATGCTAGATTTGAAGAATCAACGATTCGAATTTCCGGAATTCTTGGCTATACTCATCAGTTAGGCAGGAATTTCTCACTTTCTGTGGAATCCAGTCTTCAGGGGGTGCGATCACTTCAAATCACCGATGTGAATTTTATCGAGCTCCAAAGTGTGGATCAGTTCACACAGATTTTAGAGAATGAACGAGTGGAAAATTGGGATATTGGAATCCAGCCTTTTTACCAAGTTCTGATTAGTTTCAGGTTTTGAAAAGGGACCGAAATTAGGATTGAAGTCATTGACTAAATTTTGTGAAATTCACCCTTTTTTCAGAGAGGTTGATTATAAAACCATCGTGGTCCAACAAGACCTCAGAGGTTTTTTGTATCCCTAAGCATCTTCAAAAACAATCCCTCCACCCGTTCCCGGGCCTTGAGTGTTTGGGTAAAAAAAAGTCGGATAATCATGGGTTGGATACCCATTCTTAATACAAAAAGCCAAAGAGCCACAAGGGAAGTTTTGCCCCCCATCCAGATTCTATTTCGTCACTTGCTATCAGATATTCACCTTCATTGAGAACTTGTTTAGGAGATTTATTTTTCCCACCCACTTCTATAGTTATTCCGTTGACCCAAAAGTCCCCCTTTTTTGGCTCAAAAACTTCGTGTCCAGCATTTAGCAATTGATTCAGGAGGAAAGTCTCTCGAAGGGCGCCTATATCCGGGGAGGAATTAATGGCAAAAGAAAGATTTGTGTTTTCTAGATATAGTTTATCTGGCTTTTGTAACCTTGAGACTCCTTTGCCCTGAGCGAGTAAAATATTCAGAATTTTTGCGTCTTTCAGCTGATAAATGTGCTCTACTATTCGATCTCTGGAAATACCTAGCTTAGCGGAAATCGACGCTATATTGGGTTTGAATGGAGCGGATTCTGCTATCACACCCAGTAGTTTTTTGACTTTTGCAGCAGTCCCCGCATTGTAAGATGAGATATAAGCTAGGTCTGTATCTACTACGGTATTGATTATATGTTCGAGTTTGGATCCGTACTCATTTTCGCCTTCCACAAAAATCGGCAGATAACCTCTGCTGAGGTATTTTTCGAAATAGGGTAATGGGCGTATTTTTGAAATTACTTCTTGGCTTATTTCCCGATGCCTTTTTTGTAGATCCTCAAGGGAAAAAGATGGGAAGTCACCTACCTCAGATAGTTTAAGATATTCCCTAAATGATAGACCGGGTAAGGTGTAACTGATAACTCGTCTGCTGAGGTCTGATTCACCTCGATAAATATCCAAAGCAGATGAGGCCGAAAAAATCACCTGGAGCTGAGGTAATCCATCGTAAATGTTCTTTAGTTCCCTTGACCAATTTGGGTATTTATGCACCTCATCGATCAATAAAACCTGGCCTCCCTGCTGAAACCAATCCATGGCTGTATCCAATAAGTTGTTTTTATAAAACCATGGGTGGTCCGCGGTAACGTATAGGCCATTTACATGACTTTTCTGTAAGGTAAATTTGAGGTGTTGAAGCATGAGTGTGGTCTTTCCGGCTCCTCTTGGTCCTTTAATACCAATCATTCGCTGTTTCCAATTGATTTTTTCTTTTAAAAATCTTTTGAAATCCTCTTTAATGCCTAATAGTAAGGAATCTTGGAAATCGATCAATAGCTGCATAATGAAGTTTTAAAACCTCATAAAAATATAAAAAATGTTGTTTTAAAACTACAAAAATACTTAAAGCTCGTTTGTTTTGTGCCCAAATACTTTCTAGACTTCTTGTTATGACCTGAGTCTCCAAAATGAGGTTGTTTGTAAAAATAAAAATAGTGTTTTCGGAAAACAGGATAAGTAGGTGGTTAAACCTTCGAGGTCTTGAAGACCTCAAAGGTTACTTTCTCTCCCTGACCATCTTCAAAAACAATCCTTCCACCCGTTCCCGGGCCCAGGGAGTTTTTCTCAGGAAAGTAAGACTGGATTTGATCGAAGGATTATGCGTAAAGCAGCGAATGGGAATACGCTCTCCGAGTTCTTTCCAGCCAAAGTGTGTGACCAATTGCTCCAAGATGGTATCTAGTCTTAGGCCGTGAAGGGGGTTGTTGGGTTGGTGTTCCAAAACTATTTTTTGATTTAGATCGGGTTTTTAAGAAAACATGGAATGGTAAAATCAAGAATCCGGATGAGAAGGTTAGTAGAAATCAGTACTTCATATCTTCGAAGATAGATGTCAATTCCCTAAGGAAGGCTCTTTTTCTGTTTGGAAATATCCAATCATTCCACTTTGACATTCGAGAAGAACGGGTTCTCCTTTCTGCTTTTCCAGCACTTTTTGAATTTCTTCAAGGGTATGGACTTCCTTTCCATTGATCTTAATTATCAGTTCTCCCAAAGGCCATTCCATCTGATCAGCCTGAGTGCCCTGATGAATGTGGGTTACAACAAGCATGGGTTTTTCCTGATCCAGAATTTTTAGCATCTCGATTTGGGCATAAGGATCCACTTCTTGGATGGCTTGAATTATTTCAAAACTCAAGGGCTGGATGACCATACCAAATACCTCAAGGTATTTCCTTTCATTTAAAATAGGACTGGAAATGATCCCTTTTTCCGGGTTTGGCATTGCCTTGGCTTTGGATTGATGAACTTTTCCATCTCTTAGATACCTGATCTCCACTTCTTCGCCAATCGGGACCAGTTTCATTACATCAAAAATATTTTTGTGGCGATATAAGCCTTCTTTGCCGATTACTATTCCATGGCGGTCAAACTCCGCCCGGTTGATGGAAAGGATTACATCTCTCGCTTTGATGTTGGCCGCCTCTAGGAAACCATTGGTCTGGACTTTGGATACGATCACCCCCTTGGCGTGATCCTGTTTTAAAAGAGGATTGAAATTTTCTGCATTTTTTTGAAGTTTTCCCCCGATGCCTGCAAAGTGAGGTTCATTCAAAAGGATGAGATTGTCTATAATTATTTTTATAAAACTGGCTGGAGTAATGAACCCAATGTTTTGAGCATCTACTATCATGGCGGTGTTAAGTCCGATTACCTTCCCGTCTTCGGTTATGCTAGGCCCGCCCGAGTTTCCCGGATTAATAGCGGCATTGGTGACAAATCGCTCTGAGGTGAACTCAGACCCCGAAATAAAATTTGTGATTTCACCTCCGGTAATATTCGGCTCTACCATCCCTAGAGGGTAACCAATCGCTTTGATGAGTTCTCCGCGGGATGGATTAGCACCTTCTCGGAGCTCCAAGTAATCAATGGGCTGAATCGCCAATTTTTTAAAGCGTTGAAGTTCCTTATCCATCAGCCTGATTAAAGCCACATCCGGCTCCAGCTGCTTGACCAGTCCGACTATTTCGGCTTCGAAGCGTTCCTCGCTAGTGAGCATAGAGCTAATTTCAATTTTCACTGCATTTCGGACTACGTGGCCATTCGTTACAATGTATCCTTCGAGGTCTTTGTACTTGACAAAAAATCCAGAGCCAGACCAGATACCAGGTATTTTTACAGAGGGATTTAAAACGGACTGAATATCCTCCTCAATGTACCCCTCCACAAGTATCTGAACGACTCCGCTCATCATTTGGCGAGCGATATCGTTGAGCTTATTTTTTTGCCTAGGACTCATTCTTCTTTCAAAAGAAATTTCAATGAGAGAATATAAAAAAAAATGACCTTATCTCACCTGATTGGGTTGAATCAAATCCCAGAGATTTCCATACAAATCCTTGAACACGGAGACTATACCATAGCTTTCCTCAGCAGGCTCGCGGATAAATTCCACTCCCTTGGAGCTGTAGTTTTCGTAATCCCGATAGAAATCGTCGGTATAAAGAAACAGAAAAACCCGTCCGCCTGCCTGAAAACCGATTTGCTTTTCCTGAATCTCATTGGCGGCTTTGGCCAAAAGCAAATGGCAAGTGGACCCCGGAGGAGCTACCCTCACCCAGCGCTTGGTTTCACTCATCGGGGTGTCCTCCAGCAATTCAAATCCCAAAACCTGTGTGTAATACTGAATCGCTTCGTCATAGTCTCTGACGAGGAGGGAGATTTGTCCGAGTTGTTGGGGCATTATTTCGTAATTAGTATGATGATCTGTTTTGGAAACTAAAGTAGGCCAAACAAGATAAAAATAGCAGAGATAGCTTTCCTACTTTTCCCCAAGCTTGACTTTTGAAGGGGAAAGAATTTTTTAAGTCTAATTAACGGGATGATTTCAGGCAGTTTAGCTATTTCACTTTATTTTTAGGCAAAAAACCACTTTATGAGACTTTTCCTTTACGCGATTTTGTTGACTCTTTTTGTCCAATGCCAGACAAAGACCCAATCTGAAAACCCCAATCCAGCACTGATTTCCAGTGGCGAATATATCAGCTTGTCTTTGGATGATTCTACCTCCAATATCAGCACCGGCTACCAATACTTTGATGCTGGGGAAAGAGAATTTTTCTTCAATCTAATTTGGGAAAGTAATACCCTTCAAGTCTACGATTTGAGCTCTGGTAACAAGATCAAATCCCTCTCTTTTGAGGCAGAAGGGCCATCCGGAGTAGGGGATGTTTTTGCCTTTCATGTGCATAGCCTTGACAGCATCTTTTTGTTTAGTCCGCCATTCGGGCAAAGGTTTCATTTGGCGAATTTGGAAGGTCAGATTTTGAAAAAGTTTGAATACGAGATTCCGGAAGGAGGAGGTTCTGCTTTTGTTCACAATGCATTTATGATATCTCCTCCCGTTCTGGAAGGGTCCAAATTGGCAGTTAACCACCGGTTCCCTCAAAATATGCGGGAACTCACCGGGGAGAAATTAGCCGGCCAATCCTTTGGCTATCAGATTGATTTGAGTACTGGAGAGACTGAATTTTTTGCCCATCTTTATCCAAATGATTACCTGACCTCGGGTCTAAAGTCGGTTGATTTTAGCCGAGCTCAGGGAAAGGATCAAATCGTATATTCTCTAGTCGGAGATCATCGGATCTTTGTGGCCTCGTCTTTTGACGAGGAATGGAAATCAGTAGTTGCCAAAAGCCAATTTTTGGATGAGGCTTTACCGAGTTTTAATGCGGATGCAGTTTATGAAGAGTTCCAATCCTATGCTTTCTCTTCGAGCAGATATGGTTCGATTTTGTTTGACCCATACAGGGAGGTTTACTATCGGATTGCGTTTCCCACTCTTCCGGAAGCTAGTATTGCCGATATCAGAAGTCAGGGAAATGCCTTGGGACCATTTGTGGTGATGGTTTTGGACTCCGATTTGAAAGTGATCACGGAGAAAAAATTTGAATCCGGGAAGTATCATCCGGACAATGTTTTTGTTGGGAAAAAGGGCCTTTACCTATCCTTGCAGCACCCTAATAATCCGGAAAACAGGGAAGAGGAGATGCAGTTTGAGTTGATTGAATTGAGATAAGAAAATTGTTTTTTGATTAAAGAAATGCCCCCAACAAGGGTATGACTTTTTGGGGGCAAATCAATAGTGGCTTTTTAACTCATTTGATTGTTCCTGTTAGGCATTCATCTCGCTTAATTCCTGAGCAAGGGGAAAGTCAATCGGGAATTGTGTCAGGTTGTGGATGTAGTTGGAGATGATTTTGTCCCCGATCACCATCACTACATCAATCAGGTTGGCTTCGGTATAGCCCCCTTCGAAAAAGGCATTCTTGCTTTCTTCGGTTGCTTTTCCCCTTTTTTCAGCTACAGATTTGGTGAATCCAGCCAAAGCATCCAGTTTGGCATCGAACGAAGCCGATCCTCCTCTGATTTCCAGAATCTGCTCATCGGTAAATCCATTCATCTTCCCCAATACGGTATGGGCTGACTGGCAATATCTACAGCCATTGACCTGAGAGACCACCAGGTTGATGACTTCTCTTTCTTTGGCCTTGAGTGTGGATTTTCTGTTTTGGAGTGCCAGGTAGTCGCCAAGGGCTGTTTCGTTTTTGGCATAGTAGGCGTACAGGTTGGGGACAAATCCCAAGCCTTTCTGTAGGTTGTCAAAAATAGCCTGATTGGCTGGACTTACTTCTTCTCGGGTAGGTACTGTGAAATTTTTCATCGTGGTATTGTTTTTTTGTGTTTAATAAAATGAACAATACAAAGATGTAGGACCAAAGTGCCCTAGAGTTAGCCCGTTTTTCCCGAGGAGTTGGCAATTTTTCCCAATCGGAGATTTTCTCTGAATTCGGAGGGGGAAAGCCCTTCATTTTTCCTGAAAAAGCGGCTGAAACTCTGCACATCTTCAAAGCCCAGTTCGTAGCCGATCTCACTGATTGGATTATCTGTATATCCCAAAAGCCTTCGGGCTTCCAAAATAATCCGGTCATGGATGTAGCTCAAGGGACTTTTGGCCCCCAGTCTGGAAAAGGCATTACTGATCGTTTTGGGTGATTTGAATAGTAACTCGGCATAGTCCGCCACTTGATGCTTTTTTCGGAAGTGCATTTCCACCAAAAAGTTAAACTCCCGGATCAAATCGGATTTTTGGGCATCCAATTTTCCTAAATGAGTTTGTTGGCTGTAAAGTCGGGTACAAAGAATCAGCAACCTTTTGAGGAGCATTTGCAGCATCTCGAGCTGCAAGGCGTCTGACTCCTCCCGGATTTCCATCTGAAAAACTCCCCAAAGGGCTTCCAGTTTGGCTTTATTTTCGGTATCCAACTCGATCACAGGAAGTCTTGATGAACCATAAAATAGAATTCCTTTGCAACCTACCTCGGAATCGTGATCCAGAATGCAGAAAAAGGGTCTGTTGAACCTCACCAAACGGGCTTTTGGAAGGCTTTTGACGGATAGTTTATGGAATTCGGTCAGGCAAAGGATTTGATCTGCTTCGAAAGTCAAACAGACTCCGTCAATGATCAACTCGGACTTTTCCAAAATCCATAGAAAAGCTAGCTCAGATTTAACCTGATTGGGCAAGCCAACACTGCTTGTCTCAGGGATACATTCCAGCTGCAAAAATTCACCTGTCGGTCCATTAAATACCATACGTTCAGAAACCTGAACTAGGGAATTATGATTCCAATTAGGAATTAAAATCCGGTTTTTTGGCGTGTAGCTGTTGTCGCTGTTCAGGATTTGTAATCCTGATCCTCGATCATAGGATTTTCAATCTGGATACACTTTTTAGTTTCTGTTTTAAAGAGAATTTAGATTTAGTGATAAAAAAACTTTGGATCTAAATTCGAGGATGCATCCCCTAGAATATCTGAATGAACTAAATCTATCCCAAAAGACTGGAAGCAATTCATATGAAGATAGGGTGAGCACTATTCCGGATGTATTTTCTTCCTCCTGAATTCTTTCCACCCAAATCTACCGGGGAGAGTCGGACTTTCTTTCGAAGACCAGCAGAGGGCCGTTGTGCTGTGATATAAGGATTAGCGTTTTGCCACTACCATGCATGAGTGAGGCCATAGCTCTTCCCTGTCCGCGCACCAAGAATCCGGAAAGATTCAATGTTTGAAACTTCATGTTTTCTTTGTCCAAGAAGAAAGTTAGCCCTTTAAGTGCATCATACCTTCCGGTAACTGTCTCATTCCCGAAGAAATTGCCTATGGCCAAGAGTTCATTTTCATTGCTGGTAAAGCCAAATACAGGGGCAAACTGAGCTTCAATAGGCAAAGGGATAAGCTTGAATCTTCCTGTTGAATCTTGCTTAAGGTAGCTGGTTTCGAAAGTTTCTCCTTCGAGAATTATGGCCTGTTCCAGATCAACTCCATGAAAAAACTGATCCATTCGGAAAGATCCATAATCTGAATAGATCAAGAAACGATTTTTCCAAGAAGGAATCTGGGATACCACTGCATCTCTGCCCGGAACGGCAAAATAGCCATCTTCCATAAATTGAAACAGAATAGGATCAACACTTTGATTTTGGTCAAAATCTTTGGCAATCAGCTTTAAAGGGGATTCTGGGGAAGCTTTCCACCGAATGTTTCTTCCAAAATTTCCTAGGAGGTATTCCGGTCTTCCATCTCCATCCAAGTCTTTGGGAAAAATAGAGGTCCACCATCCCTTGGAATGCTCGGGACCTATTTGGGCAGTAATATCTGTAAAGATGATTTTTCCATTGTGATGCTCCTGGCGAAAAAACTTGATCGGCATCCATTCTCCAGTAAGGATAAAATCCACTTTTCCATCCTGATCAAAATCAGTCCACCTTGCCGCACTGACCAGGCCGATCTGGTTCAAATCCGGACAAAGCTCTTGGGTGACATCGATGAATTTTCCACCCATATTTTTCAATAGTTTGCTTGAAGCAGGATAGGGATACTTCCCGGGTACAATTCTACCGCCGATTAGGATATCGGTCAAACCATCCCCGTCAAAATCAAAAGTAGAAACAGAAGAGCCGCTGATCGGTAAATCAGGAAGGAGTCCCTCTTTTAAAGTAAAGTTCCCTTTACCATCGTTAAGATAGATTCGATCCTGGTAGTATTGACTGCCTTCTTCATATCGGGATCCACCGCTGACCAGGTATAGGTCCAAATCCCCATCCTGATCCAGGTCAAATAGAGAACTTTCCATATCGTCATAGGGATATTCCTCGGCTAAAGGTCTTTTAGAGAACGACCCGTTTTTTTCCTGCAAAAAAAATACTCCGGGATTGTTTTGAGATCCACCCACGAAAAAATCTTCCAAACCGTCTCCGTTCACGTCACCTACGGTGATTCCCGGACCATTTTCTGAGTGTTTGTGAGGGAGGAGTCTTTGCCGGTTAAAATCTTTGTAGGGAATGTGGGTATGGCTGTGGTTGATTCCGAGTTGATTGCTTACTTCCCTATAATACGGACTAGGAATTTCCTGCCTCTCGGGGAGTAATTGAGGGGTTGCATTGGTATAAGATAGGACGAGTCTTTGGTTGGGCTCGAGGTCTTGTAGGATTTGCTGTTTTCCATCCGGCCACAAAATCCTCAACGAGGTGACTTTTCTGGCTTGACCCAACCCAAAGTGGGGGTAAGGTTCCACGAAAGATTTATATCCTCGGGTAGGATAATGCTCATAATAAATGGCCTGTTTTGCATTCTCTTTATCGAATTCGACCCAAATCTTGGCTCCAAAACCTTGAGTATTTGAAGGAGGTCCTTGGAGTTGAACTTTTAAGTACTTTGCTTTTTCAGGAAATTTCTCTGCGGATAGGTTGCGGTAAATAAAGGCTTTATCATTCAAATTGTTGATGATTAGATCCAGGTCACCATCATTGTCCAGATCCGCATAGGCTACCCCATTGGAGATAGAAGGGTGGACGATTCCCCATTCTTTGCTCTTGTCCTCAAAGGTTAGATCTGTATTGTTTTTAAATACAAAGTTATTGAGTCGTACTTCTTTAAGTTTGCTCAAGCCTTCCAGTTGAAGTTTCCTTCGTTCTTCGGGGGTGGTGAAAGGCCCCAAGTTTTGAGTGAAATTAATGTAATCCAGGTCCGTGATGTCTTTGCCATAGCCATTGCTGATAAATACGTCTCTCCAACCGTCATTGTCTAGGTCGGCAAAAAGCGGAGACCAGCTCCAGTCGGTTTGGGAAACTCCCGCCAAAAAGCCGATCTCTGAAAAAATTCCCTTTCCCCGATTGAGCTGAAGGGTGTTTCTGGCATACTGAGGTTCATAGCCTAAGGATAGGTTTGCCTGGTAGAGATCATAGTTTTCTGTGACGGCAAACATGGTTTTTTGACGAATATTGTCAGGGGGGAACATATCCACCACCAGGATATCTGCCAAGCTATCGTTGTTGAAGTCTGCAATGTCCACACCCATGGCATTGAAACTTTGGTGATCGAGCATATCGCTGATCTGATTTTCAAAGGTGCCGTCTCCCCTGTTGATGTAAAGAATGTCATTGGTCAAAAAGTCATTGGCTACATAGATATCGGGAAATCCGTCTTGATTGATATCGGCAATGGATATTCCCAATCCATAGCCCTCGATCAAAATTCCTGCTTCCAGGCTTACATCCGAGAAGCTCCCATCCCCGTTGTTTCGATAGAGTTTATCATTACTTTTTCCTTTTCCGCTTTTGTTCCTGGGTCTGGAGACATTGCGCTGAAAGCTTTCCAAAGCATTGGATAGTAAGTAGACATCCAGATCACCATCCAGATCATAATCAAAAAATGCTGCTTGGGTATTGTATCCTCTATCAGCCAAACCAAAAACTTCGGCCATTTCCTTAAATCTGGGGACTCCCTCTTCATTGTTTCCCTGATTGATGAAAAGTAGGTTGGGATCGGGAAAAGTTTGATCTCGGTTAGATACAGATAAATAGATGTCCAGAAGTCCGTCATTATTGATATCTACTAATGTGGCTCCCTCTATCCAGGAGCTGGTAGAAACCCTAGCCTGATCGGTCACGTCCAGGAAGGTAAAATTCCCCTGATTTAAGTACAGTCTGGAACTGACCTGATTTCCTGTAAAAAAAATGTCGGTAAGCCCGTCTCCATTGAAATCTCCCGCCGCTACACCTCCTCCATTGTAGATGTAGTCAAAGTCCAGCACGTTGAATTCCTCGGTTATGGAAATTTCATTGGAAAATGTGACCCCTGTTTGAGCTGCGGGCAACAATTGGAACAGAAAGTTTTTTTCTGCGGGTTTTTGACAGGAAAACAAAGCCAAAATGGATAGTCCAAAGAGGCAGAAGAGATTTTGTGGAAAAAATGAGTTTGTTTTTTTTGAAGAGAATACCATGATAGAAGTCTGGAAAAGATAAATGAAAGTATGCATATCCGCTTTCTTTCCAGTGAAAGAATAAATTATCGGTATCCTCCCAACTGGATGAGCCTTGGTCTATTGTCTGTCGTTCGGGGGCCAGTTATCCACAACATGTCCGCTTAGAATCTCCTCTACAGCCAGGATTGAGTTTAGGCACAAAAGAAAGAAACAAACAAAGGTCCAGAAGCTTTTGGACAATCAAAAAAAGAGGCCGTCACATTAGGACAGCCTCTTTGGTGTTTGTTTTGTATTGAGCAAAATCCTATCCTTATTTTTGACTTTATTTTAGGTCAACTAAGGTCTAGAATTTTTTTTAGTGCCCCGGATTTTGGTCCGCATTTGTCAAGGCTGAATTGTTGTCGATTTCCTCCAAGGGAATAGGAAGAAGATCGTACTTGCCTTGCCAGGTTGGAATCGGTTCTGATGGGAGCGTATTTTGTCTACGCCATCTTCTGATATCCCTGTTTCTAATTTGTTCTCCTGCAAGTTCTACCCTTCTTTCATGTTGAATAGCCGTGCGTACTTGCGCTTGACTGGCTACGGGATAATTTGCGGTGGGATAGGGTGGCATGTTTACACTTGGTCTTGCTCTCACCTGGTTGAGATAAGGAAGGGCCATAGCTGGACCGCTCAATTCATTTTCCACTTCAGCCATCATCAGCAATACATCAGCATAGCGGATCACCCGAAAATTAATTCCGGATTGCAGGTTCTCAGCATCTCTTTTATAGATTGTCTGATATTTTCTCCAGCTGGCGCGTTCGGTATCTCCTTGTACCTTGTCTTGAGTAAGGATTGAGTTTCCACCGTTGTATTCATCCCCAATTTGGAAAAAGGTATAGCTTATTCGCGGATCGTCTTTTTCATCTCCGGAAGAGACTCTTTCGAACTCTTCAAAAAGCGGTAAACTTGGGATTACATTCCTCCATGCTGTAGGGCCATATTCCTGGCCGCGGAAAGTCACTTCTGCAATTCCTCCTCCGTCTGCATTCCAGGCATCAGCGGCACCAAAATCTTCTGAGAACTGAATTTCCCAGATTGACTCTGCATTGTTTTCTGTTTCTTCCTCAAAGTTATCCAAATAGCGATCGACCAAACGGTATTCTCCGGAGGAAATGACCTCCTGCAAGAAAGGTTTAGCCAAAGCAAAATCGCCTTTAAACAAATGAACTTTAGCTGCTAAAGCTTGCGCAGCACCCTTGCTAGCTCTTCCCACGTCACTTCCTGTATATTCACTTCTCACTGGCAACTTGCTTATCGCATCAGTCAGATCGCTGATGATCAATGCATACACTTCACTTTCGGGTGCTTTTGGATTTCCATTGGGTGAGGTAGCAGAGGAGGTCATCAACGGAACATCCCCCCAAAGGCTAACCAGCTCATAATAAGCCAAAGCACGGAGAAACCTGGCTTCCCCAATCACACGGTTTCTTAAATTCTCAGTGATATCTTCAGTAGCGGAGGCGGAGTTTTCCAAGACCAGATTGGCCCGGTGAATTACCCGATACCAGCCTCTCCAATTGGCAGAAACCAGTGGATTGGAGGCATCAAAGACGTGATTCAATACTTGGGCTCTTTGTGCTTCCAACTGAGGTCCTCCTGTATCACAGTCATCAGAAAGTAGATCTTGGAGAAAAAAGTACTCTCTATTGTAGAGATTGTTAGCCTGAAGGCTAGCATAGGCCGAATTTACGGCAGCTACGAGTTGTGGACCTGTACGGTAAAAGGTCTCTACGGATAATTGATTGGGATTGATTGGATTTAATTTTTCGTCATCACAAGCCACCCCTGAAATCAATATCAATAGGGTCGATAATATTTTCCTAGTTTTCATATGATTTATTGTTTGATATTGAGTCGATTAGAAAGTAAACTGAACACCACCTATGAATGTCCTTGCCGCAGGAAACTGACCAAAGTCGATGCCTGTACCCAAGGAGGCGTTGATTCCCGTCCTTACAGCTATCTCAGGATCGTATCCTGAATACTTGGTGAAGGTCAGTGGGTTTTGAGTCAAGAAATAAACTCTGACTCTGGAAACATACCCATTGGTCCAAGAGCTGAGCTTTTCCGTAGGAATCGTGTAGCCAATCGTCATGTTTTTAACTCTCATGTAAGAGCCGTCTTCCACGAATCTTGAGCTGGCGCGAGCATTTCGATTCGGATCCCCGGACACAGCCCTAGGCACATCTGTATTGGTATTTGTCGGGGTCCATCGATCAAGTACGGCTGTAGAAGCATTGAATAACCTAGTCATGCCTTCGGTATGGAACCTGAGATTGTTGAAGATTTCATTTCCTTGGACACCCTGAACAAACATGTTAAAGTCAAAATTCTTATAGGTCGCATTGAAGTTTACCCCATAGGTAAAATCAGGCAAATAATGACCTAAAAATGTTCTGTCATTCGCATCTATAACTCCGTCTCCATTGATATCCCGGAATCGGATATCTCCCGCTGCGGAATTGGGCTGGCCAGGTACATTTTCACCTTGTTGAATAATTCCATCCGCTATCCATCCATAGAAGTAAGCAATCGGTCTTCCCTCCTCAGTGAAGGTCAGAGGATCTCCCTGAAAATTGGGACCGAAAATTGTTCTTCCTGTACCCAGAGATACCAGTTCATTGGAGATAAACCCTAAGTTACCATCTATGGAAAACTGAAAATCCCCACTGTATTTTCTGTACCCTACAGTAAACTCTACCCCTCTGTTCTGAACAGTGCCTACATTGGCGACCGGTGCTCCGTCAAAACCCAGTGATGGAGGGATTGGCACTCCCAGAATCATGCCTTCCGTCCTATTGTCAAACCATTCAAAAGACAGGTTGAACTTATCGTTGAACAGACCTAGATCTACTCCGATGTTCTTCATTTTGGTTGTTTCCCATCTCAAGTCCGCATTGGCCAAAGCCGTGATTGTCCCTCCACCCTGAAGGCTGCCATCAAAATTATAGAACAGGTTACTGTTGATTGTTCCTTGGTATACATAGTCTCCGATCCGGTCATTCCCGGTCTCCCCGTAGCTTCCTCTGAGTTTTAAGTCACTGATAAAGGTCAGGGATTTCATGAATTCTTCTTCACTCAATCTCCATCCCAAGGAAAGAGAAGGGAAAGACCCCCATTTGTTGCTTGGGCCGAAGCGGGACCCTCCGTCTCTTCGGATGGAGGCACTCACCAAGTATTTTTGATTATAATCATAGTTTAATCTACCCACGTAAGAAATCAAGGCATATTCAATCAAGTTGCTTGAGGCAGTTTGATTGGCGACTCCTTGAAGTACTCTCACATCGTTGGTTAGGCTATTCTCCCCAGTGCCGGTTAGGCTGGAGTTTTTGAATGTTTGCTGTTCGATAACCCCTAAGACGTCAAAATTGTGATTGCCTATTGATTTTTGAAAGGAAAATTGATTGCTGATCAAAGGAGAGACAAAAGAGCCTCTTGTTTGGGAAAGGGTAGCAAATGGCTGATTGTTGAAGTCTCCTGCAAAGAATCTAGGGGTATATTGATTGTTGATGCCTTGATTGATATCCAAGCCAACCAAAAACCGGTATTTGAAGCCTTCAAAAGGAGTAATATCAACATAAGCTGTACCCAAAATCTTATAATCCTCTTGCCTGTTTTGTCTTAAAGTGGCATTAAGTACTGGGTTTTCAGGGTCACTTCCATCCACTCGGTCCGGGGATCTGAATCCACCCAGCCTATTGGGGTCTCTTACCGGAATGTAAGGGACCTGCTTGACAATATGTTCCAGTTGGCTTCTTCCCCCAGTGAAAGGTTCGTTGTTTCTATCGCTGTAGGAAACAGTCAAGGTTTGACCCACACTCACGAATTTATTCAGTTTAAAGTCAGTGTTGGCCCGAAAGGAAATCCGTTCAAAGTCTGTCCCAAGCATGATTCCTTCCTGGGCAAAATAGCCGAAACCAATGTTGTACAGCGCATTTTCATTTCCTCCAGAAATGCTTAGGTTGTGGTCCTGAATTGGCGCTGTCCTAAACATTTCGCCTTGCCAATCGGTCTCCACATTGGCTAAATCCCCCAGATCATTGAATCTTTGTGGAAGAGGCTGGTCACCATTGGTGAGCAAATCAGTCCCAAATGCCAAATACTGTTCCCTGTTTAGGAGATCCAGTTGTTTCCATGCCTGTTGTGTTCCGTAATAGGAATCAAAATTGACCTGCATTTTTCCGGCTTTTCCTTTTTTGGTAGTCACCAAGATAACTCCGTTTGCAGCTCTCGACCCGTAGATAGCAGCGGCAGAAGCATCTTTTAAGACTTCGACAGACTCGATATCTGCCGGGTTGATCTGATTTAAGCCGCCTGCAGGAACACCATCAATGACAAACAATGGATCGTTGTTACCCACAGTACCAATACCCCGGATTCTCACTATTGGATCTGTACCTGGGGCTCCTGCATTGGTAACTTGCACACCTGCAGCACGACCTTGAAGTGCTGATGCGACATTGGGTACGGGGAGGGCCCTGATTTCTTTTGAGCCAATCGAAGAAATCGCTCCGGTGACTTTGGCCCTCTCTTGTGTACCATAGCCCACGACGACAATTTCTTCTAGGACATCCGTATCTTCCTTCATTTGAATTTGCAAATCCGTAGTGTTGCCCACCGGGATTTTTAGGGTCTGATATCCTACAAATGAGATAACCAAGGTGGCCCCCTCATTTACAGAGATGGAAAACTTCCCATCTGCATCTGTTACCGTTACAGTATTGGTTCCTTCGACTAAGACAGTCGCCCCGGGAAGAGGGTACCCTTTCTCATCTTTTACAGTTCCAGTGATGTCGATTTCCATCGCTGTGAATACTTCGACAGGGTTGCCTGACTTTTCTTTCCTCACGTCGATGCTGTGATTCACTTGGCGAAAACTAAGCTGGGTCTGTACGGCAACCTCGCGAAGCAAGCTTTCCACAGAGCCCGAGGGATTCGAAAACGACACTTCCGTATTTGGATTGATGCTTTTCCTGTCAAATGAGAATGTAAAAGGTGTTTGAGCCTCTACCTGACTGAAAAACCTACCGATGGAAAGATTAGTGGAAGCCAGCCTGACTGATACCTCTCCGATTTCTTTGTATTGCCCATTAGCCATATTGGCTAAGGCTAAATTGAACACCAGCAGCTGAAAGATAAATCCGTATAGGAAATATTTGGACAGCATAAAAATTGTCTTTGGTACGTTTAATTTCATATTTTCAAGGGTTTATTGGATTGAAAGATTCATTAAATCTGGATTGTAGGTGTTTCCATTCCCCAATGATCTCATCCTGCATCCAGCTTGGGCCGGCAGATTTCTTTAATCTGCTGGCTTTTTTATTAAGAACTGTTTATTCTGTTTTTCATAGGATTAAAATTTAATTTCTACTACTTTTTCATTGATACGATAGTCAAAGCCCTCTACATAGGACATACTTTTCAGGACATTTTCCAGGATTTGGTTTTGATACTCTCCCGAAAACTCCCAGTGGACATTTTCAGCATTGGACAAGTTGATCTTCACTCCATACCAGTTCTCCAATTTTTTGACCACCTCGTTGAGACTTGCTTTTTTAAACAAAATCACCCCGTCTTTCCAGGCAGTGATTTCTGCTATTGAAAAGTCCTGAATTGCACCGGTGCGGGCAGCCAAATTATAAGTCATTTGTTGACCCGGATTAAGGAAAAACTCCTCTTGCTTGAGCTCTTCGAGGATTTTGACTTTCCCTGTCACTAATGAGACTTTTACCCTTTCTTCCCCCTCGGTATTGATATTGAATGAGGTCCCCAAAGCAGTGGTAATCACCCCTTCGGAAACTACCGAGAAGGGCCGGTTTAGATCCTCAGCTACTTTGAAAAAACCTTCACCCTTTAATTGTACTTCTCTTGAATTGCCATCGAAGCTTGGCGGAAAAACCAGACTGCTAGAAGAGTTGAGCCATACCTCCGTACCGTCCGGAAGAGTTAGAAATAACTTTTCACCCGGGGAGGTAATTTTTTCTATGTTACTTACCATGTTGGATTCAATTGGGATAGGAGGGGTTTCTTGTTCCTCATGAATCAACCAAGAGAACAGAATAGCTATAAAAAGAATGGCTGATATCCGTTGAAACTGGGAGAATCTACTCCAAAACCCAAGGTGATTTTTCGAAATCCAATTTCCATCATTGGTGGCTGTTTCCAGACTGGGACTCCCCTGTAAAATCTTGGTAAGAATCTCAGCCTTGACTTCTGGATCGACGTGATGTTCTTGAAATTGGATTCCCAATACAATTTCTCTTGCTTTTTTGATTTCAGGAAGAAACTCAGGGTGGGCAGTGATCCATGAATTCCAATAAGCATCCAATTCGGGATCAGAATCTTTAACCCACCTGACAAACTCCTGATTAGTCAAAAATTTTTCTACTCTTTTCATCTATTGTAATTTTTTTCTGCCCAATCTCAGGATCTCAAATACTTTTCAAATCCTTGAAAGGAAAAAACCTCCGGCCCTGATTTTAGACCTTCCACGATTTGGGCTTGTCCTATTGATCTATTCAATAGGGCTTCCTACTCTAAATGAGCAGCTTGCTTAAAATGACACCATGTTTTTTTATTTTTTTTTCAAATCCGCAGAGAAAGTGCGAATTGGCAGTGGGAAGCCGGTCAAAAATCCATTTTAAACTTTCTTTTTCGGTATATCAGATTCAAAAATGTCCCCATGAAGACAATAAAAATGGGGGTGACCTTTGGTTTAGATTGGCAAAAATCCAGTACCTTATCTGAAGGAATTTCTTAAAAAGCCCAAGGATTGATAAAGTAGATTTCTCGCAGACTTGATATTTTCCAAGCCCATGATTTCCTTGATCTCCAAGTAGGACATTCCCTCGTAAAAGAAATAGTAAATGATCTCTTTTCTCCGTGGGCTTAATGTTGCAATGGCTTTGTTTAATTTTTCCCGGGTCACGGAATCGATTTCTTCCTCAATCAAAATTTGTTCATGAGAGAAAACAAATTGAAAATACTTCGACTCGCTTTCTAAATCCAAAGAAGCATATCCATGGATGTCCTCTTTGAGAATTCTTCTCCGAAGACTTTTAAAAAGATAAAATTTGATCGAATCGGTGGGACCTAATTGACTTCTGTTTTTTCTTAGGTGGATGAATAAGTCTTGAATACAGTCTTTAACCAAGTCAGTCTTTGAACAAAATTTCTTGCCGTAAGAATACAGCACTTCAAAGTAATTTTGGTAGATGTGAATAAAAGCGGACTCATTTCCATTTCGGAACAGATCCCAAATCACCCCTTCTTCTTTTTCGGAGAGGGTAGTGCGACTGGAATCAGTGCTTTTTAAAATAAACGAATAGTTACTTGGGTTCTTTTCCATCTGCACAAAAACTTAGGTAACTTCCAATTTTTTTTTTGGAATATCAAGAATCTAATGGATTTTTTGATTTGTGTTTACCTCACTTGAAATTGGCGGATTTAATTTATGAAGCAGTATCCCGTAGGTTCTATCTGGAACGGAAAAACCTTCAAGGTCTGAAAACACCTCAAAGCTTGGCTTCCTTTTGGATCAAAGACCTCCGCTGTTCTGGATTTTCGCTGTTTTCGCTGTTTTCGCTGTTCAGGATTTGTAATCCTGAACCTCGATCATAGGATTTTCAATCCGGATACATCTTTTAGCCTCGGTTTTAAAGAGAATTGGGATTTAGTGATTAAAAATCTTCCGATCGAGCTTCGAGATTGCAAATCTCGAAGAGCTGAGAGCAAATTATAAATATGCTTTATCCAAGAAAAATAGGTATTAAAAAATGATTAAATTTTTGGGTTTTTAGGTGGGTGTAAAAATATTTTCCTTACCTTTTAGTCATTAACTTTTCACTTTTTCCCAAAAACTATGAAATCAAACAATCAAACAATCAAACAATCAAACAATCAAACAATCAAAAGTAGCATTTGGCTGATTGGCTTTCTACCCTTTTTAATCATGGGTTGTGAAGGAGGCCTCGTCACAGATGGGCCAACCATTCAATTGGATCCCAGCGAATCTGTGCAATCTTACCAGATTGACTCCGAGTTGGCTAAAAAAGTGGCTATGGGTTTTTTCTCAGAGGACTCCAGTTTTATTGCTGCCCGAAAAGGAAAACCTTCTCCAAAAATCCGGGAAATCGCCAGAGTAAGTTTAGCGGATAGTTTGGATTTTGAGGCCTATGTAGTAAATGTGATGGAAGGCTTTGTGATGATCGCAGGGGATTCCCGAGTGATGCCGATCTTGGCCTATTCCACGGAAGGAGAACTGACACCTGAGGACCTCGAAACGGTGAATGGGCTTAAAGTTTGGTATCAGGAAACCATGAAGCAAATTGATTTAGAGCTTAAAGAGGTGAGAGATGTCCACCCGATCGTATACAACGAATGGAAGAAATATACCGAAGAGTTTGATCCAACGGGACGAATTTGGAATAATGAAGTGGCCTATAATCCAAATACGAATTGCTATGAATGGTACCAATATGGACAATTTATGTGTAGCCCATACTTTTCAACCAATAAAAGGTTGCCATTATACTCGTATCATCCAGTAGAAAATTCTTCGGGAATAAAATGGGGGCAATCGGGCATCTCCAATTATTATGCTCCTTCCAATTCCTCCTGCTCCCCATGCAATAGGAGTCCAATAGGCTGCGGAGCGGTAGCTATAGCGCAAACGCTTTGGTATTTTAGGCCAGGTAGTTATGCTTATTCCTCTATGCCTGCCAATTCCAATGGGAGTTGTTCACCTTCAGGACTTGGTGAATTTAGCCTTGCAACTTTGATGTTTAATTCTGCAACAAATGCGAATACGATTTTCAATTTTGGTGGATGTAATGGAATGACCCTTCCAGGGTATATCAGCCCTGCTTTGGAGCATATGGGGATGATTGATGGTGGGAATACTTCCAACTTTAATCCATCCCTGCTAAATAATGAACTTTACCAAGGCTACCCGGCTATATTTTATGGGCATGATGCCCTAGATGAATGGCACATATGGACTTGTGATGGATTTAAAAGACATAATTACAGATCCTACGACTGTGACTTAGACGGATGTATGGAATGGTCTTATACTTGGTATTTTATGAATTGGGGATGGAATGATAATGATCTTAATTTATATAATTCAGACACAACAACTTCAAATGGTTATTACAGCTTGGGCGTTTACACACCTTCGCAATCATCAAATACTTATAACAATGGTTTAAAAATAATAACAGGAATAAGATGAAAAAAACATTAAAAATACTTGCTGTTCTTGCCGTTTCATCTTGTAACGAACCTTTTCCATATGAAATTGGAAGATTTCCAGACGAAAGCCCTATTAATCTTGTCGAAATGAATACGATTTATGATGAAATGAATTCTGACTTTGTCCCACCTGTAGCCAACCTTCGCCTTAATTTTAAATTTTCTTCCAATTCAAGTTCTATGGGATCCCATTTTGATCTTGAACCAAGAGGGATAGATTTTTTATGGGATAAGAGACAAGGTAATTTCTCTTATAGAGTTTTTGAAAGTTTTGGAGATGCAAGAGTTTTGAAAAATCTTCTTTGGGAAATCAATTCACCCTGTGATGAAAAAGGCCCTTATTCCTTTAGTTTTAATACAACCTTGTACTCCGTAGGTTGTGGTGGAAAATTCAAAATTTTTTTAAATGAATTCCAAGACAATGGAATTATTGAGGGATATACTTCTAAAACTACTCCCCTAAAACTGTTTGATGGAGATTCAAACGAAATGTATCCTGCTTTTTATGGAGGTAATTTTAAAAAAGGTGCTGGAGTAGAAAGCCAAGGCCGACCTGAAAAAATGCTTTTTAGCTCGGATCGGGATGGGGTATTTGATATTTATGAGGTGGATCTTCCGGCAAGCGGGTCCGTGCTGGAATTCCTTCAAAGTGCCGAAGAAAAGGAAATCCAAAAAATCGGGGTCAATACGACTGCTAACGACCATATGCCATTTGTCTATGGGGATATGCTGGTATTTTCCTCAGACCGTGCGGGAGGATATGGAGGCTACGATTTGTATTACTCGTTTCGCAGCGGAGATGGCTGGACCGAGCCGGAAAACTTCGGCCCCAAGGTCAATTCCGAATTCGATGAATACCGACCTGTGGTATCGGACGCTTGGGAATTTGAAAATCAATTGATGATTTTCTCCTCCAACCGTCCCGGTGGATTGGGTGGATTTGATTTGTATTTTGTGGGAATACCGAAGTTTTAGCCTTGATTCCAAAATCAAACCTTTGAGGTCTGTAAAAGACCTCAAAGGTTATATTCCTTTAGGATCAAAGAGATGGATGGAAAAGGATTCCTCCAAAAAACGATTGATCTTTTTTTCCAAAGACCAAAGTTGCAGTCCATTCTCCAGACAAGCTAAAATAATGACAGAGTCAATAAGGCCTATTCCTTGATTCAAAAGCTGGTATTTTTGAGATAAAAGCCCCGCGTGATATCCAAGATTTGCATCCTTGATTTTTGGCGTGTTCTGATAAAATAGGTCCAGCATTTCCAATTCTCTTTTCCCTTTTGCTCCCTGGACCAATTCCCCAAAAATGATATCCAAGGTACAAACCGATCGCCGGTCCAAAAGGCTCTGGCAGCTTGAAAAATAAGCTGGATTGGCTTTGAAATACTCAATCCAAATGGAAGTATCAAAGATTACTCCCATTAAGAATTGTTTTTATTCCTAAGTTCCTCTGCCGTCCAATAAAAGTCTAGGGGTTCAGCCACAATTTCCTGAGCAGCGGATCTAATTTTTTGAGTAGCAATATATTCCTCCAAGGCAATTCGGAGCGTTTCGGTGATGTTTTTCGCCTTAGAAAGCTCCATGGCTTCGGCGATCAACTCGTCGGATATCAAGGCTGTAACTTTCATATGAATAAGAATTCACTCTAATATACGATGATTCATCGTATAATTGTTTTAAATCAAACCTTCGAGGTCTTAAAAAGATCAGCTGTTCAGGATTTGTAATCCTGAACCTCGATCCTAGGATTTTGAATTCGGATACATCTTTTAGTCTCTGTTTTAAAGAGAATTGGGATTTATTGATTAAAAATCTTCTGATCGAGCTTCGAGATTACAAATCTCGAAGAGCTGGAATGACACCTCAAATGTTCTTGCGTTTTTTCAGCTTTCTGATATTAGATTTCTGACTTACTCAACTCAGCTTTTCAGGATTTGTAATCCTGAACCTCGATCCTAGGATTTTGAATTCGGATAAATTAATTTTTATTCCATAAAGAATATACTATGGGCTATGAATTTAAAATTCGTGATCAAGGTGCAGTTCATTTTTTGACCTTTAGAGTTCATCAATGGGCTGATGTTTTCACCAGAAAAGACTATTCAGACTTTATAGTAGAAAGCCTAATTTATTGCCAAAAGAGTAAGGGATTGGAGATTTATTCATGGGTAATTATGAGTAACCATATACACTTAATTGCCAGTGCGAAACATGAAAATTTATCAGACATTATTCGAGATTTTAAAAAATTCACGGCAAAAAAGATTTTTAAAGCCATTCAGGATAATCCAAAGGAAAGTAGAAAGTCATGGCTTACATTGGCTTTGAGTCATCAAAATCAAATTTGGTTTTGGGAGGATGGATATCATGGAGAGGAAGTTTTTTCCAAAAAGTTTTTCGATATAAAGTCTACCTACATCCATCAAAATCCGGTTAGAGCTGGAATTATTCAAAAGGAAGAGGAATATCTGAATAGCAGTGCCGGAGATTTCTTCGGGATAAGAAAAGGGCCCATTCGATTGGCAGAATTTGGGTGATTTAATTTCCCTTTTGAAGATTAAAAATCTTCCGATCGAGCTTCGAGATTGCAAATCTCGAAGAGCTGAAACCTTTGAGGTCTTTTTCAGACCTCAAAGGTTCTTGCGTTTTTTCAGCTTTCTGATTTTAGCTTTCTGACTTACTCCACTTTTTTCCTCTCCCCTCTAAACGTTCCATTCGGCTGAACAAAGTTCACGGCGATGATTTCCCCGTCTTTTTCCTCAAACTTGACTTTGAAGCCTTCCAGCACCTTCAGGTTAAACTCGTGTTCCCCGATATTGACCAGTTCGTACTCGGGTTGCCCTGGTACAAAGGCATAGAGCTTTTCCTCCTTGATGTAAATCTTTACCTCCTGCACGCCCATCAGGAGATAGGCTCCTTCGTACTTTTTCAAGTCATCTACCGAAAGCTCATTTTCTTTCGGAGTCCGCTTAAACTCGATCGGGTCGATGGCAGGCTCCAAGGCAGCTTTTAATCCGGAAATATCTCCGGTCATATTGCTGACAAACTGAAAAACAAATGGATTGTCCCGATTGGGCTCACCCTGATAGATTAAGTACATGTTGAAGGTGTCGTAATCTTTGTGTTCCAAGAATCCACCCAAGAGCCCAGTTTGCACAAAGAGCGTGTCATTTTTAAGATCAATTTCCATTTTCCCATAACCGGGATGAGAATAGGTGCCGGTATAGTCCATCAGGATATGGGAAGGTTTGGTCAGGCTGACTTTGGAAGTGGAGTCGGCTGCTGCTTTGGCTTTGGCTTGTGCTTCTTTGGCTTCCTCGAGTCGCTTGACGGTCTCGCCCAACCAATCGGCAGGCTCCAGATTCAGCATGTGATCGGCAATCATGTTCCGGACGACATTGGGAAGAGGAGAGCCATTTTGATTGGTCAGAATCATGATCCCCAGGCTGTCTGTAGGGAAGAAGGAGGCAGAAGCTGAAAAGCCGTCGATATTTCCCCCATGCTCCACCCGGTAGTGACCTCGGTAAGATGCCAAAAACCAGCCATAGCCATAGTTGGAAAACTGTACATCGGAATGCTCTTTGGAAGGGGTGCCGGCTGACACGACCATTTGGGCACTCATTGCCTCCTTCACGTAGTCTTCAGGGATGATTTGTTCGCCCTTGAATTTCCCACCGTTGATCCAGGTGATGAGCCAGTTGGACATTTCGGACACGCTGGAGTTGATCGCTCCTGCAGGACCCATAGCTGCGATGTTGTAGTAGTCCATTCGAGTGGTTTTTCCGTCCAGCTCCACCGAATAGCCAAAAGATTTATCTGCATCTTTTTCCAAATCCGGAATTCGGAAATTACTTCGGGTCATGCCCAATTTATCAAAAAAGAGTTCTTTCACGTTTTGCTCCCAAGTCTTACCCGTGATTCGGGCACCGATTTCTCCTTGGAGGAAAAACATCCAGTTGTTGTAGTACCATTGCTGTCGCAATCCAGTGAAAGGTTCTTGGAATTCGATGCGTTTGATTAGTTCTGTCTTGGACTCGGAAGGAAACATAAACCAGGAAAAGTCATGCCTTGGCAATCCCGTCCGGTGCGCCATTAGATCCTTGACGATGATCTGTTCATTCATCCAGGGTTCGGCAAATCTAAGCTCAGGGATGTATTTTCCAGGTCTCTCGTCAAAGTCAATTTTCTCGTCTTTTCTCAGTACACCCAAGACTGCTGAGGTAAATGCTTTGGAAGAAGAACCAATGGCGAAAAGCGTGTTTTCAGTTACCGGAACTTGGTTTTCCACATCCTTGTACCCAAATCCCTTGGCATAGACGATTTTATCCTTTTGAACAATGGCTACCGCAAAACCCGGAGTTTTCAGCGCAACGCGGGCTTTTTCGAGTTCGGAGTCCAGGGTTTTGAAAGGGTCAGTTTTTTTCTGGGCCAGAGATGGGCTTCCAAAAAGGCTAACGACAAGTAGAGTGAGGAAAAGTTTTTTCATGCCAAAATTCGTTTGGTTAAATATAGGGGCAGGAGGTTTTGAATACAACCATTAAGCAAGCTGAAGGTCAAAGGTTCGGGGCATCATCCTATGAGGTTTCCAAAATCCTCGAAGGATTCTGTTGGATTTAACTTCTTCTTTCAAGATTGATACTGTTTTCAAAAAGAAAACCTTCGAGGTCTGAAAAAAGATCTTAAAGTTTAGCCGAAACTCTCTAAAAATGAGTCGAAAACCTGCGAAAAATACCCTATAAAGGGTATTTTTTGTGAGTTTTTTTTCACCTACATTTCATGAAATTTTTATCCAAAATACATGAAAAAGAATGCAAAAATTTTGAGCAAAAGCCTCCTGGGTTTGATGATCTGGGGGGGCATTAGTTGTACTACTTCGTTGGATGAAGAAATTCCCTTGGAATTAGCTTCACCTGGAGTGGAAGTGATCGAGGGAACTTTAAAGGTGAATTCCTTTGATACCTATGAGGAGCTTATTACTGGGGAAGAAAAGATTGGCTTTGGGGATTTTCTTAGTTTTCAAAAGCAATTTGATGAGATCAGAAAATCCGGTGAAAATCTTCGAATCAGTCAAGAGGGGTATAATGAAATTAAAGCTTGGGAAGGAAGTACACTCTTGGAGCTTTTGGATCAAGATGGCTTCATAATCCTGGAAGACTATCTGATCTACTTGAATTTCAATAACCGAACTGCCGTGGTATCTACAGATCTAAATCTAAAGGATGAAATTCTTTCAGGAGATATTTCAAGTGAATCCATTCGTTTATTCAAGTTTGAAGATGATGTGATTGGATTATTGGAAATCAATAGTCCTTCGACAGTTGAAAAATCATATTATAATGCTAGGATATTAAGCTCCTATGATCCTTTTGCCTATACAATAATAGGTGGATGTGGTTGGGACAAATGTGATAATTCAACAACGTTTGGGAGTTCGGCAGTAACAGGTGGTGATATTGTTGGCTTCGGGTATAATGGAGGGACGTTCAGATATAGATTAGATGCAAAGCATGTTTACCAAAATGCAGCAATTTCATTTAGGTTATTGTCTGAAGCAAAGCATATGCGTAAGCCAGAAGATGGATCAGTATTTTGGACATCACAATCAACCTCACTTTATTTTTGGTATGATTTTGAATATTTGAGTAAAAAGAATGGTAGTACCTTGAAAAAAAAGGCTAGCGTAAAAAATGATTATACAAATGATTTGGATACAACGTTTTATTCATCCAGTCGAGGTCTGGATAAGTTTTATTTGCGGACACAATTTTATGGCGAACCAGGAGGAAATCATGGTTATTCTCCCAACGGAACTTACTGGCAGTTTAATCTGAAACAAATTAGTAAAGGGTATTAACATGAGGGTTTTAAGATTATTTATGCTCGGGATTCTTACATTAGGTTCAACTGAAATTTCATTTGGACAGAAGAATTGGGAAATTGAAGCTAAAATAGGTACTGGAAATACCAATATAAATACAGGTGGAAACTATTCAGATTTAGAATTAAGCACTAATAACCACAGACTTATAAGTTTTGGGTTATTAAAAAAACTTAAAAACAACTTTAGTTTTGGTGTAGATTCTGATATCTACAGATTTCAGCTGGAGTATACCTTTTTACCATTGGATCAAGACAACAAAGTTGGTACTCGTACTAAATTCTGGTCAATTGGACCCAAACTACAAAAAGACATATACATAAAACCCAAATTAGGTTTAAGTCTAGCTGTGGCATTTCATCTTACTCAGACTAATCTAAATGATGAAGTCTACACTGGAATATGGCAAACAGTAAGACTTCCTGGAGGAGGTCAACCAATACCTGTATTATTATATGGAAATAAAGAAATCGAGAAAGTTACTTTTCACTTTAAGCCCGAAGGTGGAATATTCTATGATATCACTGAGTCCTCTAGAATTACTTTTTCTTGTGAGTGGGGTATAAACTTACGTGAACCTACTCTTGTGGTTAATTTGGATCGAATAGTAGTTGAAGATCAAACTTTTCAGAATAGGCATATTTTGGATGGAAATTACTTCTCAGCCCAACTAGGCTATCGCTATAGCTTCTAAAAAAATGGCTGGGGAATCTCCCCAGCCATTTTTAGTTAAGCATTTTCCAAAGTCCTTCGGACCTGATCCAGATTGACTCGGCTTTCCTCTATAGACTCCCATTCCCGGCCTCTTTCCCCATGCTCGATTCCCACATAGCCATGGTAGTTGTGGGCGAGTACGATCTTCATCATTCGGGTATAATCCAGACCGGTTTCACGACCCTGATCATCCCATACTTTTGGCTTCAGGCTGACTCCTTTTGCCATGGGCATGAGTTCGTCCACTCCCCGATAAGAATCATAACTGAGGATCTGATCTCCATCTCGCTTCATCACAAAGTTGCCGAAATCCGGCAAGGTACCCGCCCGGCGATGTGCTGTTTGCTTAATCAGCTCAGCCAGCCACTTTCCGTTGGAAGAGTAGCCTCCGTGGTTTTCGATGATGACATTGATATCAAAATCATCCGCAAACTCACAGATTCTTCGGAGCGTGGAGCTGCATACGTCGATGGCTTCCTGCTCCAGTTTGGGGTCCTGACTGAAGGGTACAGCCGTATAGGCATTGATCCGAATGGAGTGACAGCCCAGGAATTTGGCAGCTTCCACCCATTTTTTATGGTTTTCCACCGTTTGCTGTCTCTCCTCTGGAGTGGCAGCGCCCAATTGACCTTCCCGGTCTACCATAATCAGCACGTTGGTGACCCCTTCTCCTTCGGAGCGGGTTTTCATCTCCTGCAAATAAGCTTTGTCCTGTGCCTTGTCCATAAAAAACTGGTTGACATACTCCACTGCATTGATGCCGTGTTTTTTGGTCTCGATGGCAAAGTCCAGGTTGTCCATTTTCCCTCCGAAAAGCAAGGGGTTCAAAGACCATTGGGCTAAGGAAATCTTAAAAATCGGGTCTGCTTTGGTTTTGGACATGGCAAATTCTGGAAGTCCCAGCCCTAGTGCAGCAGCCGCCAGGCCGGAGGTTTTGAGGAAAGTTCTACGATTGGTCATGGGGGATTGGGTTAATGGTTATGATGTTCTAAGTTAATGAATTTGAGGGAGATTGTCTTTGGCTAAAGAGATTGCTTCGGGCCATTTAAGAGAAAGAAGAGTTTTTGGCTTTTGTTTATGGCCCTCGCAATGACGTAGGGATCGTCACTGAGAGGTTGACAATCACTTCAAGCTTGTCTGCCAACAAAACATGGAGGGAATGGACCGTCACTGCGAGCGAAGCGAAGCAGTCCCAAAAAAGAAAAGTGTAATTTATGAGATTGCTTCGGGCCGTCTTGGAAAAAGAAGGGTTTTTAGCTTTTGGTTGTTGCCCTCGCAATGACATTTGGATCGTCACTGTGAGGTTGACCGTCACTGCGAGGAGGAACGACGAAGCAGTCTTATTTGATTACCATTCTTTAATTTCCTCCCACAAATCTTTCCATTCCGGATTTATGGTGTTAATCAAGCTTTCTTTCTTTTTTCGGTTTCCTCCTTTGATTTGTTTCTCACGATTTATGGCCTCTTCAATGGAATGAAAGGACTCATAATAAATAAGCTTTATAATTTTATATTTAGAAGTAAAGGAGTTGTTATTTAGACCTGTTTTATGCTCATATACACGTCTATGTAAATCATTTGTGACCCCCGTGTATAAAACGGTATTCTTAGAATTAGTCATGATATATACTGCCCCACCTTTTTCCATCAATTAAAATTTTGTTAGATCAAATATATTTGGTTGCCCGAATAAAATTATAATTAGGAATGGGTTGTTTACCTTTGAGATTGCTTCGGGCCATTTAGGAAGAGAATAGCTTTTGGCTTTTTTCTGGCCCTCGCAATGACGTCTAGATCGTCACTGTGATGTTGTCCTTCACTGCCAGCCTGTCTGCCGACAAGGCAGGAAGGGATTGGACCGTCACTGCGAGCGAAGCGAAGCAGTCCCAAAAAAGGGAAGTACAATTCATGAGCTTGCTTCGGGCCATTTAGGAAAAGAATAGCTTTTGGCTTTTTTCTGGCCCTCGCAATGACGCAGAAGCCTACTCAATCAAACCTCCCATCCACTTCGATACTCCCTTGTCAGCAACTGATTTGCTTCTTCATCATTGGTGATCTTGGCCATATTGGCATCGAATTCTACCTTTTTTCCAGCTCGCAAGGCAACTGCTCCTAGATTGATCGTATCGGTGATGCACTGGGCTCGGGTAAAGCTCCCCGGGGTCTGTCGCTTTTCAAGCATGGCATCTACCCATTGGTCGGTTTTGCGGTCCACTTCCCGGGAATTGATCCGTTCGGAATCCCGGCCTACCATCATTTTGGATTCTGGCAATAGCACCGGATTTTCTCCACGGAATCCTCCCAGAATTTTTCCTTTCGTCCCAACAATCATCAATCCCTCTTCAGGAGTGTCTTTTCCATTGATTTCCAGTTCTTCGCAGGCAAAGGGCTTCATTCCCCCATCATACCAAAACAGGTCAAAAGCAGGAAGTGAAGCTTGGGCCGGAAAATTCCATTTTATCGTGCAGCTTGCAGGGAACGCTACGTCATTTTTCACCCATTGATAGACCTGATCGATTTCCTCACGGGTAGTCGTACCAAAAGCTCTGGCAGAAACCGGGCTTCGATCGATACCCAAGGTTTCAAAAAGCGGAAATAAGCTGTAATGCCCCATGTCCGCTACGGAACCACCTCCGAATTCGTACCAGCCACGGAAGACGTTATGCGTGTAGTTTTTATGATAAGGCATATCAGGCACCGGTCCTAGCCAAAGTTCCCAGTTCAAGCCATCTGGGATAGGCTGAGATTCTGAAGGTCTCTTGGTCCATTGCTGCCAGACAGGTCGGTAGGACCAATTGTGGATTTCTTTCAATTCCCCAATTAGTCCGGCATCCATCCAGGTTTTGATCTGTCGGTATTCGGGTCGATCCGACCAAGCTAAAAGGTGGGTCACCAATCCGGTATCTTTCGCCTTTTGGATTACTTTTCGCCCTTCAAGCAGTCGGTTGGCGATGGGCTTGTGGGTGACCACATGCATCTTTTGATTCATAGCTGCCAAAGCAATCGGCGCGTGGGTATGGTCAGGAGTCATGATTTTGACCGCATCAATGCCTTTTTCTTTGGTAAGTAACTCCCGATAATCCTCATAACTTGCACAACCCTTGTATTTGCCGGAAGGCTGGTTTTTTGCAAAAAACTTCTCCACGTATTCCTGTCCGATGTCCCGTCCGCCGGGGATTCCGGGTTTGCCTTCCCACCAGGAATCATCCCCCAGGGTATTCCGGATATCGTTTCGGATTCCGTGGGCTGACCAGTCAAAGTAATCAGTTGAGAATTTATTCACATCGCAGACGGCTACCACCCGCACTTTTGGATTTTGCAAAAGGCTTCCCATTTCCCGAAGTCCCTGCGTTCCGCAACCGATATTGGCTACCGTCAATTGATCGGAGGGAGGGATTTTGCCTAGTCCGGCGATGACATTGGAGGGGACAATGGTGAATGAGGCGGCGAAAGTAGCGGCAGAGGCCAGAAAATCCCGGCGGTTAAGCGTGGACATGGTTGAGGTTTTTTGGGTTTGGAAGATAATTTAGGGAATTTGAGCAAAGACAGAATAGTTAGAATCAATGGGATTTGAGGAGTCTCCAAAACTCCTCTCTCATGCGATCCGCATCGATCTCGGTATAGACTTGAACCACTCGAGGAGTATTCTCCGGAGGAGTCATCACTGCTGAGACTGTCGCCCATTCGGGATGGATGTAAGCCATGACCAAGGCCAAATCCCACATCACTCGAGTTTTGTCCTGTGGATTATGAATACGCCAGCGATCTGCCAAGATCTTTTCGATCACCACGTTTTCGTCCAGTCTCGCATAGGTCTCATCCCGATCAAACTTCAAGGCAAATGAGGTCGTCGTAGTCATGATGGTAAAATCCAATCCCTCCAGATTTAGCAAGTAGTCGAAGGCATTTAAGTCACAGCGGATATTGAATTCACTTTTGTTCCAAGCCCGATTATCAGGCGTGTACCAAGAACCGAGAGAATATAGCCGAATCTTGTCTTTGATATCCGGTGCCAGCATAAGGGCTGTAGCAATGTTGGTCATGGCCCCGAGGGTCAATACATGAAGCCTTTCATCCCCACTCATTTTTCTTGCTTCGGCGATCATGGACTGAGCTGCGGGAGAATCTCTCGGGTCCTGCTGTCCCCACGCCCGGCCAATCTGCCGGTCTGCACCCAAAGGATGGGGAATATCCATTCGTCCCATGGCTGTGAGGATTTCCTCATTGAGTCGCTGACTTTCTTCGACGGGCTTGAGTGTGGCGGTTTCGTAGGCATTCCACTTTTCAAAGACATTCAGATCGGCATTATTGAAGTGAGCCGAACTCAGCCCGATCAGGTCGATTCCCGGTACCTTGACTAAATAAGCAATGGCATAGAGATCATCCATCTCATTTCCCGTGTCCGAGTCGAGCCATACTTTTTGTTGGGCAAAAACAACGAGTTGAACAAGTAGAAAAAAGCCGAGAAGGAGGAAAAAGGGTTTTTTCATTGGAAAATAATTTGATCACTCAACTGAAATTAAATCCTCCCGGAATCTATTCGGAAGGGTCTAGCCTTGTTCACATTCAAACCGGGGAAGCTTCTTGATATCAATCCTTTTCCCAAGCAGTGAATCAAGATTGAAAATAAGGATTTTAGACCAGTAAATTAACTCCAACTATTACCTCATAATCCAGAATAAAGCCAAATACTCCAATTGCTGAGTCAGCAAAAACCTTGTCTAATTTCCAAAAATATGCGCTCCTGTAACTTCCTGATCTGATTTTAAGGATAGACTCTAGTTTTGAACAATCAAAGAATGCATCACATTTCTAACCAACTCAACTTCTATTTTACTATGGACACTACCTTGAGAAAAATCGAAAAAGGACTGATACAAAATTGGAAAATAATCCTAGGGTTCGGCATCCTTGTTCTTTTGATTTGGAATTATTCTGATTTCAAGCATGGAGTTATTGACGGTTGGAATGCCTTTTAAGGCATTTTGCTTAATTTCCTGCTTGTTCCGATGATTGACCTCTTGTAGAAAAAGATTAAAATCCTGCTTTCCAGAAATGCAGGATAGCAAGAATTAGAGTAAAGCACAGGCTAGCTACTTTTCGGGAAAAGCTTATCTTATGCAGACAATTCCTTCTGTCATGCAAAAGCTTTTCTTCCTCAGCCTGATTACTTCACTTCTTTTCTCCTGCCAGGAAAAAATATCAGAAGCTCCCCAAATCACCTATCCCGAGCGACCCAATATTGTCTGGATTGTAGTCGAGGATATGTCTCCCGAACATCTGGAAAGCTATGGTGGCACAGGAGGGAAGACGCCCAACTTGAATGCTTTGGCAGCGGAATCTCTGCAATACCAAAATGCCTTTTCCACGGCTGGAGTCTGTGCTCCGAGTCGGGCGGCTTTGATCACTGGGGCTTATCAGACTTCCATTGGAGCACACCATATGCGGACTTTGGCTCCATCGGCAGCAGCAGGGGATGCTTATCCTCCAGGATTTAAAGGATATTCCACCGTATTGCCTGAAGGAATGTGGCCCTATCCGGTTCATTTGCGAATGGCTGGCTACTACTTGAGCAATAACGTGAAGGAGGATTACCAGTTTGAAAGTCCGGTGATGATGTGGGATGAAAGCAGCCGGAATGCGCATTGGCGCAATCGACAAGATCCCAATCAGCCATTTTTCTCCATTTTCAACTTTACCACCACCCATGAATCCCAAGTTTGGGCTAGAGAAGGTCAGGACAGCTTGCTGGTGGATCCAAAGGACGTGACCGTGCCACCAGTCTATCCGGATGATTCCCTGACCCGAAGAACTCTTGCTCGCTTCATCACCAACGTGATGCGGATGGATGCCCAAGTCGGAGAGGTGATTGCGCAACTGAAAGAAGATGGCTTGTACGAGAATACCATTATTTTCTTCTATTCTGATCACGGGGATGGGATGCCTTATTTCAAGCGGGAGTTATACGATCGGGGTTTGAAAGTGCCGCTTTTGGTCAAAGCACCTTGGCTGGAAGGAGGAACAAAAACAGATGAATTGGTCAGTTTTGTGGATTTCGGGCCAACCTTACTTTCTTTGGCAGGAATTCCAATTCCGGAAAGCATGCAAGGACAAGCTTTCCTGGGAGCCCAAAAAGCAGAGCCCCGAAAGTATGTCTATGCGGCTAGGGATCGGATGGATAGCGAGTACGATCGGGTAAGGGCAGTTTCCGATGGTCGATTTAAATACATCCGAAATTACATGCCTGAGAAGGCTAATTACCAAAATATCCGATTTCGGCTTCAAAACCCCTTGATGCGGCATCTGTTGGAACTGAATAAGCAAGGAGAACTCAATGAAAATCAAGCCCGCTGGTTTGGCCAAAGCAAGCCTGAGGAAGAGCTGTACGATACCCAAAGCGATCCTTGGGAGTTTACCAATCTGGCAGGTAATCCGGACTACGCTGAAAAGCTTGCTGAGTTACGCAAAGCACATGAGGACTGGGTCGCTAAGTACGGAGACAAAGGTGCCCTGAATGAAATGGAAATGGTCCGAAACTGGTGGAATGGAGGAGAAAACCCTCCCGTCACTGCGGAAGCTGAGGTAAGTTTCTCCGAAGGAATGGTCACTCTTACTTGCCCTACACCCTCAGCTCTGATCGGCTGGAGAAAGTCCAGAGGGGATGCTTGGAAGATTTACACCGGGCCTTTTGAGGCCACTGCAGGAGATTCCCTGTATGTGAATACCCATCGGATAGGGTATGAGGCGGTGGAAATGGGCTATGTTTTGTATTAGAATTAGGAAAAAGCCAAAAAAACCCATTTTTCCAAGCATAAATTTTCTAAAAAAAAGATCGAGAGACCATCATCAGCCTACTCGATCTTTTTTCTAAATAAATGCCATCCATCAAAAGGAATACCCGATTCCTAGTCGCAGCCAGTTACTTTTATACCTAGACAGCTGAAATCCATGTGCAACGGCAGGAATAAGCTGAAGATTTTTGGTCAGAAAAATCCGGGCTTTCAGCTGTACTCGAGCCGTTTGATCCCGAATAGTACCTGTCTCGCGGATGATCACGCCTCCGGATTCCAGCTGACTGATGAGCTCTTGGGTGCTTTGCCTCATGTAGGTGATATCCCCGGAGAGGACAAAGCGCTCGGTCTGTAGCACATCATACCCTACTCCTAGGTTGAAAACTCTCATATTGATAAAATCCATTTCTTCAGGCTCCAAAAAGAAAATACTGTTTCTTCCTTCAAAATGGTACAAACCGTAAGAGATGGTTCCAAAGAAACGCTTTTTAAAATACCTTTCGTAGCTCAAATCGATCCCTTGTGCAGATATATCACCGCCAGAAAAATGGCTTGATTCGTAAAACGAATAATTTGACGATATACTATTTTTATATCCATTCTGTCCTTTAGAGACTAAAGAGGATAAAAATAGGCTTAACGATATAATAATTATTTTGTAAGACATACTGGTTAAAGGCTTTCCAAAGTAAAATAAGTTCTCACATTACCAAATGCATAAACAGGAAAGCGAGTGCTTCCATAATATCCATATCCTTGATTAGTTTCATTGATATTATTGGCTATGGTAAAACATTTATCAAATGATAAGGCTGACACCAATTCCACGCTGTTGCGAATAGCGACTTTTACTTTTGCTTCTCCAGAAACTCCTGTTTTGGAGGCCTTAACTCCGCCTTCTACATCAATATTTACTTCAGTTCTCGTGCAGCCCCAAACTAAATACATATTATCAGCTTCTGGTTTCCATGCCGAAACAATAAAGGAGGTGTTTGATACCTTCCATCGTTTGATATTGGCTTCCTTTCGAGTAATAGTAAATCTTGCCAAAGGCATATTGACATCAGAAGAAATTTTGGGCAGCCCATCAGAACCAAGTTCGATATCATTTGCGAATGCGACCCATAAGTACATTTCATTGGCATTGGGCCATCTTCGAATGTTATCTTCAAGCCTTAGTGCGGGCATTCTCACAATTATGTTTTGATTTGCTTTATTGTTTACATCACAAAGCTGTACAGGACTGCCAGTCATATTCGCTGACAAAGCGCTAGTTTCCACCTTTAAATTGCCATTAATTTGTTCAACATCAAATTCAAGGTCTGGAAAGGAACCAAGTACAATGGTTGGGTTTTTCATAGCCCATTCATCATTTGCGAGAAAATATTCATGTTGGTTATCGGTATTTTCACCAACCAGAGACATTTTTATTGCTTTGGTTGCACCTTTCCAGTCTTTATTCAATGCTAGCTGTTCATTTTCAAACTCCTGTGTCCACCAAGATAAAGTTAAATCTTCAATCTGATTAGGGTCAAAATCTTCTGCCAGATAAGGCGCAACTACAGAAATGTCGTTGTCTTTGATAAATTGAATAAGTTCGTCGAAATTAATTTTATAGTATAATCTATTTCTTCTGTTTGCCTGTTCAGTAAATCCGGACACGATTGCTGAGCGCTTTTTGTAAAGTGGATGCTCGCCTTTTTCGAACAATTCCTTGAGGCTGTAATCAATATCGTCTCTTCCTTCGTTGATTTCGGAAAAAGAAAACAATTCTGCCCTTGCCGCCGGATCTTTTAGAACTTCGCCGAAAATGAGCGTAAGATTTTTTAAATTTTCCTCATATTCAGATAATGCAGTTAAAGAATGGATAGTTTTCTCTTGATCCACTTTCGGTATATTCTTCTCAAATTCGGTACAAGAAAAAGTTAGGAAAATTACCATAAAAGTAAGGCTGAAATTTTTGACCTTCTTTAGTAGGGGTGCTTTTTTGCCGGGTAAATTCATTATTAATTTAGTTGTCTTGAATTCAGCCGCAAAGGTAGAACAAATGTTTCAGTAACCAAAGTTTTATTAAAAAAATAGTCAAAATAATCAATGAGATACAATTGAAATGCTCTGAATTTTGACACCTATAAGAAATCTGGTCACATTTTAATATCTTTTTATTCCCGAAACTCTATCAGTTGAAATCTTATCCGATCTTCCTGATTATCCGGATTGAGTGGGTGATTGGTCGAGAGGGAGAGGCCATCTTCGTTGATAAAGTATGAAAAAGGTTAGTACTGACCGGCGGGTGATGCCGTCTCTGAGACGAGGTCTAGGTTTTCATCGAATAGTTGGATAGAAAAAGGGTCGCTATGATTTCTCCAATCCGAGACTGGGATGGTGTCATCGGATTCGGTCTCGTGAAAGGCAAAGCGGATAAAGAGCTTGCGGAAGGGATCGTAGGCCATACTTTCGTAGTGAGGACTGGGTGGCGAAGTACGGAGACAAGGGTGAAATGAATGAAATGGAAATGGTGAAGGCTATGTGGAATGGAGCCGAGAATCCACCGGTTACTGCGGAGGCTGCGGTGAGTTTATCCGAAGGGAAGGTCACCTCAACTTGCTCTACACCCTCAGCTCTGATCGGCTGGAGAAAATCAAGTAGGGAGGCTTGGAAGATTTACAGCGGGCCTTTTGAGGCCACTGCAGGAGATTCACTGTATGTGAATACGCATCGGATAGGGTTTGAGGCGGCGGAGGTTTCTATAAAATTGAATAATAGGGATTGAAAAAATTAGGCAAATCGTGAACTAATGGGAAATAATTAATTCGTTTTTCTGTGAAATATATTCACATGTTCTATTTTTCATGTCCAAGCAGAGGATACAATAAGAAAAGTCCAAAATTCAAGGTTCGAACCTTAATTGTATCCTCGTAGGTTACAGATTGACTACCTCCGGGACTTGTACAGGGAAATATAGAGTAGTCAAAATCAGCCCGTTGATAACTGGCTTCTAAACCTACTTGAAATTTTCCTATAGCCCTGGATACTTGCAGATTTCCTCCAGCTGTAATTGAGGATGAATTGGGTCTAGAGCCGAAATGAGCCCATGTAAGAGTTTCATTTCCAACTACCCTAACCATCTCGTAATAAGGGTAGTTGATCTGTCCATAGCCTAGAAATATTCCCGTTCTATATTCCCAACTTCCTTTTTTCAAAAAATATCCCAGTCCGGGAGTGATTGATAGCATGTTGTTATTTTCATGAGAAAAGCGAAAATCCAATCCGTAAAGATCATTGACGAAATCTTCCATTTCGGTAACAGAGATCGGATTGTTTGTAACACCTGATCTCAGAAATACATAAAAGTGACTGGCGAAATGATAATTAAGAGTTCCGTGAATAGAATAGCCTACTTTTGCAAATCCATTGCTAGCCTTTGAAATACTCGCAAGATTGGGTATGCTGGAATCTGGAAAATAAACCGCAGCATTTTCCATATTTTTTCCCCCGAATACACCCACTGGAAAGGCAGGGCCTGCACTGACGGAAAATGAGAATCTCTTGGAGTGATTTATCTGAGAAAAAGAATATTGAAGCGTAAAGCCCAAGAATAAAACCAGCAGAATTATATTTTTCATGAGGAGCTATTTTGGAATATTCCTAATCGCATCTATAACTGAACCAGTTTTTTTGCCTAAACTTAGGTACAAAATGATCGAAGAACCAGTCAAAAATGGATACCTATACTGAGTGACTTGGCTAAAACTAAAGAAATGTTGTAAAACTAAATATAATCCCTCCCCTTCTTTTTTTCAAAAGCGGATCTGATAATCCAATTTTGAATCGATGATTTTGGGTAAGTTGCTATCGATTCCTAAGACAAATTCTTGAAAATCCCGAGACAGTGAGTCAGCTGAGAATATAATTTGGTTGTCTTTATCCAAAAGAAAAAACGAAGATTCATTTCCTTCCAAAAAAGGATTGGCTTTCATAAACATTTTCTCTTTATCAACGAAGATTGGGATTATGGCTTCATTGGCTCCCTCCTTTGAGCTGAGGCGCGGTGAGATAGAAGAATCACCCACGACATAGACCAAAAAGTCAAACCTCGATGAATTCTTCATTTGTAAAATAAGTTGTGTAAAATCTGAAACGATATCGCTTTTGGAAAAGCGGTCACTAGATTGGAGGCAGATTACTTTATACGAATTTCCAATTTCAAACTGCTCAGCATCGGTTTTTTCACCATTTAGGTACAGTTCCATGGATGTGATAACCAATTGAATTGTATCACTGCGATTTTCCCTGAAGGGTGAAATCAAAAAGAGTAATAAACTGATGGCAAACAATTGTATTTTCATAACGAATTGATTGAAAACCTAACCAGAGCAGGCTCTCTATCCCGAACTAGGCCATAAATGTAATCATCACTTTCAGAAACAGCAAGATCATGCAGATCTACATTTAAATTAAATTGGTGGACCAATTCCCCATTCCAATCGTAAACCAGAATCGTATTTGCCAAAAAAGCTTTTTCTTTGAAAACACCTTTTTTCCTTCCAGAATACAACAAATAAATATATCGCTGGGTGGACGCAACATTGATGAAACCTGCCTCGTGTTCTTCAAGATAACCGATTTGTTTGAAGTCTCCATTACTTACATCCACCCATTTGATGTCCAATTGGTCGAATTCAAATCGCTTAGCTAGCCTTTTTCCTTCCTGAGTTTCAATAATCTCAAAGTGTTTGCAGAAAATTGAAGCTGTAACAAATGCTCTTTGATCAGGTCTTAAAGATAGGTTTGCCTGAAATGCCATAGGGTTGTATTCTGCAGGAAGCCCAGGGTAGGCAGGATAATCTAGATCAGCCAAAGTCGAAGATTCTCCAAAATCACTCACTAGGACGTATCTCTTCTTTTCGCTAGAGAAACCAAGTCCGACCATTGATGAATCATTCAACATCAGTATTTTATCCAATGGCTCTTTAGATCGGAATTCAAGCAAAGGCTCCACATTCTCAGATGTTAAAGACTTAGCATCATACTTCAGTACGTTATTATTACGCCTGCTATACAAGTATAAAACGGGACCATCTCCTGAAGTAATCAAAACAGGTGGGAGGAGTTCCCCTGGTCCTTCGCCAATTTTTCCAATTCTTCCTTGGAAGGATAAGTCTTTTGTTTTTCTCAGTGAACCCACCCTTCCTTGATAGAGATCATTAACAACTAATAAAGATTCATCTACAAGTTGAATCTGATAGGGATTTACCAAATTAGAATCTGAGGCAGTTAAATCAAACTCGATTTCTGTGATCTTAGACTGCTCTGATTTTTCAGGCTTCTGGCTACAGAAAGACAGCGAACAAATTAGAACCGTTAGGGTAATATATCTTATCATAAGTGCTTTGGCTTGATCTGATTTTTAATTTGATTCCTAGAAACTTAATTTCTAGAAACCATTCAGGTAAGATCAATTCCACTACTGGATTCCAATCCAGCCATCGTGGTAAACAGGAAACTCTTTTTTTCCATAGCGATATCCACAAAGGTAAATTGCCCTCAATCCGCAATCCGGATGCATTTGGGCAAATGCTGGTGTACCACCAATACTAACTTGAAAACCTTGCGTTTTTTCATCCTGACTTAGGTTTAGGTCAACTGAGAAATTCATAAATAAAGCTAAGCCAAATAGAAATGCGAACGTAAGTCTGATTTTTTTAAGAAGTTTCATGTTTTAATAAATTAAGATGTTTTTAAAAACTTTTGACCAAAAGTGGATGATTAATCAATCAGTTGATCAATGATATTATTATTATTAAGCAAGCTTTAGGTAGAAAAAAATCTCAAAAATTTTTCGTCTTCACTGATACACCAGAGATTTTAGGAGAACTGTGGGCTTTCTTCTCTAAAACCACTACGAGATAAAGTAATCACCTTACTTCCGGCTAGTTAAACACTCCATCTCCCTCACCGAACCAAAAGGCGGGCGAATCCGATATTCCTCGATTTGTTTTTTCCAGTCTATATCCTTCATCTGATAGTCCGGAGTGTAGCGTACCTTATCCCAATAGGTGGATTTTGGGCTCTCAAATCGGGGATCATTCGTCTCTTCCATCCAAGCTATAAGTTGCTGGCGAAGCGCAATTTTGACTTCGGCAAAAGCCGGGTCAGCAGCCAGATTATGCAGCTGATAGGGATCCTTTTTCACATCGTAGAGTTCTTCTTCAGGCCGCAGGCCAAAGCTGAGTTGAAACAGATCCGGTTGTCCAGCTTCGGCTTTTCCCTCCATCGCCATAATCAAGAATTTGGTAATGGAGTGGTCCACATCGCCATATTGGCCAACCGACTGATGCACGGTCGGATCTCCGGCAGGATTGCGTTCTGGCATGGGATTCCAGATGTAGAGATAATCCTGATTTCGTACTGCGCGCATGGGATAGCTCAGATCGCCTTTCCGTACATTCGCATGGCGCTCTCGTTCGAGAAAAACTTGGTTTCGATCCTGCTTTTCACCCTCCAAAAACTGCCAAAGTGATTGCCCGGACATGGAATTTTGCGATAGCCCTGCCGCCTCCACAAAGCTTGGGGCAAAGTCCACGAAATTCACAAAATCATGAATTACTGTTCCTGACTTGACTTTTTCCGGCCAACGAATGGCTAATGGCATTCGCGTGCCGTAGTCGTAGAGATTTGCCTTGGCTCGTGGAAAAGGCATACCGTTGTCACTCGTCATCACGATGATGGTGTTGTCGAGTTCGCCGATTTCTTCCAGCATTGCAATCAACTGCCCGCACTCCCGGTCAAAACGCTCGATCTCGAAGTAGTAATCCAGGATATCATTTCGCACACAGTCATTGTCCGGGAAAAAGCCGGGAACCACCACATTCTCCAATTCCATTCCAGCCTGAATTCCCGTATTGGCCACATACTCCCGATGGGGATCCGAACTTCCAAACCAAAAAGTAAATGGGGTTCCGGACTTTCTTTCTTTTAAAAATGCTTCAAAATCTCCAAAGCTTTTCCCAGCTGGATTATGGGCAAAACCCGTAACCTTAAACTCTCCCGGTCCCCAACCTTTTCGGGTGGAACCTGTGAAATATCCTGCCTTTTCCAAAATCTGCACATAGGTAGGATGCGCATTGGGGAATTCTGACCAGAGATTTCCCCCAGCTCCATTTTGATGAGGATAGCGGCCCAGAAGGATAGAAGCCCGGGAAGGGGAACAGGAAGGCGAGGCGGTGTAGGCATTCGTAAAAAGTGCTCCCTCAGCAGCCAGTCGGTCAAAAGTTGGTGTTCTGACCACTTTGTCTCCATAAATTCCGGCATGCGGATAAGACCAATCATCGGCAATCAGAAAGAGGATATTGGGTTGTTTGCTTTGGGCTTTTGTCACCAATAAGAAGCAGAAAAAAAGAAAGGAGGCTAGTAGGAGGCTTTTCATAGGCTAGGCATTTTTCTGAATTTAGTTTGCTATCGGGTTGATTCCAAAGGTTTTCAGAATGGGGCGATTTGACTTTATTATTTACCATTCTTAGGATGATAATGATCCTTGCCTTGCCTTAAAAATTGATCATTTTGAGGTGAAGTAGAAATCTGACCTCAACGTTGAGGTCAAAAAGTAGTGCTTACATTAAAAATTCAAAAAATTAAGGCCAAATAAGGGTATAGACCTTGCTTTTAAGGCCAGTTTACTTATCTTACATTAAAATTTCAAGATTTTAATGTAAGATCAGCGCTACCGAATCAATCCCGACCGGACTATTCCCTGGAATAACCTCCCTAAACTTCCAATAGACTCCAATTTCTACAGAGATTTAGATGTATTTGAAGGTTTGGGAAGGGCCAAGGCAGCTCTGGGTAAACTCCAAGGGCGGAGCATTGCGATTCCTAATCAAGGGATTTTGGTGAATACAATCAGTTTGCAGGAAGCCAAGGCCTCAAGTGAGATCGAACATATTTTTACCACAGATGATGACCTGTATAAGGCCTTTAGTGACGAGGCTTCCCAGCTAAATGGACCAGCGAAGGAAGTTTTGCGCTATCTCGAGTCCATTTGGTCGGGACAAGAGTATTTGGCTGAAAAAGGCAAATTCGATTTGGGTTATTTCGAATTGGTCTATCGTACGACTACACAGTACACGGACGGCTTGAGAAAACCCTTTGCCCAAACGTACATCCGACAGGGCGGTTCGGGACCCAATGCGGGCAAACCCATTTACACACCTCCTCGGGGGGAGGGAATCTTGGAAAATCTGATGGACAATTTGATTCATTTCGTCAATGACTTTCAGAAACCCGAGATCGATCCTTTGATCAAAGTGGCCATTGCGCATTTGCAGTTTGAGGCGATTCACCCCTTTCGGGATGGAAATGGGCGGACAGGCAGGATTTTCAACATCCATTACTTGGTCCACAGCGGGCTTTTAGATCTGCCGATTCTGTACCTGAGTAAATATATTCTCAGAGAAAAGGAGCAGTACTACACCAATCTCGCGGGGGTCACTCAGCGTGCGGCTTGGAAGGACTGGTTCCTATTTATGTTCCGAGGGATAGAAGAGACGGCTCAGGACACCTTTCACAAGATCACCGATATCCTCAATGCCAAGGAGGCAATCCTCCACGTCTTGGAGAAGGAGACTAGCATCGCCCGACCGGAGTCACTTTTAGAAGCGATTTTCACCCAACCCTTCACCAAAGTGAGGCATTTGGTGGACAAAAAGCGCTATGCCGAAAACACCGCCAGGCAGTACTTAAATCAATTGGTCGAGTTGGGCGTATGCGAAAAGCGAAGAATCAGCGGAGGCGATTATTATCTAAATCTGGAATTGTATCGGATTTTGGGGAGTTGATTAAAATTCACCGCAGACGAGGAGAAAATAAATGAAAACCTTTGCGTTTCTTCGTGTTCTTAGTGGTTCACATTTTTACCTCACCTCAAATACCGCTGACTCCCAAGGCCCAAAGTCCAAGTCGATCTCTGCCCCAGTGTCAGTCACTCGCAGCTTGGTCTTCTTTTTCCCAAACATCACTTCCTGAATATCTCGATTTCCAACTTCCAGATTCCAAGCTTTCAGCAGCTCCGGGGAAAGTTTGAGCGTTGTTTTCACCGATTTGAATTCGTCGAAGTTGGTCACTACGATCAGCTTCTGACTTTTATCCCAGCGGGCAAAAGCGAAGGCTTTGTTTGTATAGGCTGGGTTTTGAGATCGGTTGAAAGAATAAAGCTCCAGGTATTCTCCCATCAGTGCGGAGCTGTTTCGGGTAAAGTTAAGCACTTCGGAGTAGTGGCTGCACAGACTTTTTTATTTTCTAAATTTCGACCACTGCACTGTACTCAAAATATCAAAACTGCTAAACTTCGACAAAAATTGGTCAAAATAGAAAAACAAAAAGATATCCATTATTGTAATTTAGATAAAGATGTTTTTCGTTAGTTTTATAAAAATTAAATCGAATGAAAAAATTAATTTTCTTTTGCCTACCATTTTTCGTTGCATTAGAAGGTGTCTCCCAGAGCTGCGGAGACGATGGATTTTGGAAAATTGGTAGCCAATTTGGTACCCAACGACTTTCCTCCAATTGTGGAGATTTTATTTGCCATGGATTTGCAGCAGCCTATTGGGAAGAAGGGTTTATACAAGGAACTTCCTTGAATTCAACTATTCCTGGAATCGTAAACGTAAAAACTCAATATACTCAATCGGGGGGTGGTCCCACAGAAACATACTTTCGGGATTCTCCACTCTATGTGCAAGTTTGTGGTCAAAGCCTCTCAAATGTAGATGTAGTAACTCAGGTATATGGGTCAAGTCCTGGTTTTCATTCATTGGTTAGAGATCGAAATACCATTTTCAACCCTAAATTTATTTCAAAGTACGGTACTGAAAGTCCGGTAATCAGGCATGACTTCAATTCTACCTGGTATGAACTCAATAATGCCAGCAAAACTGAACCTGACAAACATTATGTTTATTTAGGGAAATTAAAAACATAGTACTACGTTCCAAAAGGTCAAATCAAATCTATTTCATTACCCTCAAAGCCAGGTGCTACCTATTCTTGGTCCATAATAGGGAGTCCCGGAATAGTATCGTTTACCTCGGGCACTAATGCAGCTTCTGTATCCCTTAGGGGCGATTCCTTTGGTACTACACAGGTTAAAGTCACCGTTTCTGGTTGCTCAGGAATTCCCCCAAAAGAACAGATAATTACGATTATTGTCCCTGCGGTAACCATATCGGGAACCTATACCACGTCCAACTCAACGAATCACACGTTGGGAAATGGAAATCAGGTACCTTCTGGAAATGTATCTACCTATCTATCTATGACAGGGATAAATAATTTTGTTTGGGAGAGATACCAAGGAATTCTTCCTTTTTGGGCACATACCAATCAGATGCATTTCACAATGTAATCTGGTAACTACGTTTCATTTCGAATATATGCGCGCAGCTCCGGCAATGATACCTTGGCTGTGAGAAATGTGACCTATTACAATTATGGTAACTTTAGTCTTTACCCTAATCCGAGTAGTTCTATCATCAGCATCAAGAGCGATTATAATGGCCATATGGATTTGGAGATCATTCCACTATATAAGAGCAGTAAAATTCTTGAATTTAAGATCACTGCTGATGAAAAAGTGGATATCCAGGATCTTCCAAAGGGAGATTACCTTGTCAGAGTAAAAATAGGTGAGGATGTGGTTTTGGAATCTAGATTGATAAAAAATGAATAAAATTTCTTTGCTTCTGGGACTTTGTTGTTTTATGAGTATTTCCTGTTTTTCTCAACAGAAATTTCTAAATAAGCTTGAACTGGGAATTCAACTAGGCGCAAGCATTCCAATTGGAACATTTTCCAAATCAGTCGTGGAGCCCTCTTTAGATCAAAACTTCAATCCTGAAAATCAATATCGGGAGTTTAGAGGATTTGTGAAGCAAGAGGGAGGGCAGGCACAACTAGGAAGTAATTTAGGAGTCACTTTGGCATACGCTATTTCTCCTTCCTTTTATTTTTCTTTAAACTATTCAAGATTTACAAACCCAATAGATGTCAGTCCGCAGGAAAACTATTTTGCAGCTAATTTGCAGAACAGGACAGACTTCTTTGGGAATGAGTATCAAATTTTCGGTTCACTCGAATCAGATCATTATCAAGCTAATGGCTGGTATTCCGGATTTGGCTATCGCAAAGCCATAGGCACTTGGGCCTTCTTTGGAGAGGGATATTTAGGAGTAAATTAATTAGTTTTCCCATTTTATACTTGGAAATTTGACTCTCCAGGTCCAACCACAATTTTGCGCCCAGGTCCTTACGTAGAAAGCCCCGTCCCGGATAAGTTACCCGCATTTCTCTACGGAATGGGTCTTGGACTGGAAAAATCCATATCGGAAAGAATCGGCGTGAGCCTTAAATTTAAATACTTAGCATCAAACCACAGTCATGAGTACTGGACCGCCCTAGTGGGGTCACGGAATTTTGAAATTGAAGATCAGATCAATTTTAGAGTAATTACCGCATCAGTGGGAGTGGCCTTTAAGTTAGCAGAATGAAAAAATTATTCTTTTCAATACTCCTTGTTTTCATCAACCATATTGGTTCCTTCGGTCAAGAAAAGTTTTTCGAAAAAATCGAATTCGGTTTTTCCAGTGGACTGGCTGTACCGGTTGGTCATTTTAAGGAAATTTCTGTCGCTCCATCTTTAGAACCTGTCCCACCGGGCTCTAATCCGGAGAGATTTCAGGGATTTCTCAAAAATGAAGGAGGCCAAGCACAACTGGGCTACAGTCTGGGACTAAATCTAACTTATCATCTCACTTCTTCGGTTTTTATAAGCCTAAATTATCTTAATACCCAGCATTCCATAGATACCCGTCCACAACAAATCTATTACGATGCCAATTTTAAATCCGAAATTGATTTAAATGGAGTGCCATTTGAAGTTCCGGGAAGATTGGAAAGCGACACTTATCGCGCTGATATTTTTTATTTGGGAATAGGGTATCGTTTGCCTATTCATCGCCTGGAGGTTCGATTTACTGGCTTGGCAGGGATAAATAACCTGGAGTTTCCTTTTTATTCTTGGACCTATCAGATTTCAGAGACGACAGCCATTCCACTCAGGCCATTTCCTGTAGATGGACCAGTGCCGACTAGCTTACGGGAATTTGCTTATGGACTCGAAACCAAAGTAGCCTACTCGCTGTCTAAAAAGTTCAATATGAACCTTTCAGCCACCTATCTTCGTTCTGACCATCCTCATGACTATTGGACCAGTTTGCTGGCAGCATCTATTGCTTATAAAATTCAAGATGAAATTCGATATAGAAATCTTGCGGTTCAATTTGGGATTTCTTATCGGTTTGGAGGTGAGTGAAAAGTGAAAAATCAGCGGAGGGGACTTTTATCTAATTCTGGAATTGTATCGAATTTTAGGGAGTTAAAAAGCATATTACTTTGAACCGGTATTATTTCAATTCTGAAAGACCTGCAATTTTTCCCAAGGAGATATCGAACCTGTTGACGTATCAAAAATTAGAGGAGATGTAAATTCTTCAAGAAAATTAATTTTATTATTTATATAAATAACCCTTTCACTTCGTTCGAAGTCAAATCCAAGTCTGATTTTAAGCATTTTCTTAGATTGTACTTCTTCCAAAACAAACAAGTAGTCAGAATTATTTATATTTTCTTTCAAAAATTCCTCTGCGTCTGAAATACATCCCACGCAACCTAAAGAAGGAATAAGCATAACGAATTTAAAATTTTTAGGGCAAGATTCACAATTAGAAATTATTTTTTTTATTTCATTTTGAGGTTTGTTCACATTTGAGCAAGCTAGACTACACAATAAACTACTCAACAATAGTATAAATTTCAAAAATGATTTCATCTTCATTATCTTGAATTTTATTTATGTAAATATTTTTATCCAATGAAAAGATTAAGCCTTCATTGTGTTTGTCTGAAAGGATAAATTGGCCTTTAAATGTTCCTGAATCCAAATCTGAAATAATTATAGATTTAGGCTTTAATTCATTAAATTTTATCGGCTCATTTTTTTTAATATTGTATTTAGGTGTGTAAAAAATTCTAAGTAAATATCTGTCAATTGGCTCTATCAATATGTACCCGTAATTGTAATTCGTATAATAGTAGTATTGGCGCGTATTAACATTTTCCAGATCGGATGGAGAAGATGGTTCTATAGAAAAATCCAAGATTGGCTTTACTTCTAACGAATCCAATTTCTCGGTTTTTATGTCAAATAAATAAACCCAATCGTATGCGGAAAAACCATGGTATATTTTCTGGTTCTTTTTATCAAACCCATTATAATACAAACCTAGTTCGGGAGAATAGGAACTACGATAAATTTGAGGATAATTCAAATACTCAAGTGATTGATTTTCCGTGAATGGGTTTTTCAAATCAAAAACAAAAACAAGAGGAGAATTCTCTATTCCTTCCGAATTAAAAATAGCAACTTGTGTTGAAACAATAACTTTTGAATTACTGTAAACTACATTTTCATTTCCAATAGGCAAAGAAGACCCGATTGGGGTATTAATTTTCATGGTTCTCAAAATTTCACTTTGACCATTGATTAGCCATAATGAAGTTTTAGTTGTAGAGGATATGAAAATTGAATCAAGGTTGTGGATATAAAAATCAGAAACTTTTCCAAAAAAATTTTCATCCAAAGTTTTCTTTTGAATTAAATCGCCTGAATTAAAGTCATAAAACTGCAATTCGTTTTTTGGGGCATTTAATAACACAAAGATTACCTTATCTCCATCATCAAAAATTTGGATATCTTGAGGAATGTTTGTAGTTATAGAATCAATTTTAAATATTTTTTCCCCAATTTTATTCAATTTCGCTCCTTTATTTTCAAGATTTTTTTCCTTGTAAGCGCACTGAATAAAAAATAGAAAAATAAGGAATAAAGAATATTTCCTTAGACTATTAGTAGCCATAGAGTATTGAATGATACGGAGGGTTTTATCAGATAAATGCAGAGTTGATTGGTGGATTCATATCAACTCTGCATTACTTTTTTGGATTAAGCAAACATTTAGCCTAGTTCTTCATCACTGGGTGGTTTGCAATCTGCCGTTTTTCCAACCGCATTTCCACAAGAAGCGGGTGCACCATTCACATAAATGCAAAGTCCCTTATTTCCAGCTGGGCAGTTACTTCCTACACTTTTTGAAGTGGTAAAAAAGAAAACTCCCATCACAAAAAAGGATGCTAAAAGGATGTTTTTGAGTTTTGACATATTTTGTTGATTAATTTGAACAATTCAAAAATAAAAATAATATATGTTAATGAATGTTAATGAATTTGTTATTGGGTTGACACTAATTACTTGAAAAAGGCATGTTCGAGGCTTGGACCGATATTTTATTCTTTTAGACTTAAATAATTTATTTTTCGTTTTAATCTAGATTCCCATTGGCAGCCCTTATTGAATGGATTACCTTTTCGTCTTGGGGAGATAATTATTCAATAAAAATCTATGTCTTTTTCTGCGAAAATCTGCGGGAAACAATCACCTCACCTCAAACACCGCCGACTCCCAAGGTCCAAAATCCAAGTCAATTTCAGCCCCTTCATCAGTGACCCGAAGCATAGTCTTCTTCTTTCCAAACATCACTTCTTTGATCTCCCGTTCGCCTGGTCCTAAATTCCATTCCTTGAGCAATTCCGGAGAAAGTTTAAGCGTTGTTTTCACCGATTTGAATTCGTCGAAGTTGGTCACTACGATCAGCTTCTGGTTCTCATCCCATCGGGCAAAAGCGAAGGCTTTGTTGGTATAGGCTGGGTTTTGGGATCGGTTGAAGGAATGCAATTCCATATACTCTCCCATCAGCGCCGAGTTGTTTCGGGTGAAGTTGAGCACCTCAGCATAGTAGTTGCGCAAGGCTTTTTCATTTTCAGTTAGCTGGCCTCCATCAAACTTCCCTCCGTTCATCCACTTCTGATGCTGCGGTACCCCGATGTAGTCAAAAATGGAGGTTCTACTTGGATCACCAAAGCCTGCATCTTCTGCTCCCGGCTCACCCACTTCCTGCCCGAAATAGATCATGGTAGGAGAAGTGGAAACGGTTGCTGACACGACCATGGCAGGCATGGCTTTCCAGGGATTTCCGGCAAACTCAGGACTGGCGATGCGCTGCTCGTCATGGTTTTCAAGGAAGTGAAGCATGTGATGCTCAATATCTTTCAATCCTTCCAAAATCTGCACCAAATTATCCGTCGAACCATGACCCTGCATGATATGCTTCAAGGTGTCATAGAGCTCCACCTTGTCGTAGAGGTAATCCATTTTTCCCTTGTGGATGTAGTCTCGGTACAGGTTTGGGTTATATACTTCGGCCAGAAGAAATGCTTCCGGATTGGTCTTTTTGATATGGGAATTCAGGTAGGACCAAAACTCCACCGGCACCATCTCGGCCATGTCGAAGCGGAATCCGTCCACGCCTTTGCCAAGCCAAAACTGAGTAATGTCTTTAAATTTTTTCCAGGAATCCGGCACGTCTTTGCCCTGCCAAAAGTCATAATGTGCCTTCCAATCCAAGGAGTCCGCACCCGCTGGCAACTCATCAAAATCCTTTTTCCCATCGGGACTTAGCCCATAATTGATCTTGACTGTCTCGTACCAATCGTAAAAATCAGGTTGCGCCAAACGAGAACCGTTGCCTGTCCATTTCGCTGGCTTTTCTTCAAATCTCCCATCGGCCAGCGGATGCTTTTCTCCCCCGAGAGGCTTGTATCCATTTTTTGCCGCAGGCACGACAAAATCCTGACCTGGAATGTAGTAGAAGTTGTTGTTTTTGGAGTATTCTACTGTTTTGTCATCGTCTGCCCCAAAGTCCCGAACTCCGGCAGGGTTGTTTTTTCCTACATAATGACGCGACACGTGGTTGGGCACAATGTCGATGATCACTTTCATGGCGTGCTTGTGCGTTCGGGCGATCAGCGCCTCAAACTCCTCCATCCGCTTGGTCACATCCACCGCCAAGTCGGGATTGACTTGGTAGTAATCCCGAACGGCATAGGGTGAACCTGCGCGGCCTTTGATGATATCCGGATCGTCTGAGCTCACACCGATTTCCGGAAAATCCCCGATCACGCCATGATGCGGGACTCCCGTGTACCAGATATGGGACACCCCAAGCTTTTTGATCTCTTCCAAAGCGGTATCTGTGAAGTCGTTGAACTTCCCGACCCCGTTTTCTTCTTTGGTTCCCCAAGGTTTGTTGGTGGTGTTTGTATTGCCAAAAAGGCGGGTAAAAACCTGATAAACGATGATTTTCTGGGGTTTCATAGGTTCGGGTTCTTGGGGTTGGGGAGCTTGGCAGGAAAGGGCTGCTGCTACCAAAACCGCCGGGATTAAAAATTTCTTCATCAGGTTATCGGGTCAATCGGTACAGTAAAATCGTATTTCTTTTGATCAGATCGGGGAATTGCTTCATGTTGATGGTCTCTCCAGGAGCGTGGGCACCGCGACCTGAAGCCCCCAAACCATCCAAGCCGGGGAGAATCTCGGCCACATAGGCAATATCAGCCGCGCCCCGGCTTCCCGGATCGCCTGGCTTCACTTCACCCAATCCCATATCCAAACTTACTTGATTCAGGATTGCTGCCAATTCGTAGTTTTCTTCCCGAGGACTCATGGAAGGTATCCCATCCCGAAAGGTAATTTCTGCATCCGTTTGGTGGAGGTTTTTGGCGACGATTTCACGCATTTTGGCTCTTGCCGCTTCCTTTTGGGCCTCTCCCAAAAAGCGCAGATCTCCGGTCACGTAAGCTTCTCTTGCCACGATATTGGTTTTGCCCAAGGCTTCCCCTTTTCCTGTTTTCGAATCGTAGGAAATATCCGAACCCCCTATAAACTGGCCAGGATTGAAGGTCAGGTACTTTTCTTCCGAAAGGGCTTCGCGAAACTCATTCAGAATTCTGGCGGCTTCGTAGATCGCTCCGTAGCCGGCATTTTGGCCAAAAACTCCACTGGAATGGCTTTGCCGGCCGGTAGTTTTCAAAGTCCAGCCGCTGGAACCTCTCCGGGCAACTGTGACAGAATTGAATCCCTGAGCAGTCTCATATCCCAAAGCGATATCGTGGGATTTGGATCGCTCGATAAAGTCTTTTCTGGAGAGCTCATTGTCCCCCGAACTCTCCTCATCTCCCATAAAGTAAACGGTGACAGTTCGGTCATCCAGCATTCCGAGTTCATGCAGGGCTTTCAGGCTGGCAAAAACCAACACATCACCGCCTTTCATGTCATTGGCGCCCTGTCCGGTGGCGGTGCTGTCATTCAGCCAAGTGAAAGGAGTGAAGGGCATGTCTTTTTCAAAAACCGTATCAATATGCCCGATCAGAAAGAGTTTTTTGCCTTTATTTCCTTTTCGTGTGGCGACAAAATGACCTGCCCGATTCACTTTCTCGGGCACTTCCACCCACTCGGTTTGAAAGCCGATTTTTTCGAATTCCCGGGCGAAAACACGTCCTACTTCCCGCACGCCTTCTTTGTTCAGCGAACCGGAATTGATATTGATGACTTCCTCGAGGAGAGCGACCGTTTCGTGGTAGTTTTTGTCGATCAGTTCGATGAGTTTTTGCTCGTCAGCATTGAGTTTTTGCTGCGCAAAAGAGAAAAGCGGTCCAAAGGCCAGAATGAGGATCAGGGTGATTTTTTTCATGGGTGGAAAATAGCCGAAAAAATTACTGGGGGCAAGGTTCGGTTTTTTTTATCCTAGGATATTGGATATAAAATCAGATACAGATCGTGCCTGCCTGACGGTCAGGCAGGCCTTTGGCACTCTTTAAAAACATAAAATTGATTATAAACCCAGAATTCAATTCTGGGCTATCACTGACCAGTTGAAAAGCACCAAAGGTGCGTTCCGTGCCAGCCCCAAATTCAATTTTGGGATAAATGATCCAGTATATTATTTAGAGCCCCGAAGGGGCGATCTGTAATGAATAAATCCTCATTCTCATTCAATCCCAAACATATTTTTCATCAAATTCAATATGATATTCCTCCAAAAACCTCCTGTATTCGGTTTGGAAATCTATTTTTTGATGATGTTTCTGTTGATTTTGGATATATTTTTTGACCGTATCCAATTTGGATTGGCTGACAGAAAATGCACCATAACCCTTTTGCCATTCGAAATGGTGATGGATTAGTTCCTTGTATTTTATGGAACTGGAGATTTTGACGTTTTTCACCAAATCGGCAATAGTGATTGTTCTTGGAAGTGTACAAAGCCAGTGAATATGGTCTGGCATAATGAAAATTTCTTCAGTAAAACTGCCCAAATTGGCTCCAACTTTCACAAAATAGGCTTGGGCCTTTGCCCTGATTTCTTCAGATATCATCGGGATTCGATTCTTGGTGGAAAAAACGATGTGGAGGTAGATTTTGGCTAGGGACTGTAGCATGTCACCAAAAATTTTATGTTTTGAAAAATGAATATAGATCGCCCCGTTGGGGCTCTTAAAATAAACATTTAATCCTAATACCCAGAATTGAATTCTGGGCTTTCATAGAGCGTGCCTTTGGCTCTTTTTCAAAATTGGCCAGTTTCAAAAAAGCACCAAAGTTGCGTTCAGTAATGGCCCCAAATTCAATTTGGGGTAACAGATAGGGATTTATTCCCAAGAGCCCTGAGAGTGCGACCTGTTATGTCCTAGATTTTTTAATCAAACCCATCAGAATTTGACATGAATCAAAAGTCAATTCCTTTCCAATCTTAAAATTTGTTTTTTTACCTACTTTCGATTTAAACCATGTCCTTTTGACTTCGTTAATTGATGACAATCACCAAATATTTTAATTATGAAAACCCTATTTGCGAGTCTTTTTCTTCTTTTTGTTACTACTCTAACTCTTCATGCTCAAAATGCCGATGCAATTTTAGGTGTCTGGAACAACACCGAAAAAGACGGCAGAATTGAGATTTATAAAGAAAATGGAAAGTATTTTGGCCGGATCAGTTGGCTGAAAGAGCCTACAGAAAATGGGAAGCCAAAATTGGATAAAAATAACGCAGACAAGTCGCTTCGAGACCAACCGATTTTGGGATTGAAAATCCTAAAGGGTTTTGTTTACGACGACGGTACTTGGGAGGATGGGACGATATATGATCCGAAAAATGGAAAGACTTATTCCTGTGTTATGAATTTGAAAAGCCCTGATGTACTTGAAGTGAGAGGTTATATCGGGGTTTCGATGTTCGGTAGAACAGTGGAGTGGACTAGACAAAATTGATCTCATTCAGAATTTTTGATTTTTCAATACTTTCCCCAGAAAAAAATGGCTAAACTTAGGTTTGATAAACCTATTGTAAATGGCCAATTTTAACATCGACGCTGACAAAAACCTGACTTATGATGCCATTGTCATCGGTTCGGGAATCAGCGGTGGCTGGGCTGCAAAAGAACTTTGCGAAGCCGGGCTCAAAACCCTAGTCCTTGAGCGGGGACGCATCGTTGAGCACGTGGTAGACTATCCTACTATGACGTTTGACCCTTGGGAGCATGAACTCCGTGGAGGACTTACACCTGAGCAAAAAGCCAAACACCCTAAAGGTGGACGTTCGGGCTTTATCGGAGCTTTCAATGAGCACTTTCATGCCAATGATCTCGAAAACCCTTATACCGAAGTCAAACCCTTTATGTGGGTTCGAGCTCATCAGATGGGTGGACGATCCTTACTTTGGGGCAAACAAACCTATAGATGGTCGGATTTGGATTTTGAAGCCAATGCCAAGGACGGTCATGGTGTTGATTGGCCCATACGCTATAAAGACATCGCTCCTTGGTATACCCATGTGGAGAAATTTGCCGGAATTAGTGGGGAAGCGATAGGACTTCCCCAATTGCCAGATTCTCACTTTTTACCTCCGATGGAATTGAACTGTGTAGAAAAACACGTCAAGGAACGAATTGAAAAGGATTTCAATGGAAGAAACCTGATTATTGGGCGGGTAGCCCATCTGACTGAGCCTTTGAACGGCAGAGGGAAGTGCCAGTTCCGTAATCGTTGCGATCGGGGCTGCCCTTATGGCGCCTATTTTTCAAGTAATGCGGTTACTCTCCCAGCGGCTAATGCAACAGGTAACCTAACCATTCGGCCTTTTTCCATTGTGCAGTCGGTCGTTTATGATGAGCAAAAAGGAAAAGCTTCAGGTGTAAGAATCATTGATGCGGAAACAAGCGAGGAGATTGTATACAAGGCTAAAATCATTTTTGTCAATGCCTCTACCTTAAGCACCACCCAGATTTTGATGAATTCTACTTCTAATCGTTTTCCAAATGGCTTGGGAAATGACTCTGGTGAACTCGGTCACAACTTGATGGATCATACCTATCGGGTCGGTGCTATGGGGACGGTGGAGGGTTTCGAAGACCAATATTACAAAGGCCGCAGACCCAACGGAATCTATATTCCCCGCTATGTCAATCTGAAAGATGGTCCACAGTCCGACAAGTTTGTGCGAGGATTTGGTTTCCAAGGTGGTGGAGGTAGAGCCGGTTGGGGAGCAGGAAGCAATCAGGAGGCTTTTGGAGGAGATTTCAAAGACGGCTTAATGAAACCTGGTCCTTGGGAGTTTTTCATAACCGGATTTTCAGAATGTCTTCCCTATCATGAAAATCAAGTCTATCTCAACAAAGATGTCTTGGATAAATGGGGGCAGCCTACGCTATCCATCGATGCAGAATGGAAAGCCAATGAATTGGCTCTCAATGATCAGGCCCGTCAGGATGCCAAGGAAATGCTAGAGCGCGCAGGATTGAAAGATGTGATGGAATTTGACAACAAGCACGAAATGGGCTATGGAATTCACGAAATGGGTACCGCTCGAATGGGTAGGGATTCCAAAACCTCCATTTTGAATGGGAACAATCAAGTGCATGGCTGCGCTAATGTTTATGTTACCGATGGGGCTTGCATGACTTCTTCCTCCTGTGTCAATCCATCTTTAACCTACATGGCATTGACCGCTCGGGCTGCCAATCATGCCGTATCTGAACTCAAAAAACTCAATCTCTAAGCCATGAACAGACGCGACGCACTAAAAAAATCAGCTTTGGCATTGGGAGCAGCAGCTGGAGCACCTACCTTGATTAGCCTACTTCATGCTTGTGCCAAAACAGATCGATTGACTTGGACTCCTCAATTTTTGAGTGAAGATCAAGCCAGATTTATATCTTCATTTGTGGATTTCCTTTTACCAAAAACCGAAACACCGGGAGGATTAGATGTGAAGGCAGATGTGTTCATAGATCTGATGTATGCTAAAACTTATGATGAGGCAGGGCAAAATCAGGTTGTTGCGGACATTGAAAAATTCAATGCTGATTGCAAGGCAAAATATGGTAAAGTCTTCGCCGAGCTTTCAGCAGAAGACAAAGCAAACTGCTTCAAGGAGCACGAGGCCAATTCTCCAAAATTCCCGAAAACTGTTTGGGGAGGTGCGGTAGGGCCTCGTGAACCGGTGGGATTTTACCGGGGATTGAAATCGACTGTACTTTGGGCTTATTTCAGTTCGGAAGAGATTGGTAAAAATGTCCTGAGCTATGATCCAATTCCCGGAGAATACCGAGGATGTATGCCACTCTCTGAGGTGGGGAATACTTGGAGCTTGTAAACTAGTGAGGGAAGTTATCTGCGCAAATCTCACAGCTCATCTCTATTCAAAGAGATCATCAAACCTGTATTTGGACTGATCTGTGAGTTTTTTATCCAATCTCCTCAAAATGTGGAGAAATTCCACACCTTAATATTTCCAAATCCCCCAAAATCGCTCAAAAACTCCCTTGGCACATGAATTGAACTTTTTCGTTCAGAATTGTTTGTTTCACTTTTAACTAATGAAATCATGAAAACCAACACTAAGTTAAAAATCGAAGGTTCTTGGAAAGAAATTAAAGGTAAGCTTAAGCAAAAGTATGCCGAACTCACCGAAGATGACCTGATGTATGAAGAGGGGCAGACCGATGAGCTTTTGGGGAGATTGCAGCGGAAACTCGGCCGTTCAATCGACGAAATCAAGGAAGAAATCAACCGACTATAAACTCAACCCATTTTCTAAACTTATAAAAATATGAAAACGAAGCTAATAGTACTTTCTGGCATTGCCCTTCTTGGGCTATCCGCACTATCCTGTGAATCCAAATCTGATCAGCAGGAAAAAGAAGTGGTAGAAATTAACCTAGAGTTTGAAGATGAACGAAGTGAGTTACGTGCTGAACTTCGTGAACTGGAAGCAGAAATCGATATGAAAATCCAAGAACTGGAGGCCAAAAAAGCCGAAGCAACTGCGGAAGCCAAGGCCGAAATTGAGGAAATGGAAAACGAGCTCCAGGAAGAGAAATCCGATGTAGGTAAAGCATTGAAAGACATCGAAACTGCCACAGAAAATACATGGCAGGATGTAAAGACTGCTGTGAACAATACCACTCGTGACATAGAAAACGAATGGAAGAAGTTTAAAATTAACGTGGAAGAAACGTTTGAGAAAGAAAAATCTTAACGACTTCTATTTCTCTAAAACTTAAGGCCAGTTCGGGTGCGACTGGCCTTTTTTTTCAAAATACCAAAAGGGAGTTCCCGGAAGGAATGTGATATACAGGTAATCCCGGCATATGCTGGTTCAACCAATTTTTAACAAATTCGGAACCGCCCTCCTCGCTTGCAGAGTGGCCAATCTCAATCATGGAAAGCTTCATGCCGATCTCATTGGCAGCCCGGACATATTCGGGGGTTTCCCATTCGTTGGACTCGCCGCAGACTAACACATCCGGGCGGTGCTCCATGATCTGAGTGATTTGGAGTCGGCCCCCCACAGCCCCGGGAAGAAGGAGGACTTTTTCGCATGACTGATTCAAATCTCCTACGTAGCGCATCGCTGGCACTCCCAGTTTAGTTTTGATGTGATTGATCAATCCGCGAAGGTCTGTTTTGGGAATGTTCAGAATCCGGCTACCCGGTGTGTAGTAGGCATTCCAGCCCAGATCTCCGACTACGCCAACTCTCACTCCATCATCGGTCATTCGGTGTACATAGTCGTGATTTCTCCACAGCGTGATTCCGTTTTTCTCCATCAAATCATATTTGGCACGGAATACCGGGTCCTCCTGCAGATAATCCGTCTCATCCTGCCCGGAGAAAAAAGTGGGTTCGTGGGGAATTATCAGGTTGGCTTTCAGCTCGATGGCTTGGTGGATGATTTCCATGGTGGTAAACATGGTCGTCACTACTCCGGTCACTACCGTGTCTCTGGAACCTACCTTGATCGTGTCCACAGTTTGGGCAAAAGGAGCATTGGGCACCTGTGCAATGAAGGTGTCCATAATCTCTCCCACGGTCCAGTTTTTTTGGGCAGAAAATGAAAATGCATCCAAAGGATTAGCCAGCACACCAGATCCAATCAGAGCTCCGGTGGTTTGGATAAAATTTCTTCTGTTCATGTTTTTGGGAATGTAGGTTCGGTTAAAAGTAAAAAAAAGCTGTAAGCGAGTTCGCCCACAGCTGTATTATTCTAAATAAAGGGTTTAATCAATTTTCACATTGGTAAACCAAATGAATCGATTGCCATCCTGACCCATATGATCCAAGGCGAAGGTGACAGGACCAAACTGTTGCTCGTTTTCCCAAGTCCAGGTTCTTCCGCTGTCCCCGTTTCCTCTTCGAAAGGTCCACTCGAGGATTTTGTTGTTTTCATCCAAATACAAATCGTAGGCATCTCCCGGAGTATAACCCATACCGGGTGATTTGGATTCTCCTGGGGCATAGACAATGGTCAGCTGGGTGGAATTGGTGCCTTTGATCGGGGTGGAGACATTTTCCTTGGTTTCAAAGGTATAGCCTGTATCCCATGCCAGTTGGAAAGGCATCATTAGCCAGTATTTGTCATTGACAAAGCCCGCGTCGGCAGGAGGTAGGGAATCCGCATCCAGGGAATAGGTGTAGGTCGTATCCGGTCCGGAATAGTATACGGTTCGTTCTTTGATATTCCATTTCCAGTCTCGGGATAGCACATTTACCGAATCCCGCTGCACATTCCAGGTGTAGGCGATGGAGTTGACTTGATCAAAATTTTCGATTCCATAGGCTTTAGCCACTTGAAGAGGCAAGGAATCCGGGGTCTCTTCTTTGGTAGCACAGGAGTACAAAAGAAGGACAGAAAGGAGTAAAGGGAGGAGGTTTTTCATAGGATAAAATTGATTGAAGACTAAACTACAGATAATTAACTAGGTTTGGATACCCAGGATTTCAGTTTTTGATATTCGGAAAGTTGATAGCCAGGACGGATGAGGTACAGAAAATTGTTCAAATGGAGCATGATCCGGAAAAGCGGGGAAGGGAATATTTTCTTCTTGCCCTTGCTGCTTCCATCCAGGATTTTCCGAGCGACAGTTTCGGGAGATTGGATAGGAAAAGCCTTGGGGATGTTCTTTCCTGCGGTTTCAAAAAAACGGGTGGACGTGGAAATGGGGAAGACTAAAGTCAGCCAATCTCCATCTTTTTCTGACCAAAGTCCCCTCGCCCATTGCAAAAGAGCAGATTTGGTAGCACCATAGATGCTATATCCCGGCACTGCCCAAAAGGCAATCGCCGAACAGGTGATCACATGCCTGAATTTTTCACTTGGAAATTGCTTTCTCAATTGGAATCCGAGCTGAATCGGGGAAAACACATTGAGCTGGAAAAGGCTTTCCATATTTTCCCAACCCTGATTCTCCGCCGGTCCATATGCTGCCTTTCCAGCATTGGCAAAGCAAAATTCGACTCCCTCCCAATGGTTGCTTACCCATTCCAGTATCTTTTCATTTCCTTCTTTTTTGCTTAAATCTGCCTCTAAAATTCCTCCGAGTTCTGGAAATTCCTGACGGAGTTGTTCTAAATAGACTGGATTAAAGTCCACGGCAAGGATTTGTCGGGTATGGGGATAAAGCTGACGCAAAAGAGCCAAGCCGATTCCTGAACCCGCGCCGGTGAGAATTATTTTCGCCTGATCAAACGGACTCATCCAAAATGGTAGGTTGAGGGAAATGGATATGAAATGGATTGACCTTCACTGCCAAAAGAGGGCGGATTTCGCGGATATCCGGGAAAAATGCCGGATCAAGTTTCAAGCTTTTTATTTTGGCCAGCTTGCCCCAGCCTTTTCCTTTCGGCAAAGTAAGGAAGGTGTGCTTTTCCCAAAGCTGTCTTAGGTCCATTGGAAGGAGGGAGGTCGTCACAGGAAAAGGGATTCCTCCATGGTCGATAGTCGCAGAAAAGGCCTTTTTCTTTCCAGAGTAAATGGAAATCTGATCCGATCCTTTGCTTTTTTCCCAAGAGAAAGGCACAGTGTTTTTGGGGATTCCCCAATTGGCTCTACCGTTTTGGGTGCTGGCTTCCGAGTCCACGTAGATATGGGTGATCGCTTGCTTTTTGGGCTGTCCAAACTTACCGGGAATGATCAACAGCTCTCTATAGGGTCCTACCGGGGATTTTTGATAGTCTACTAACATCACAAAGCCCAACCCGCCTTTGAATTGGCCTTGGAGATGGGCGGGTAGCCTGCTTTTTTCTTCTACCCAATCCTTGGAGAATTTATAGATCAGGATAATTCCTTCGCCCATCAATTCCCAAGGGGCAGGAACCTTTTTGGAGTTTGCAAAACCTGAGCTATTTACTTGGCTTTCATCCATAGGGTGATGGGCTAATGGAAGTCCATCCTCCGTCTACGACAAGAGTTTGGCCGGTGATATGTCGTGCCGAATCCGAAAGCAAAAAGAAGGCCGCCTCAGCAATATCCGTGGTAGAAGCAGGCCTGCCAATAGGAGTGAGTTTGGACCAGGTGGACGCGTAGTCAGGATCTGAAGTAGTTCTTTCGGTCAGGGTTGCTCCCGGAGCAATGGCATTGACCCGAATGCCCATGGGTGCCAGTTCGAGAACCAGATTCTTGGCTAACATCTCCACGGCGGCTTTGCTCATGGCATAGGCAGCCAGATTTTCATGGCTTTGATGGGCAGTGACCGAAGAGGTGAAAAGGATGGAACCTCCTGATTTCTGCTCCCGCATAACCCGGGCGGCTGCTTGGGTAAGAAAGAAGGTTCCTCCTTGATTGACTCGCATCACTTCTTGGAAATCCTCACGGGAATAGTCTAAAAATCCCCCAAACAGGGTGATCCCAGCATTACAAACCACTTGATCGATTCTTCCAAAATTTCCCCTTGCTAGGGAAATTAACTCCTCTATCACATCTGGATCTGCAGAATCCCCAGAACAACCCAAAACAGAGCCTTTCCCCATTCGGGAAAGGTTGGCCACGGCTTCTTCGGTCAGACTTTTTTCCAAATCATTCAGGATAACCTGACCTCCGTTTTCGACCAGTTTTCGGGCGATTTCCAAGCCGATTCCCTGTCCGGCCCCGGTGATGATGGCTACTTTTGGGTTTTTCATAGTGCGCTGGTATTAGGGCCTTCAAGGGTTGTAAATCCTTGGAGGATGGGTTTCCTCAATTTAATGAGAATCTCTTTTCACCTCCGAACCTGAGCTTCCCTGAAGGAAATCAAAGTCGACCCCTTCGTGAGCCTGATTTACTTTATCCAAGAAAAGGTTGACATAACCTCTTTCGTAAGGAAGCTGGGTGGGTATAAAGTCCTTTCTTCTGGCTTCGAATATCTTCTCGGAAATGAGCAGGTTAAGGCTGCGATTGGGTACATCAAGTTCGATCAAATCTCCGTTTTTGACCAAGGCCAAAGGACCGCCGATAGCAGATTCAGGCGAAACGTGCAGCACCACGGTGCCAAATCCCGTTCCACTCATCCGCCCGTCGGAGATTCTTACCATGTCTTTTACACCCTTTTCGAGGAGCTTTTTGGGCAATCCCATGTTGCCCACTTCCGGCATGCCCGGATAGCCTTTGGGTCCCACGTTTTTCATCACCATCACACAGGTCTCATCAATATCCAATTCCGGATCATCTACCTTGGCTTTATAGTCATCGATATTTTCAAAGACCACAGCCCTTCCTGTATGTTTGAGTAAGCTTGGAGTGGCTGCAGAAGGCTTGAGCACGGCACCATTAGGACAAAGATTTCCTTTGAGCACCGCGATTCCGGACTCCGGTTTGATGGGATTTTCGAGTGTGCCGATCAGGTTGCGGTCCCAGCATTGGGCATTGGAGATATTTTCGCCGATGGTTTTTCCGTTGACTGTCAGGGCATCGGTATGCAGGTGCTTTTGGATTTCCTTCATGACAGCGGGCATGCCTCCTGCGTAGAAGAGGTCCTCCACCCAATGCTCTCCTGAAGGCTGCACATTGGCAATTAGGGGGATTTTTGCGGAGAAATGGTCAAAATCAGTCAGATCCAGTTCCACTCCGATCCGCTTGGCGATAGCCGTGAGATGCAGGATAAAATTGGTGGAGCCTCCGATAGCGGCATTGACCATGATGGAGTTTTCAAAGGCTTTTCGGGTCAGGATTTTGTCCATGGTGAGGTCTTCTTTGACCATCTCCACGATCCGCATTCCCGCCAAATGTGCCAGGACTTTTCGTCTGGAATCTGCCGCTGGAATGGTGGCATTGTCCGGAAGTGCCAACCCGAGGGCCTCTACCATAGCAGCCATGGTGGAGGCGGTACCCATGGGAGCGCAGTGCCCAATGGACCGGGACATGGAGGATTCCACCTCGATCATGTCTTCCTGGGTGAGCTTTCCTACTTTGTAGTCCTCGGCAAATCTCCAGATATCGGAAGTGCCGATCTTTTTCCCCCGGAATCTTCCAATCAGCATTGGGCCTCCGGAAAGGACCAAGGTGGGAAGATTGACAGAGGCAGCGCCCATCACGAGTGAAGGAGTGGTTTTATCGCAGCCGCACATCAGCACGACCCCGTCCATAGGATTGGCGCGGATACTCTCTTCCACATCCATGGAGGCAAGATTGCGGAAAAGCATGGCTGTGGGCTTGATGGAGCACTCGCCGAGGGACATCACCGGGAATTCCAGCGGAAATCCTCCTGCTTCCCAGATTCCTCTTTTCAAGGCTTCGGCCAAATCCCGGAAATGGGCATTGCAGGGCGTGAGTTCGGACCAAGTGTTGCAAATGCCGATGACCGGCTTTTCTCCGGTAAAAAGATGGTGGGGAAGCCCCTGATTTTTCATCCAGGAGCGGTAAATGATTCCGTCTTTACCGGTACGGCCGTACCATTCTTGGCTTCGGAGTTTTTTCTTTGACATTGGTTTTTCGGGTTGAGAGAATTTGGTCAGAAGTTACCAAAAAATCCCAATTCCAGAGAAAAACCTATCTGTTGAAAACTTTTGGCCCTTTATTCTAAGAGGAATCTTTATAATTTATCAGAAATAAATCTTCGGAAAGTGGGTTCACCTCTTCCCGAAGATTTACAAAAAGTGTCCGTTTGAAATAAATTTCCTAGAGCAAGGGAAATGGTTTTGACCTGATTCAACCCGATTGTCAGGAAATCCGCTCAATCTTTGCCCCTAAGGCATTCAATCGCGCATCGATATTCTGATAGCCTCGGTCGATCTGCTCGATATTGTCAATGACAGAGACTCCATTGGCAGACATAGCAGCGATCAGCAGGGCTACTCCAGCACGGATGTCCGGAGAGGTCATGCGTATGCCTCTCAACGGATATTTTCTGTCGAGTCCGATGACGGTGGCTCTGTGTGGATCACAAAGGATAATCTGAGCTCCCATATCGATCAATTTGTCCACGAAGAAGAGACGGGACTCAAACATCTTTTGATGAACCAAGACTGTCCCTTTGGCCTGAGTGGCCGTGACAAGCACAATGGAGAGCAAATCCGGAGTAAACCCCGGCCAAATCTGATCAGCAACAGTCAAAATCGACCCGTCGATGAAGGTTTCGATCTCGTAGTGCTTCTGAGCTGGGATGAAAATATCATCTCCTCTGAACTCCATCTGTATTCCCATCCTGCGGAAGGTGTCGGGAATGATTCCCAATCGGTGAATCTGACAGTCCTTGATCGTAATCTCCGACTGAGTCATGGCTGCCATACCGATGAAGGAGCCGATCTCAATCATATCGGGAAGCATGGTATGTTCCGTTCCTCCAAGCTCCTTTACCCCGTCAATGTGAAGGAGATTGGAACCTACTCCGGTGATTTTTGCGCCCATGCGATTGAGCATGTCACAAAGCTGCTGCAAGTAGGGTTCGCAGGCGGCATTGTAAATGGTGGTTTTCCCTTCGGCCAAGACTGCGGCCATGACGATATTGGCCGTACCGGTGACCGAAGCCTCATCAAGGAGCATATAAGTTCCCTTCAGATTTTTTCCGTCAATATGGAAAATCTCATTTTTGGAATCGTAGTGGAATTTTGCCCCGAGTTTTTGGAAACCGAAGAAGTGGGTGTCCATTCTTCTTCGCCCGATTTTGTCTCCTCCGGGCTTGGAAAGTTTGCCTTTGCCAAATCGGGCCAAGAGTGGTCCCAAAATCATCACCGAACCTCTGAGTGCAGAGGCCTTTTTTAGGAAATCCTCAGTTTCCAGGTAGTCCAGATTGACCTGATCTGCTTGGAACCGGTAGGATTCAGGGCCTAATTTTTCCACTTTTACGCCCATGTCGGAAAGTAGCTCGATGAGCTTATTCACATCCCGAATATTGGGGATTTTGTGAATGGTCACTTTTTCCGGGGTGAGGAGTACAGCGCAAAGAATCTGAAGCGCCTCGTTTTTTGCTCCTTGGGGGATGATTTCACCTTGGAGGCGGGTGCCTCCGGTGACTCTAAAAGATGCCATTTATTATCTGCGTTTTTTGTGACCGTTTCGGTGTTTTTTATTGTGATGCTTCTTCTTGGAGTTATGGGATCCTTCTTCCACATGTGGGATTTTGAAGTCCCTGCGGGTATTGGATTCAAAGAGCGCGTTTTCTCTTACCTTCTCCAAGTCGATATGAAGCTTGCCTCGTGAGAGTGTTTTGATGTCATCAATGATGATGCCATCATCGAAATTGTCCCTGTTCCAAGTGGAGTGAAAGCTCCGCATCAGCTGACCGATATAGATGATGGCATTTTCCTGCTCCTCATCGTTTTCGATTTCGATGGCTTTTTCGATCAGTTTTTCAATGTTTCGGCCGTAATGCTTGAATTTGACCTCTCCACGTGGATAGCCAATGGGAAGGGGCTTTTTGCCAAGCAACTCTTTTTCAGGCTTGGGAAAAGGTCCATCTACATCCAGCTTGAAGTCAGACATGATGTAGAGATCATCCCAAAGTTTCTGATCGTTTTCCAGCTTCATGGATGGGTTGAGCTGCTTGATGATTTCGATGATGGTGTAGGCACTTTGCGTCCTCTTTTCCCTATCCTCGATGCCAGCTACATGATCTACGAGCTGTTGGATGTTATTTCCGTATTCTTTCAAAATAAGATGTTGTTTATCAGGTGGTGTATGCTCCATTTTGCTTCTCGGATTTCCATGTAAAAGGTAAAAAAAATTCACCAAAAGGATTCCGAAGCAGGGGATCAGTCTATGATTCTGAGCTTGGCAAAGCTAAGCAATAATGTTTTCTCCCCAAAATGCTCAAATTGGATGGTAGCTTTTCGGTTAAGTCCCTCGGTTTCAATTTTCTGTACCTTTCCATAGCCGAATTTAGGATGCTCCACCAACTGCCCCGCTTGGAGGTTGTTGGTATTGGAGGGCTTGAAGTCCGGACTTGGGGTGTGGATTTTCATCTGCACAGGAGTGCGGGTTTCGGGCTGCTTTTTGATTCCGATAAATCCCTGAGCTCCCGGAAGGCCCTCACTTCGCAAGGCTCCTGGCATTTCTCTGGTTGCAGACATGCGCTTGTTGACTTTGATAGTGGAGGGATCCACTTCTTCTAGAAACCTACTCGGCTCGCAATTGAGCAAGCGCCCAAAGCGGTAGCGGGTCAAAGCATAGGTCAGATAGAGCTTGTCCATGGCTCGGGTAGTGGCCACATAGAAGAGTCTCCGCTCCTCTTCCAGGTCTTCCCTGCTCTGCATCATCATTTGGGATGGGAAAAGATCCTCCTCCAATCCCACCACGAAGACCTGCTTGAACTCCAGCCCTTTGGAGGAGTGAATGGTCATCAGCGTGATGGCATCTGTCTGGTTTTTGTCTTGATCGTTGTCAGTGAGCAAGGCGATTTCCTGAAGGAAAGCACCAAGGCTTTTGTCAGGATTTTCGGGGTTGTCCACGTATTCTTTGATCGCATTGAGAAGTTCCTGTACGTTTTCGTAGCGGTTGAGTCCTTCGATGGTTTTGTCCTCGTAGAGTTCGCGCAGCAAGCCACTCTGCTTGGCTACGGAACTAGCCACTTCGTAGGCGTCTTTTCGCTCCATTTCGATTTGGAAGGCTTTGATCGTGGTGGCGAAATCATCCACGGCATTTCCTGCTCTTCCCGGGAGAAAACTGTGCGCATTCTGCACTACCTGCCAAAGGGGAATGTCATGCTCGTAAGCGGCGACCAGGATTTTTTCTACCGAGGTATCCCCGATTCCTCTTTTGGGAAAATTGATAATTCGCTTGAAAGCTTCTTCATCTGCTGGATTGACCGTAAATCTCAGGTAGGCCATGAGGTCTTTGATTTCCTTTCGTTGGTAGAAGGAGAGGCCTCCGACGATCTTGTAGGTCAGGTTCATTTTGCGCAGTGCCTCTTCTATCGCACGGGATTGGGAGTTGGTGCGGTAGAGGACGGCAAAGTCGCTGTTGTTGAGCTTTTTGTTGTTTTTTTCTTCAAAAATGGTGGTCGCCACGATCCTGCCTTCCTCATTGTCTGAAGTGGCCTTGATCAGCTCGATCAGGTCACCATCGGGATTAGAGGTCCATACTACTTTTTTGAGCTGGGCTTTGTTTTTATCGATGATCGAATTGGCTGCTTCTACGATGGTCTTGGTGGAGCGGTAGTTTTGCTCGAGCTTGACCACAAAGAGGTCCGGATAGTCTTTTTCGAAGTTGAGAATGTTTTGGATATCCGCTCCGCGGAAAGCATAGATACTTTGGGCATCGTCTCCGACCACACAGATGTTTTGGTGGACAGCGGCGAGCTTTTTGGTGATCAAATATTGGGAGACGTTGGTGTCCTGGAACTCATCCACCATCACGTAGCGAAAGCGCTGTTGATACTTGTTGAGCACATCCAGGTGGTCGCGGAAGAGTACATTGGTATTGAAAAGCAGGTCGTCAAAGTCCATTGCTCCAGCTTTGAACAGGCGCTCTTGATACCTCTGATAGATGACACCCATTTTGGGTTTCATGGCGGCCTCGTCATCCGCTTTCACGAAGGGATCTGCCTGATAGGCCTGCCAGGAAATGAGTCGGTTTTTGGCACCTGAAATCCGGGAAAGGACCACTCCCGGCTTGTACACTTTGTCATCGAGCCTCATTTCCTTGACGATAGAGCGGATCAGGGATTTCGAATCGTCAGTATCGTAGATGGTGAAGTTGGAAGGATAGCCGATTTTGTCGGCCTCCACTCGCAGGATTTTCGCAAAAACAGAGTGAAAAGTCCCCATCCAGGTATTTCTGGCTTCCAGTCCCACGAGCTTTTCGATCCGGTGCTTCATCTCGCTCGCAGCCTTATTGGTAAATGTCAAAGACAAAATCTGAAAAGGATCGACCCCTTTGGCATAGATCAGATGGGCAATCCGGTAGGTAAGCACACGGGTCTTGCCTGAACCTGCACCGGCAATGATCATGACCGGTCCATCGGTACGTTCTACAGCTTCCCGCTGTGGGGGGTTGAGTTCCTTGAGATAATCCATTAGTAAGTATCGAGTATCAAGTATCTGGTTTCAAGTTTGGAGACGGAGGAGCGAAGATGGAAGATGGAAGACCGGAGACGGAAGACGGAAGGGTCAGGTAGCGATTTATGGAGAAACATTTTTGAACCTTCCTTATAATCTTCACATCCCAAACTTTCCAACCTTACAACATTTCCACTTTCCAACTTTTACACTTTCCATCGCTTATGACTCCAGAGATATAGATCCGGTTGCTGACGGATATTGTCTTCCAGCCTTCGGCAAAATTCATCCGTGATGCTGTGCGGAGCTGCGTTTTCATAGGGAGGGCTGGCCAATGGGTCAAATTCAAATCGGTAATGTCCCCGCTTCAGTTTGGTCATGGTGCCAAAGAAAACTGGAAGCTCCATCTTTTTGGCCATGAACTCTCCCCCTTCGAAGAAATAAGCTGGTCTGTTGAGAAAGTCTCTTTGGTAGCGCTTTTCCTTTCCGGGAGGTCTTTGGTCCGCTGCCAAATGTACAATTCTCGGCTCAGATCTCATGGTAATCATGCTTTTTCTGAATTCTCTTTTCTCGGTCATCACTCCTCCGAAATGGGTTCGGATGGCGAGCATAAGCTTGTCGAAGAAGGGATTGTTCAACTTGAGGTAGACCGTCTCCGCAGTAACTTGGGTATTCAGAGCCACTCCGAGGATGGCCATTTCCCAGTTGAATACGTGCCCGGCCATCATCAAGGAACTTTTTCCTTTGAGCACTTCCGCATCGATGATTTCCTGTCCGACTACCTGAAAGCGTTGTCTCAATTCCTTTTCGGAGATGGTCAGCATTTTGATGGTTTCGGCAAAAAAAGCATCGGTGAAGTTGCGGTAGAAGCGATTTCGAATAGCTTTTCGCTCTTCGGCTGATTTTTCGGGAAAAGCATGCCGTAGGTTTTCGTCAATGACTTTTTTGCGGTAGCGAATCACGTACCTGGCGATCAGATACAGGACATCCGAAAACAGATACAAAACAGGGAGTGGCAGACGGGAAATGAGTCTGAAGAAAAACATAGCTAAAGAGATGCAGGGAAATTTTGGCTCCTGTCTTTGAGCCTTTGCAACAAAATAAATGAAATAGACTGACTTTCGGTTCAGACTTTAGGGATAAATTCAGGCTTTGATTACTTTTGAAGCTTATGTCTGAAGTACAGCGCAGGAAATACACTCCGGAGGAGAAGACCGCCATCTTTGATGGGGAGTTTATGCCACACATAGACTCCATGTACAATTTTGCCTTTCGGCTCACTTTTGATGAAGACGATGCCAAGGATTTGGTACAGGATACCTACATGAAGGCTTTCCGGTTTATCAACTCATTTGAGCAGGGAACCAACGCCAAGGCCTGGCTTTTTCGGATCCTGAAAAACAGCTTTATCAACGAGTATCGCAAGAAGAGCAAGCAGCCCGCAAAGGTAGATTATCAGGAAGTGGAAACTTTCTACAACTCAGATGATGTTGACTACCAAAGTACTACCGATCTGAGGGCTGAATCGGTCAAGGATATGCTCGGTGATGAGATTTCTAATGCTCTCAATGCTTTGGCAGTAGACTTCCGTACAGTCATCATTTTGGCTGATTTGGAAGGGTTTACTTACGAAGAAATGGCTAAGATTCTGGACATTCCCATCGGGACGGTCCGGTCCAGGCTTCACAGAGCAAGGAATCTGCTCAAGGACAAACTGAGAGGATACGCCCAATCTATGGGCTACAATACAGACGAAGAGGAGGAATAAAACGATTACCAATGGAAAAAAACGAACAATCAGCAGGAGAGCGGAAGCTGCAGTGCAGCGACGTGAGCAAGTGTTTTCAGCTGCTGGAAAGTATTCTGGACGGAGAAATGGGTGAGGAAGGCAAGGACGTCCTCAAAGAAAAGCTGGCTAAATGTCAGCCTTGCTTTGAGCATTTTCACCTGGAGCAAGCCATCCGGGAAGTACTCAAAACCAAATGCACCAAGCAACCCTGTCCTGATAAACTGGCTGATTCCATCCGCCAAAAGATCCAAGAAATCAAATGAGTAAAGCCTCCGGCAAAGCCATTATCTTTTCTGCCCCGTCTGGTTCCGGGAAAACCTCCCTAGTCAAGCACCTGATTCAGCACGTCTCCGATCTAGGATTTTCCATCTCGGCCTGTACCCGGGATAAGCGAGGCAGGCATGAAGTACATGGTAGAGATTACTACTTTTTGAGCATCGCTGAGTTTAAGCAGAAGATCGATCAGGATGCCTTTGTGGAGTGGGAAGAGGTGTACGAGGGGAATTTTTACGGTACGCTCAAGGAAGAAGTGCAGCGTATCTGGGACAGCGGCAAGGCGGTTATTTTTGATGTGGATGTCAAAGGGGGATTGGCTTTGAAAAAGTACTTTGGAGATCAGGCATTGGCCATTTTTGTGCAAGTTCCCAGCATGGAAGTACTGGCCTCCCGACTCAATGACCGGGGGACAGAATCTCCGGAATCTCTCTCGAGAAGGTTGTACAAAGCCGAGTTTGAGATGACCTTTGCCCCGCAGTTTGATGTGACGATCCTGAATGACGACTTCGAGAAATCTTCTGGTGAAGCCGTGAAGTTGGTTTCAGATTTTTTAGCCAAATAAGGGTTCATGAAAATCGGGCTATATTTTGGAAGCTTTAATCCCATCCATATTGGCCATCTTATTATAGCCAATACACTTTACGATCGAACTGATTTGGATGAGGTATGGTTTGTAGTCAGTCCCCAAAACCCCTTTAAAAAACAGCAGTCTCTTGTCCACGAGTTTGACCGGCTGCGGATGGTGGAACTCGCCATTGAAGATCATTTTCATTTTCGGGCCTGTGATGTGGAATTTCGTATGCCCAAGCCCAGCTACACCATCGACACGCTGACCTACCTGAGTGAACAGCATCCCCAGCATCAGTTTGTCCTGTTTTTGGGTTCGGATAATCTGACCCATTTCAAAAAGTGGAAAAACTACCAGGTCATCTTGGAACAATACGAGGTCTTGGTCTATCCCCGTCCCGGAGATCCGGTCGGTTTTGATCACCCCAAGGTGAGGACGATTGAGGCGCCTCTTTTGGACATTTCGGCGACTTTTATCCGGAAGTCCATTCAGGAAGGATTTTCGGTCAAGTACCTTTTGCCAGAAAAGGTGGAGGAGTACATCCTAGCCAAGAAGCTATATCACTAGCTATTGGATTTGTTTTTTCCATCTTCAAAAAAAGACCTCCTATTGAAATATTTTGTAAGTTAATTAGCCAGGTATTTCCTAGACATGAGGTTAAGTTTAACTTAGTTTCAACTTCAAGATGAAGTTGTTTTTGGACCAAAAACTTTTTAACCAAATCAAACTCTTTAAAAACTATGAAAAAAGTATTCTTCGGACTGGAGTTTTGGGATCTGTCCTGATGACCGACTAAATTAAGTTGTTAAACTCGTAAAATCAAAATCCCGGAATGAACCGGAAACTCCTTTCAATTTAAAGGATCAATCTCCCTCAATAAAAAAATCCCGAGCTATTCTCTCGGGACTTTCTTGATTTGAAGATTGTTTTTTTTCAGGCTAAGATTACTCTAAAGCTAGAAACCCATCTGCCTTTGATGGACGGTCATCCACGGAGGTTAGCATGCATTTCTTATTCCTGGATTTTCTTTGCTGGTGGATGGGGAATAAGAAGAAAGTCTTTGGAGACAAATGCCTTGAAGTTAAAATGTTCTTCCAACACTCAATTTGAAGCCTCTGTTAAATACATCATCGGAGATTTCGCTGATGTTGGCAAAGCCGTGTTCGTAGGTGGTCTGAAGGTGCATCTGTGTTCCCAGGTTGAGTCCAAAGCCGACAACAGCAGCAAAGTCACTGCTTTTCCACAGGTCACGGGTGTCACTGCCATCGATAGTGATTTTGTTGTCACCATCTCCCAAGATGATCGCTGAGGACATCAAAAATGAGGGTTGTGCGCCTGCCAGGAAATAAAACTTTTCTCCGCCTTGGAACTTAAACAAAAGGGGTAAATCAAGGTAACCATTTCTTACAGTAGTGGCTGTGCCGACTTCTGTACTTTTGGCTCCCTTATTTGCATACTGAATACCAGGTTCAAACCATATTCCATCGGAGAGAGGGAGGGAAACAAAGCCTCCCAGATGGAATCCGACCCTGAATTTTGAGTCGTCACCACCTTCTTCTCCCCCTAAAGTAGTGAAGCTTGGACCTCCTCTCAGACCAAATTTCAGATCTTGAGCGTGGATTGTACCCGAAAGAAAAAGAGCGAAAAAGAATACCAGAATTTTGTTCATAAATGTTGGGTTTGTTGTTTAAAATAAAATAGAAACTGAATGGAGTTTACGGAAATAGAAAACATTTCGTTATACTATTAATCAAAAAAATTTCAAACCATCAGCTTCTTTTTTTGATGGGTACTTGCTTTGAACAGCCTTTGGGATAATCTTATCCGGGAAAAAAAATCCCGAGCTACTCGCCCGGGATTTTTATTTAATCGGATCATGATCTTCTATTTTCCATCTTGGGTCAAATATCGGATGTCTAAAGTCTGGTGTCTTTTCAGCTTTCAGATTTCTAATTTCTGACTTCAATCTCACTTCTTCATCGCCACTCGGTCCGGCTTGGTCGATATCCGCTGCCAGATCAGTTCTCCCACCTGAGTACCTTGAGTCACTCCGTACTCGATGGCAGGGCGGTAATGAATTCCTCCGTAAAATCGGCTGATTGCCGCTTCCTGTGCCGCTTGGGAAAAGGAATCAAATTCCCGGATCGGAAGCCCATAATCCACCTCTGAGCTGTCCACTAGGTGGAATTCATCTCCGAAAAGCTGAGCCAAGGTATAGGCCGAGGCGGCTGAAGCCACACTGTGTCCGCTGGTATGCTCGGGAAAAGGAGGAGTCTGGAGCAAAGGCACCCAATCCTCATCGATGTGCTGATTGATGTAGGTCTCAGGGCGGATGAGCTTGCTGCGGTATTTCTCATCCCAGCAGGAGATAAAGGCTTCATTCAGGGAAATACCCGTCAAAGCCAAGGCTTCCACGGTTCCTTTCCAGTCCTTGCCTGCACCGGCTGCAGCAATGGATGCGATGCTCATCCAGTGTCCTCCCGGAGTGATTTTTTTCTCTGCAAACATCACATGGCCTTTCACATTCATCTTGTAGGGATTGCAGTCCCAAAACATGGCGATGTCCTTATTTTCTTTGGTGGCATTCATATCCGCTTCGTACACTTCCTTGGCCAACTCGTAGAAAGGTGAGCCCGGTTCGGTAGAGAAAGGAGGAGGAGGAAGCGGCTTAAATTGAGCGGCAGAGTCGAGGACAAAGGTTCTGATCTTGTTCCAATGCGGCTCGATCGCTTCCATGTACGCCGGTGGAGTCGGTTGCCAGGTGCCCGGGTCACTGACTACGGTGTATTTGGGAAACGAGCGGCTTTGGTGGTAATTGTCGGTTTTGGCGTAAGCGATCACCTGATTGGCGATCTCGGTTCCAAAAGTGAGGGAAGTTTCAAATACATCCGAAGGGATTCCTTTTTTCTTCAACTCCGCGTAGACCGCATCCCGCTGCTCGTGCATCATGTTTTCGGAGAAAATCAAAGCTGTACCTACCTGATAGTAGGCCGCCAGAGCCGCTAAAGGTGGATAGATCCCTTCCGGCACTCTTACCTGAATCGGCTCGGACCCATTCAATTGCCCCATCAGTGAGGCATAGTTGGCCGGGTCGGTAGCAGCGGCTACTTCATAGGCAGCCAAGGAGGCATAAGAGTAAATCCTCGCAGCTACAGGAGGAGAGAAGATGTCATGAATAATGACCTCGGTGATCCGGTTTTGAGCCCGGTGGAAATAGCTTCCGTCGGTGATGGCTTGGGAATAGTCCTTTTTTTCCTGACAGGAAAAAGCCAACAGAACCAGTAGGAAGGCGCTTAGGGTAATTTTAAACTTACGCATAGTGGGTATTTCAAATTAAGTGTGATAAATGATTGCTCCAGATTGGGTTTGAGCGATTTATCAACTTACATGAGACTTCAAAGCTAAAGATAAGCCAGCCAAGGACAAATGATTTCTCTCAGCTTTTTATCGGTACTGGAAAAGGGGACCATTGTTTTCTGCTCCCAGAAACTGCGGAATGCCCTTCCACTGGATTTCCCTGATTTGACGGATTTCAGTTTTGGAGGTGTTACCAGCCTTTGGATATTCGACCGACCAGGATTGGTCATCCCAGTAAAGGAGCATAGGCTTTCCGCTTAGGGATTTTCCCAAATCCACGCGGAAATCAGAAGAATTAGGGCCTAGGGCGATCTTTTGGGTATGGGGTGAAAAAGCCAAACTCATCACCGGACTCCACTGAGCTTCATCCGGGAAGGGGACGAATTGGAATTCTCCCGATTCCTTTTGAAAATACACCCCTGAGCGGAATTCATAGGCCGGAAGTTTCCGGGTTTTTTGAAGCTCTTCTCCGGAGAAAAGGTCCTCTGGATTGGTGATTTGTGCATAAGCAGCATAGGAAGGATGCTTACGCTTGATCCCCGGAATCTGACGGATCAGGTCATCTCTTGTGGCAAAAGGCACCAACTTTTCTCCCATATAGTGGAAAATCAATGGGTCGGCCTGTCCATTCCCGTCAAAGTCGTGATGATACAGCCAAACAGGTTTTTCTCTGCTTGCTTTCAGCTTGGAGTTGAGGCCCAAGTTGCCTACCAAAATGTCCGGCTTACCATTTCCATCTACATCGGCTATTTCCAGGGAGGAAATCCATCCGGCGGAATATTCCAGCCCTTTCAGCTTGATTTCAGTGGCCTTTCCACCTACGAGAGAAAAGATCCTGATGGGATTCCAGTCTCCGCTGAGGATCAGCTCGGCCTGATTATCCCCATCCAGATCGGCGAATCGGGCGGAATTTATCATTCCGAATTCCATTTTTTCTCCAAACCATAGGGCTGTTTCCTCCCGAAACTGTCCCCGACCCTGATTGATCAGCAAGACGGATTTGGGGGAAGCTCCATAGTCTCCAGTTTTCACCGCAGCTCCGATAAACAGGTCCAAATCCCCGTCTCCATCTACATCATGAATTGCCACACAGGAGGTGTTTTCGCCCACTGGAGGAAGGGAATTCATGGAAAAAGAGAAGCGTCCCTGCCCATCACCGAAGAATATCCGGTCGAAATTAAACAGGTTGCCTGAAGTGTATTCATTGCCTCCGCTTCCTACAAAAAGGTCCAGGTTTCCGTCCCCGTTGAAGTCCGCAAACTCGGCCACCACATCCTCAGCCTTGGCCAATTGGCGGAAAACCGGGTTCTCCACTTCTTCAAACTCTCCCTTTGCATTTTGGAGGAAAATAGTCCCCGGCTGATCCATGGCCCCGCCAAGGTATAGATCATCCAAGCCGTCTCCGTTGACATCACCCACAGCCAAGGCAGGGCCCATTTGGGTGAAGCTTTTAGGAGCTAAATACTCCCTTTTAAGAAAATCCACCTCATTTTTCTCCTGATGTTTCCAGGGTAGGAAAAGGGGAAATTCCGGAGAATTCGGGCTTGCAGGGGAAGATGCAATTAGCACTTCCTTTCCTTTTCCTTTTTCCAATGAAAGGGTTTGATTTAGGCTGCTTCCCGCAAAAACCTCGGTGAATCCTTCCGGCCAGAAAACTTGAATGGAGTCGATTTTTTCTTCTTTTCCCAACCCGAAAACCAAGGTGGTGGAAGGGCCTGACTGAAATCCTCGAGAAGTGCTCAGACGCTGATGGTATGTTTTTCCTGAGGAAAAGACTGTTACTTTCGATCCGATCCCGAAAGGATTGCCGGCACTTCCTTTGAGGTTGACTTTCAGGAAGTGATTTCCGGATTTTTCGCTTTGGTTTTCGTAGAGGAAGGCATCCTGATCGATATTGTTCACGATCAAATCCAAATCCCCGTCATTGTCCAAATCTGCATAAGTGGATCCATTGGAATAGCTCTCCTCGTCCAAACCTAGAGCTTTAGCCTGATTTTCGAATTGGAGATTTTCGGTTTGTTTCCAAGCAAAATTGGAGATTTTCAGCTGGGGCAAGAGGTCGATTTGCTTTTTGCGAAGCTCCTCCAGAGGAGTTTTGGCATCGGCATCTTGGCTGTATTGGATAAAATCCAAGTCATTGGGTCGCTTGGTGATCCCATTGGTGACATGAATGTCTACCAAGCCGTCATTGTCCATATCAAAAAGTAGGGGAGACCAGCTCCAGTCTGAGGCATGCACACCGGAGAATAGGGCGATTTCCGCAAAATTTTTACCGGACTGATTGAGCTGAAGGTGATTTCTCACGTATTGATCCGAGTAGCCAAATCGCTCTTTGACCTGATAGACTTCAGCCTTGTCTTCCCCGACGGATTTCATCCAGATTTCGGGATCTTCGGGAAGCATGTCGGTGGTGAAAATCTCCGGGAAGCCATCCCCATTCAGGTCCGCGGCGTCGTTTCCCATACTGTATCGGCTGGTATTGGAAATCATTTCCCCCAAAGCCTCACGGAAAGTGCCGTCCTGATTGTTGAGGTAGAGGTAGTCGTTTTCGGTGAAATCGTTGGAAACGTACAGATCCAACCAACCGTCACCGTTGAAGTCTTCGGCAGCCACACCCAATCCAAAACCCAAGATGCTGGAGTAGATTCCGGAGCTTTCGGTCACGTTTTCATATCCTTTTCCTCCTTCACTCAGGAGGTTTTTATACAATTGATCTCCGCTCGGGTCGTAGATCGTCCGATTCTTGGCTTGGGCAAAAACTTCCGGGGATTTGACGTTGTGATTTAGAAGATAGAGATCCAGGTCTCCGTCCCGGTCGTAGTCAAAAAATACGGCATGGGTACTGAATCCCCGGTAGGCGAGCCCAAACTCTTCGGCAGCTTCTCGGAATTTTCCATCACCCAGATTGAGGTAAAGCAGATTTCTTCCTTGAATACTTCCGAAACCTCCTACTTGGCAGACGTAAATGTCCAATAATCCGTCACCGTTGATATCCGCCATAGTCACCCCTGTGGACCAGCCACCTTCTCCGGATACCCCGGCGGATTCCGTGATGTCCTCAAACCTGAAATTGCCCCGATTGAGGTACAACTTATTCGGGACCTGATTGCCGGTAAAGTACAAGTCCACCCATCCGTCGTTGTTGATATCTCCAGCTGCCACTCCGCCTCCATTATAGAAATAGAGGTATTCCAAAATATTCAGCTCAGTAGTGGAATTCAGAGTATTGGCAAAGCCAATTCCGGTCTCTTCCGAAGATCGAAGCTGGAAAAGGGTATCTTTTTGTTCCTCCTGTTTTTGGCAGGAAAAAAGTCCTCCCAGGAGAAAGAAAGAGAGATAAAGGAAGCGGATTCTCATTTTGATATCCTCCAGAATTCTGCTTTTCCTTTGTTTTTGACAACCAAAAGCCGATTTCCTTCCAAAAGGGAAAGTGCCCTGATGTCTCCATCGAGTTTCAATCCATGCATTCGGTTAGGTAGGAATTCGAAACTTCCGTCTCCCTTTCCCAAAAGAAGTTCCCCGAATCCTGCGTCGTATTTACCCATTTCGGGCTTGACTCCAAAGAGATTCCCACCCAACAGAATGTCTTGAACCCCATCCTGATTGAAGTCTCCGATTTGGATGGCATAGATCCATGTTTTTTGGGCAAAAGAGGGGAAAGGCATCCAGGAAAACTTCCCTTCCCCCTGATTGATCAAGACTCCGGATTCAAAGGAATTGGCGGATTGGACGATGGACTTATCCAGAATTTCCTTGGGGAAAATGTCAGTCAGGGCTTCTCCATTGTAATCCGTGTACCGGATGTACTTCTTTTTTATACCTGGAACCTGCTTTTCCAGCTCGTGCTTGAGTGTAAATGGAATCTCTTTGCCTTCGATCTTTTGGGTATAAATCTGCTCGATTGAGCCGTTTTGATCAAAATCATTCAGAAAGAGGTGAATTGGGCGATCTGTCTGGGGTTTGAATCGGGAGTTTTGACCCTGATTGCCTAAGATCAAATCAGGCAAACCATCTCCGTTGAGATCAGCCACCTCCAGAGAACGGTACCAGCCTTTGAGGATTTCGAATTCGGGAATTGAGACTTTTTCCAATTTCCCTCCTTTATTTCTAAAGAGGGTAGGAGCCATCCAATCTCCCACAATGGCCAGGTCCATCATTCCGTCCCCATCCCAATCCAGTACTTGGGAGGCCGTGACCATTCCCAGACCTTTCATTTCCGGGGCAATTGTGGAGGACTGTTCGGTGAAATTTCCTTTCCCGTCATTGATCCAAATATGGGAATCGGCAGGGGCACCATAGGTAAAAGGAATCAATCTTCCGCCAACAAAGAGGTCCAAAGCTCCGTCTCTATTGAGATCCAATACACTGACCGTGCTACTGCTTCCGAATACGCCTCCAAGGGCAGTAGAAAATCCAGCGATGAAGTTTCCTTTCCCGTCGTTGAGGTACAGGCGATCCGCCAGATCCGGGGATCCAAAGCCTGATTCATTCCCTCCTGAGGTGACAAAAAGATCCAAATCTCCATCCCCGTCGGCATCGAAAAATACCGCATCGGTATCTTCTGACAAGGCGCTGGCTTCGAAAGCCTCCTGCTTGCTCTCCCGGAAAGAACCGTCCCGCTGTCCGAGATAGAGTCGACCCGAAAAAGTCTTTCCTCCTCCAAAATACAAGTCCTCGATCCCGTCTCCATTCACGTCTCCTTTCGCAAAGGCGGGGCCCTCCGTGGAAAGCATGAAATAGGTCAGTCGGTCTCGGTCAAAGTCCACAAACTCGTTGTCCTGATGGGTAAAATCCAAACTGGACTCTGATTCTTTTTGGAAGTAGAATGGGCTTGCTTTGGTAGGGAAAAAGGATTGTCCTTCTTGGAGGTCACCTGCATCGGACCACTTGAAAGTAAGCACTTGATCCGCGGGGATATTTTCCAAAAGGGTGTACTTTCCATCGGGCCAAAGGATCTCAACTTTCTCCAAAACCGAAACCGAACCCAATCCCAAAGTGAGTTTGGGATCCACCGAGGACTGAAATCCCCGATTAGGCATTTGCTCCAGATAGAAGAGCTTTTCCCCTGAGGTAGCCCGAACCTGAGTTCCTATGGCATGGGTGTTTCCTCCTTTTCCTTCCAAGACAAACTGAATGGAATGATGCTCAGGAAGCAGGGTTTTTGTTTGGTTTCGGAAGATTTGGGCAGCCTGATTGACATTATTGACGACCAAGTCAGGCATCCCATCATTGTCCAAATCCCCATAAGCAGCCCCATTGGAGTGAATGGCTTTTCCCAAGCCCCAAGCTTCGGCCTTATTTTCAAAGGTTAGGTTGCCTTGGTTTTGATAAGCATAATTGGAGACAGGATTGACTGGTATCGGGTCGATCAAAGCCCGGTAATCCACTCCATCTTGGGAGATGATTTTTACTTTGGTCTGCTCGTCGTCAATGAAGTTGAGGTAGTCCAGATCGGTGATATCCTGATAGATTCCGTTGGCGACGAAAATATCCCGCTGCCCGTCGCTATCCATGTCAAAAAGCAAAGCTCCCCAGCTCCAATCTGTGGCTTCTACTCCCGCCAAGCGGCCAATTTCACTGAAGCTTCCGTCCCCGTTGTTGAGATGAAGCATGTTTCTGGAAAACTGGTAGTGATAGCCGTGCTGCTTGTTAAAGAGAAATTTATCCCAATTTTCGAAAGTAGTCACCTGCTTGAGCCGAGTTTGGGGCTCAGGTAGCATATCGGTCACGAAAATATCCAACATCCCGTCTCCGTTCATATCGGCAATATCCGCTCCCATGGATGCAGCACTGATAGAGCGCATGTAAGATTCCAGAGATTCGGTGAAGGTTCCGTCCTGATTGTTGATGTAGAGGTAGTCTTTTTCAAAAAAGTCGTTGGATATAAAGATATCCGGCCAAGTATCCTGGTTCACATCGCCTATCGTGATTCCGAGGCCGAAGCCAATCACCGAACCATAGATCCCTGCTTCCTCGCTGACGTCTACAAATCTATCCCCCTCATTTCTAAAAAGCTTATCCCCGCCCACCGGGTCACGCTTGGGCCGTTCGTTTTGCATTTTGTTGAAGGTGCCGATGGCCTGATAGGAGTTGTTGAGGAGATAGACGTCCAAGTCTCCGTCTTTGTCATAATCAAAAAAGACGGCATGCGTAGAAAACCCCTGATCCGCCAAGCCAAATTCCTCGGCTCTTTCCAGAAAAGTCCCATCTCCCTGATTGATAAACAGCTCGTTCTGTTTATTGTCACCGGCCATGTCCCCCGAATTGCAGACGTAAATATCGAGCCATCCGTCTCCATTGACATCAGCCATGGCCACTCCGGTACTCCAAGCCCGAGTGCCAGCTACTCCGGCCTTTTCAGTCACATCTTCAAACTGAAAATTTCCTTTGTTCAGATACAGTCGGTTGGGGCCAAGGTTGGCGGTAAAGTACAAGTCCACCAGTCCGTCGTTGTTCACGTCACCTATGGCCACTCCTCCGCCGTTGTAAAAATTCCGATAAGTGAAAATGTTGAATTCTTCCTGAAAGCTCAGATCATTTCGGAAGTCCACTCCAGAAGCCACCGGATTGATTTCCTCAAAAAGTGTAGGCTCAGTAGATTTTTTTTCCCCGCAGGAAAAGAGTAATCCCAAGCTTAGAATTGAAATGGAAAGCTTTTTCATGATTGGGGATTCTCTTTTAGTTTTTTCTCCACAGGCAAATCACTGATTTCTATCTTCACTGAGGAAATGTGCTTTTTGAATACCCGGATTCTCCGGTTTCCGTCCATTTTCACATAGACGACTTTGGACTGATCTTCATCGGAAATTTCCAAAAAACCGGGTCCATACCACTCTTCCATCAGGTTGACCACATCAGCCCGGAGATTTTCCACGCTAAGCTCCTCGTTCCATGGTGCCCAGTTTTCATAGGTGATTTCTGCCGGCATCAGGTAGATTTTATCTTCTTCAAACTTGGGATAAAAGCGCATTTTGGCAGGATTTCCGGAAGGAAGTGTGAGGCTGTACTCCACGGAAAGTTCCGTGGGGCCATTGGTTAGAATTCCTTCCTTGTTCAGGTCCCAGCAGGTCTGAAAGAAGTCTCTCCGAGTCATACCCAATTCCAAGCCCAGAAACAGTTCATTGACCTGTTTTCCTGAGGCCAGTTCTCTTTCTTCCAACTTCTGATAGTCAGATTTGCAGGAAAAAAGGAGGGCAATCAGAGCAATACTAGCGAATTTCAAAAGCCAAGGGCGTATCATCATTTCTAAATGCGACTAAATGTAATTTTTGGTGGATTGGGATTTGAAGCCAACTTCTGGTTTCCCCGGGTACGAACAGACCACTTTCTTCGGGTAGCAGGGTTTTCCAGGTACCATTTTCCTGTAGGCTTACTACCCATGCATAACTCCCCATCTGAGTGCCTAGTTCTGGTTTGATTCGACTTTGATTGCCTGCAAAAACCAGCAAGGGTAAGGAATCTGGTCTTTGAATGACCTCCAGACAATAGACCGGAGACAGTTGGATTTCAGCCGGAAGGGTGGCTTGAGAAAACTGACCCTCAGATCCGTTGATCCATAAGGAAGTAGCCAGCAAATCCGCTTGCAAAGTTAGGGATTTTGCCCAAACCGAAGGAGGAAATAGGGCCTCCAAAGTGGCATTCTGATAAGCAGCATAAGTAGTCAACTGTTTCCTCAGAGATGGGATCTGTTTGAGTAGGGGATTTTTCAAAACCATGGGAAGAGTTCCCGAGGCTTCTTTTCGGGAAAGAATCTGCTCCACACTTCCGTTTTGGTCAAAGTCATTGATGATCAGCTGAAGCGGAGAAGAGGAGGAGGTGCGGATTCGGGAGTTGAGTCCCAGATTTCCGGCCAGGATATCCGGCTTTCCATCTCCGTTTACATCGGCTATTTTCAGGCAGTTCCATAGTCCGGAAGTGCCGGAAAAACCGAATTCTTCACTTTTTTCAACCCACTTTTTTCCTTCTTGAGTAAAAATCCGAATCGGCATCCATTCCCCTACCAAAACGAGTTCAGTCATGCCATCTCCGTTGAGGTCAGCGATTTTACCGTCGGTAAGCATCCCCAGCTGGCGCAATTCCGGATAGTCCGCACTGCGGTCGGTAAAGTTTCCCTTGCCGTCATTCTCCCAAAACTGAAGTCCTGTAGGAATCCCGTAAGCAAAAGGAACAGCTCGCTCTCCAATGATCAAATCTTGATCTCCATCCTTGTCCCAGTCCAGTACTTCAATAAAGGAGGTTGGGGTTGCGGCAAAGAGTTGGCTGCTTCTGGTGAAGTTTCCCATCCCGTTATTGAGGTATAGGCGATCAGAGTAGGTTGGAGAAAAATTCGAATGCTCGATTCCCCCACTGCCTACAAGCAAATCAGGAAATGAATCCCCGTTGGCATCGAAAAAGACCGCTGTGATGTCTTCTGCCAGAGCATCTTGTTCAAAAAGGGCTTTTTGAGTGGAAATAAAGCCTCCTGAGGCCTGCTGCAAAAGCATTTGGGAGGCTTGTCCTTTTGGCCCGGGAAGGAAAATATCCTTCAATCCGTCTCCATTGACATCCGCCGAGGCGACCTTGGGGCCTTCATTGCTGATCATCCAAAACCGAAGTCTGTCCCGGTCAAAATCCACAAACTCACTCTCCTGGTGAGTAAAAGGAAGTTCAAAATTTGCGTGGTAAAAAGGAACTGAATTTGTTGATGTGGAAGGTGTCTTGGGGGATGTTGATTGCCTTTCCGGTTTCCAGATCTGATTGACTTGGACATTGGAGAGGATGTTTTCGGCTCCATCCGGCCAGATAATCCGGATAGAATCGATGACTTCTGATTTTCCCAGACCAAAATGAACCCGGGAATCAACAGAGGACATGTATCCCTTGACGGGTTGATATTCTTGGTAGAAGGTTTTTCCCTCCGAGTAGACTAAAACCTTTGCCCCAAAGGCCTGCTTCAAATCTACGCTGAGGAAATTACCTTTTTTCTGTTCCCTCGCTTGGTTTTGGTAAAGAAAGGCCTCCTCATTCAGATTGTTGATTACCAGATCCAAGTCTCCGTCATTGTCCAAGTCCGCATAGGCGGTCCCTGTGCTGAAGGTTTTGGCCGAGAGGCCTTGTTTTTCTGCCTGATTTTCAAATTGCCAATTGCCCAGATTTTTGAACCAGAAATTGGACTGGGGAGCAGAGGGAAAGGCATCGATCATTTGGGTTACCAACATTGAATCTTCTTTGAATTCTTGGATTTTGCTTTGGTTGTTGACATAGAAGTCCACAAAATCAAAGTCCGTCAGGTCTTTGACAATTCCATTGGCCACAAAAATGTCCTTATACCCATCTAAGTCGGCATCAAAAATCAATGCTCCCCAACTCCAGTCGGTGGCTTCGACTCCTGCAAACCGGGAGACTTCGGCCCAAACCGGTATTTGAGTTCCCGGCCGGAGTCCCAGATTTCTTTGCAGGGTGTTTCTGGTGAATTGATGGTGGTAGCCTGCCTGTACATTGGCTTGATACTTATCCCACTCCTCAAAGGGGGTTTTGGTTTTGATCCGTTCCCAAGTGGCAGGAAGCATTTCTGTGACAAAAATATCAGGTCGGGCGTCGTTGTCCAGGTCTGCGATATCTGCGCCCATGGAACCCATGCTGATCTCTAGCAGCAATTCAGGCAAAACCTCGCTGAACGTCCCGTCCTGATTGTTAAGGTAGAGGTAATCCCGTTCGAAAAAGTCATTGGAAACATAGAGATCCGGCCATTGGTCTTCGTTGAGATCTGCGACCGTGACCCCTAGACCGTAGCCAATGGCACTGCCGTAGATTCCTGCATGTTCGGATACATCGGTAAATTGATTTCCATCATTCCTAAAAAGCTTATTTCCTCCCTCTGGACCTCTGATTTCCCTTTGGCCTGCTCTCAAGTCGTAGACTCCGACGGATCGTCCTGAATTGCTGAGGAGATACATGTCCAAATCACCGTCCCGGTCGTAATCGAAGAAAACAGCATGCTGACTGAGTCCTGTTTCCGCCAGTCCAAATTCTTTTGATTTTTCCAAAAAAGTAAGGTTGCCCTGATTGATGAAAAGTTCATTGTGACGCTTTTCTCCTCCCATGGGGCCGGATTTGCAAATGTATAAATCCAGAAGGCCGTCCCCGTTGATATCAGCCATGCTGACTCCGGTGGTCCAAAAGCCTTCGGAGTCCAAACCTGCTTCTGTGGTAATGTCTCTGAATTTCATCTCTCCCAGATTTAGGTAGAGACGATTGGAGGTTTGATTTCCTGCCAAAAAAATATCCGGTAATCCGTCGTTGTTGAGGTCGCCTATTGCCACTCCGGCGCCGTTGTAAAAGTTTCTAAAGGTGTAGGGATTTACCGTTTCGGTGTAGGTAAGGTCATTTCTGAATTTCAGTCCTGTTTTTGAGCTATCCAGAAGGACAAAAAGTGTGTCATTTTCCTTTTTGCAGGAAAACAGAAGGAGAATTAGCAGTAGTAAAACAGAATGACTTCTCATGAGCCTGGGGTAAAAAAAAGAAGTGTACCGAAGCACACTTCTTTTCTAATTTAGCAATTGGCGCTATTAGTAACCTGGATTTTGCGTCAGGTTAGGGTTAGCATTGATTTGGTTCAAAGGAATTGGGAACAACACGCGGAAAGCCGCGGATTGATCTTTTTCCCACCATGGCTGACTCCACTTTCCGAATCGGATCTGTGCGGTTCTTCTGTTAGCCTCAGCAAACATTTCACGTCCGATTTCATCAAATAGCTCATCTAATGTGATGCTGGAGTAAGCTGGCATACCGGCACGGGTTCTGATTTGATTTACAGCTGCCAAGGCGTCTGCAGTTTTGCCTTGACGTAATGCAGCTTCGGCTTTGATTAGGATGATTTCACCCAATCTGAACAAAGGATAATCGTTGTTCAAGCTGGAGGCAGCCCCTGAAGCGAACTCGAATTTCCCAACTCTTGTCCCTGCCTGTCTGAAGGCGTTGGGAGCCAACATGTTGATATTGGGGGTGAAGGTCAATGGCTCACCATCCGGATCGCCCGGCTCAGCAGAAATATCCAACAATCTGCTTCCGTCAGAAGAAAACTGAGGACCTACCAAGAAGGAGTTTTTACGAGCATCTTCGTCGTCAAAGCTGTTGTAAAATTCTTCAAGAGAAGCATATCCGTTCCAAGGTTGCTCCTGAAGATTGTAAGTATTCTGGCTCAGGTAGTGCAAAGTCATTTGCGCTAAGTTGAAGCCACCTGCATTGTTTTGATCGTAGGGAAGGGTCAGGATATTCTCAGGAGAACCGCTGTTTCTTTCTGCGAAATTCGCGAAGAAATTGCTGGTCAAAGAATAATTTCCGCTATTGATCACTTCATCCGCAGCAGCCTCTGCATCCGCCCATCTTTGTGTACCGGTGTAGATTTCTGCATTGATATACAACCTTGCCAACATGGCCTTGGCGGTGTAGTAATTGATGTAATATTTCGAGCCTTCCTCAGGCAGTGCATCGATGTTGTCCAAGATAGAGGATTCGATAAATGCGAACACCTCAGCTCTAGGGCTATTGGGAGGATTGCCACCGGTGGAGTTTTCGTCAATCACGGGGACATTTCCAAATGAATCGATCAGCCACATGTAAATCAAAGCCCGAAGTACTTTCAATTCACTGGTCAATGCGGTTACATCTGGATAAGCGATGATTAGGTTGTTGATTTCACCTATTGCACTGTAGCAGTAAGACCAAGAGTTATTGAAAGCTTCTTCGGAAGGATTCCAAAGGTGTCTGTGCATTCTCAACCATTGCCCACCATCTTCCCAGTCGGCTCCTTTCTGAGGGATTGCCAACTCATCCGATGCTACTTCATGTATTGACCAAATGCTGTTATGGCCTCCCCATGAACCTACGATTCTGGAGTACGCGGAAGCTTTGAGGACGTCAATCAAATTCGGATTGGTACTGTTTGCAATATCATCCGCCGTCACGCCATCCAAAACCTCCTGCTCCAATTCCTGACATGCACCCATGGCAAAAACCACCGGGAGCACTAAACAGATTTTTTTTACTGATTTAAACATATCTGTAGAATTTGATTGGTTATTTAAAGTTTACTGTTACACCCAAAGTGAATGAACGAGTCTGGAAATAGGTATTTCTACGCTCAATACCCGGAGAAAGTGCTGAGGTAAATGGATCATTGTTTTCAGCATCATTGGTTCTCACTTCCGGGTCGATACCTGTGTAACCTGTGATAGTGAACAGGTTTTGAGCAGCCAAATACACTCTTAAAGAACTCAAATTGGCCGATTTTGTTGGCAAATTGTAGCCCACTTCCATGTTATCCAACCGGATAAAGGAAGCATCCTCCACCACGGTGTTGTTCATAGTAGGAGACGAAGTTACCAATGGATTGGTTGGAGTTTTATCTGTGATTACTGAGTTCCAGGTATTGGAAGGGGTATCAGCATTTTCGTAGAAGCCTCTGTAGGAGTTGTACAGGTCATGGCCCCATGCACCTCTTAGGAACACATTCAATGACCAAGCTCCGTAGCTGAATGAGTTGGCAAAACCAAACTCTCCTTTAGGAAGTCCATTTCCTACTCTGGTCCATTCGTTAGGATCGGTTGTGTTGAGGATATACTCCCCTGCTTCGGTGAATCCAATGACAGTAGGTCCATAGATATCACCTAATTTTTGACCTACTCTGTTGTAGATAATCGGGTTGTTGTTCTGTCCTGGAGAACCAGGAGTTGCAAATCTCAATTCTTCAAATCCCAATTCTCCGTTCGACAAGCTTTCGATAGTGGTCTTGTCGTAGATGGTAAAGTTCAAAGTAGGGGTCCACTTCAGCAAACCTTTACCTACTTGGTTCACGGTGGTTACAAATTCGAAACCAGCGGCCCTCAAGTCGGCTAAGTTTACCCAAGTAGAACCGGCCGTATTGAATCGACCCGGGTCAAATGGGTTAGGAGCACCTGCAGCTACAGGGACGTTGAAAAGAAGGTCTGAAATATTTCTGGTGTAGTAGTCTACGCTACCGGTCACTTTGCCATTCCAGATGCCAAAGTCAACACCCACGTTAAATTCTTTCTTGGTTTCCCATTTCAGGTCTCGGTTGGGGTTGGCAAACTGGTTCAAACCCACAAATATATCATTCTCTGTCAGGGGATCGCCATCCAAGTCGATTCGGTTTCCGTTACCGAATACACCCAAAGCCAAGGTGGGTGAAGGAGGCAAGTTACCGGTGACACCGTAAGACACTCTTGGCTTGAATTGGCTGAAGACACCCATATCGAAGATTTGCGTAAAGTCAGAACCTACGGAAAATGCAGGGAAATAACCGGTTTGATTGTTGGCTCCAAATCCGGAATAGGTTTCTGCCCGAACGGAAGCAGAAAGGAAGAACATGTTGTCCCAGTTGAAGTTGGCTCGTCCAAATACGGAATTCAACTGATCTTCATTTGCGAAGGAAGATACATTGGTATTGTTACCGAAACGGATAGCACCGGCACCCAAATTATTCCATCCTGTATCAAAAAGGAATTGTCTTGTTCTCGCTCTGAATCCTTCCTGGCTGGTAAATTGTGTACCTACACCTCCCAAGAGGGTCATGTTTAGCTTATCAGAAAGATCCGTCTCGTAGCGGAGGGTGGATTCAAAGATTCGTTGTGAACGGTCGAAAGTAGCTCGCTCAGCAGAACCGACAGCGCCCAATCCTACCTGATAATCCTGTAATGACCAGAAGTTGCCATCCAATTCATTTCTTCTGTCCTGGGAATACTGTGCAGTGATTGTCAAATTGCTCAAAATGTCATATTCTGCCCGATAAGAAACCAAGGAAGTTTTGGTCTCTCTGACGAATTTTTGCTGGTTAGCCAAAGCCACCGGATTGAAGAAGTCAAACAAGTCTCTTTGGAAATAGCCTCCAAATCGATTTCTGGCATCCTCTGTGTCTTCAAAGATTGGAGCAGTAGGGTTGTAAATCGTGGCATATCTGAATGCCGCATCGTTGATGCTTTCTCTGTCTTCGTTGGTAAAGGAAAGGTTGACATTCAATCTCAAACGGTTATTCAATGCTCCTTGGGAAATATTCAATCTTTCATTGCCCACTCCGTTTACAATCCCGTTGTTGTCCCGGTAGTTGACAGAGGCCATGTAATTGGTGTTGTTGAAATTACCCGATACACTGGCATTGGTGGTGAAAGACAAAGCATCGTCAATCAATTCATTTCTCCAGTCTGTTCTGCTGCCGAAGTCTGTTCCACCTCTGGCTACAAATTGCTCCGGGGTGAGAATCGGGATCAGGTTGGTGGCCTGATCAAGGGTCGCAAAAGAGTTGATGTTTACATTGGTAGTTCCGTCTTTCTTTCCCTGACGGGTAGTGGTAATCAAAATTACACCGGAAGAACCTCTTGCACCATAGATTGCCGCAGCAGAACCATCCTTCAATACATCGATGGACTGAATATCATTCGGGTCAACGTTTTCCAAAGAAGCGCCAATGACTCCATCCAATACGATGAGGGGAGAGGAGTTTGCACCGAAAGTAGATAGACCTCTCAGACGCACATTAAAGGCATTGTTAGGGTTACCTCCCGGACGGGTGATAGACAGACCCGCTACTTTACCTTGCAATAATTGAGCAGGGTTGGCCACGTTACCTCGGTTGAAGTCTTCCGGCTTGACACCGACCACCGCAGAGGTGATTTCTTTCTTATCTTGGCTTCCGTAACCAATAACCACAGCTTCCTGAAGGCTTTGAATATCCTCCTCCAAAGTAATGGTGATGGAAGATTGATTGCCGATTTCGATTTCCTGGGTCAGGTATCCCACAAAAGAAACGACAAGAATCTGATCTCCGGCCTGAAGAGGAAGACTAAACTTCCCGTCCAAATCGGTAGCAGTTCCACGGGTCGTGCCCTTGACTAGCACGGTTGCACCCGGAACAGGGTCTCCAAAGGACGCATCCAATACGGTACCTGTCAGGGTGCGGCTTTGGGCGTTGGCGAATGCGATAGAGCCTATTGTCAGCACCATCGCAAGCAGCAACGACTTGAGTTTTGGTAAATAATTTCTCATAGGGTTTTTTGTTTTTTGAAAAAAGCGAAATAGGTATGAGTACTTAATTTCAAACCTAAGGTGAAGCAATAATTTTAATTTTGCAATTGTTAACATTTACCAAATCAAGTAACAGAAAACCCCATCTGTAATGGAATAATCCTAATTTTAACAATTGTCTAATGAATATTATTTTCTGTTGACAATAATTTAATGGAAAACGTTTTCCTTTTAAACACTATCAAAAAAATCAATTTTTATTAATTATTTTAAAATTCTCTCATTTCAGATAAAGCCCATTTCCAGCACGCCAAGGACATTTTTAAAAAATTTAAAGAAGTCCTGGGTCTTCTTCGTTAAAATAAAAGAACAAGTTCGTTTAATTAATTTTAAGGGAAAAATACCTCGGAAGAATTTATCGCTCCCCAATTTCCGATTTCTTCTCCCTGTTTACCCTAACCGAGGGGGCGAGTCTTGTTAAATTGTATTATAAAATCAACCTTGCTTACAACCTCCCCGTATGTTTCTGCATCTTTAGAAAGTACATCCTTTTTTTCTTCCATGACCCTTTCTATCCGTGCATTTCTGCCCCAGCTTTTGTTCTTTTTTCTCCTATCCATTCCTGCTTTGTTTGCCCAAGGTATTCGGGGTACAGTCACCAATAGGGAAAAAGAACCCCTAGCTTTTGCCTCGGTATTTATCCGCAACCTCGAAGATGGAGTCCCTACCAATGAAAACGGTCGCTATGAATACCGGCTGAAACCGGGCTATTATGATGTCTTGGTTCAGTTTTTAGGATACAAATCCCAACTTCTTACCGTAGAAGTCACTGATCAATGGATCGATTTGGATGTGGTATTGGAAGAGCAGGTAATTTCTCTGCAAACAGTGGAAGTGCAGGCCGGTGCCGAAGACCCGGCCCTGACCATCATGAGAAAAGCCATAGCCAAGGCCAAATACCATCGTCTTCAGCTTCAGGAATACTCCATGACCGTCTACCTCAAAGGGACCGGGCAGCTGACTGATGCCCCATTTTTCCTCAGAAAAAAACTGGAAGAGGAAGGCATGAAACTCAACGAAGCATACACCTCTGAATCCGTCTCCCGAATCACCTTCTCCCTTCCCGATAAAGTAGAGGAGAAAGTCATTTCCATCCGCACCAACGGGGATAATCAAGGGACTTCTCCCGCACCGTATATTCAAACTTCATTCTATCAGGATCAGATCAATGGGATTGTTTCTCCGCTTTCCCGGTATGCATTTCAGTACTATCAGTTCAAGTACGAAGGGAGTTTTTTTGATCAGGGAGTCATGGTCAGCAAAATCCGGGTGACGCCAAGGTCCAGAGGCGAGCAGGTTTTCGAAGGATTCATATACATCATTGAAGACTTGTGGGCAATTTTCAGTTTGGATTTGAAGACCTCACTTTTGGGATTTCAGATTACAGCCAAGCAGCAGTATGCGCCCGTTGCAGACAATGTATGGATGCCGCTGACACACACGTATACTTTCGGCGGGAAAATCTTCGGCTTTGCCGGGGAGTTCAATTATCTGGCTTCCACTCGGGAATATCAAATCAAACTCAACCCTGACCTAGCACTAGTACCCGAAATCATCGATGAAAAAGTTCAGGAAATCCCCGAAGGTGCCCTAAAAGTCAATAAGGCCCAGTCTGCCTTGGAGCAATTGGCAACGGAAGAACCCAAAACCAGAAAGGAATACCGGAAGCTGATCAATCAATACGAGAAGGAATTGCTGAAAGAGGAAGCCGAAGAGAAGAAAGATCCGGTGGTGTCCGAACGCACCTATTCGGTAGATACCCTTGCCAGGAAAAGAGATTTGGCTTATTGGGACAGTATTCGTCCGGTTCCCCTTACGATAAAGGAGGTGGAAGGCTATAGAAGAGATGACAGCCTTGCTACTGTAGAAGCAGCCAAAGTCAGTGAAGTGGACTCCATAGCCAAAAAAGCACGCAGCAAGTACAAGCCCCTCGATTTCCTGAATGGTTCAAGTTATAGCTTTGGAAAAGGTGTTTCCATGGGTTTTAGGCAAAACTGGACCAAGTTTTCTTTCAATACCGTGGAAGGCTGGAAAGTGGGACTGGGCATGTACTACCGAAAGTACAGCGAGGTCAAATTACCTGACAGTGTAAACCGAATCCGCAAGAGTTTTAATATTGATCCGGAATTGAGGTATGGGTTTTCCAGTCGGCGGTTTTATGGAAAAGTAAATTTCAGATGGTCCCATACTCAGCCTACATCCGGACAGACTTGGGGTCTTGAAGGGGGACGATTTATTTACCAATTCAATTCATCCGAACCCATCAATGAACAGGTCAATGCCTTCTATTCCCTTCTGGTGAGAAGGAACTATATGAAGCTATACGAGCAGGACTTTGCCCGCATCTATTGGGCTCACCGGGTCAATTATGGGTTTACCTATCGGGCTAATTTCCTCTGGGCTGAGCGAAGGGAATTGGTCAACACCAGCGATTACAGTTTTTACAACAAACCCGAAAGAGAATATACCTCCAACCGCCCTGAAAATGTGGAGGCTGCTCCTTTTGATTTTGGAACCCATCAGGTGGCACGTTTCAGCGCCTCTGCAGAATGGAGGCCGGGTCTCACCTATACCATCCGAAACGGAAGGAAATCTCCAAATTACGAGCGCTCACCGGTGCTCACCTTTTCTTACCAAAAGGCGATTCCCCAACTCGCTGGAGGAGGAAATGCGGCTGATTTTGACCAAATGGAACTGGGAGTTCAGCATGATTTTTCGTTTGGTGTCAGCGGGAAGCTGGATTTTAATGTGACTGCGGGGACCTTTCTGAACAACAATCGGGTCTATTTTGCGGACTTCAAGCATTTCGGTGGGAATCGGACCATCTTCTCCAACTTTGGCCCGGCGAGTAATTATCGCCTCATGGATTACTACCGCTACAGCACGGCTTCTTCTTATGTAGCTGGTATTGCTCACTATCAGTTTCGAAAGTTTCTGTTTACCCAACTTCCCATGCTGCGGTTTTCCGGCCTTCGGGAAAATATTTTCGTGAATTACCTGAAGACAGAAAACTCCCCACACTACACAGAGATAGGGTATTCACTGGACAATCTTTTCCGGATCTTCCGGGTAGAGGTCGGGGTAGGATTTGAAAATGGGGATTTCCTCCGTGCCGGTCCCCTTTTTGGGATAGCCACCTTTATTAATGTAAGCTTTGAGGATTAATCAAAAAGAAGCCCGGCATTCAAAACCGGGCTTTTGGACTGATTATATCAGACTTTCATGATATCAGTTTCTTTTTTGGCGAGAAGTTCGTCTATTTTGGCCGAGTACTGATCTGTAAATTTTTGGACTTTATCTTCTGCTTTTTTGACTTCGTCTTCAGAGGCACCCTCTTTTTGAAGTTTTCTCAGCGATTCATTGATCTCTTTTCTTACGGAGCGAATGGAGATTTTTCCTGTTTCACATTCCTGTTTGGCCATTTTCACCAGCTGTACTCTTCGCTCTTCTGTCAAAGCGGGGATAGTGAGAATGATGATTTCCCCGTTGTTTTGAGGTGCCAAGCCCAAGTCGGAATTGATGATGGCTTTTTCAATTTCGGAAATAAGATTTCTTTCGAAAGGTTTGATTGCCAAGGTTCGGGCATCCGGAGTATTGACAGAGGATACCTGATTGAGCGGGGTAGGTGCACCGTAGTATTGCACCATAATCCCATCCAAAAGATTAGGCATGGCTTTGCCCGCTCGGATTTTCACCAATTCTCCGGCAGTGTGGTCCACTGCTTTTTGCATCAGTTCTTGAGCTTCCTCCAGAAATAATTCGATTTCTTCCATGGTATGTGTTTATTTAGGCGGTAATTAGGGTTCCGATTTCTTCACCCAAAACCAACTTACTAAGATTTCCTGCTTTGTTCATATCAAATACGATAATCGGAAGATTGTTTTCCTGACATAGCGTAAAGGCGGTCATGTCCATCACGCTGAGGTTTTTTGCATAAACTTCCGAAAAAGTGATGTTGTGGTACTTGGTAGCCGAAAGGTCTTTTTCTGGGTCTGCGGTATACACCCCATCTACTCTAGTACCTTTCAGGACTACATCCGATTCGATCTCGATAGCCCGCAGGGCGGCAGTGGAGTCTGTAGTAAAGTAAGGGTTTCCTATCCCGGCGCCGAAAATCACAATCCTTCCTTTTTCCAAATGCCGGATGGCTCTTCTTCGGATAAAGGGCTCACATACACTTTCGATTTTGATGCCGGACATCAATCGGGTAAACATCCCGTTTTGCTCCAAGGCACTTTGAAGGGCCATAGCATTGATCAGGGTAGCCAGCATACCCATGTAATCTCCCTGTACTCGGTCAATTCCTGATTTTTCGGCTTGTACTCCCCGGAAAATATTTCCTCCTCCGATCACTATGGCGATCTCAACACCCAGTTCTTTGACCTTTTTGATTTCGTCTGCATACTGCTGAAGCCGCTCCGGATCGATTCCGTACTTTTTCTCACCCATCAGGGCCTCTCCACTTAGCTTCAGAAGGATTCTTTTGTATTTCATGGGTTGGTGTATTGGTTTTTGAATTTGACCTTTTTCGAAAAGGAATTTTAGCTGGAATGGATCAAAAGAGATTGAGCCTTCCCCATAAGAGAATGAACAATCCGACAAATATAATTTCTTCAGTGCATAATGCTAGAAGGAAAATAAAATTTGGTGCAGAATGATGTAAATTGAACTCAAGGCTACATTAACTATTGGCCATGGATTTCTGGGAAAATAAAAGGGTTTGGATCATTGGTGCCTCTTCGGGGATTGGGGAAGGCTTGGTTCGTTGCCTGATCAAAAAAAATGCCTGGGTGGTGGTTTCGGCCAGAAGAAAGGATCGACTGGAACAACTGAGAAATGAGTCCCCCTCAGCTCAGCTAACCCTTCTTCCCATGGACGTCGAAGATCATGGGTCGATCGGTGAAAAGACAAAAGATGCTTGGTCGCATTTTGGAGGCTTGGACGTGGTGTTTCTGAATGCAGGAATTGCGGTAAGGGATCGGTCCATAGAGACCTCGCTAGATCTAGAGAAAAAACTTTTTGATATCAATTTTTGGGGGCTGGTAGCCGTAGCGAAAGCACTCTTGTCCCTGAAGTCTCCAGACAGCTTACTTCACTTGGCAGTGACTTCTAGTCTTAGCGGAAAGTATGGCGTGCCCAAACTTGCGGCCTATGCTGCATCAAAACACGCGCTTCACGGCTACTTTGATTCTTTGAGAGCGGAAACCTCTTCCAATCTCCGTATCCACCTGGTGATCCCCGGATTTGTCCGCACGGACATCGCCGTGACAGGATGGAAAGGGGATGGCACTGCAAACGGAAAAATGCAAAATGCGCTATAGAAAGGGATGGATCCAATGGTTTGTGCAGAATTGATACTTCAGGGTATCGAGAAAGGGAGGGAAGAGTTTGCAGTAGGAGGAATGGAAAAATTCACCCTTTTTTTCAATCGAATTTTTCCCAAACTTAATCGATTGCTGATTCGCTCCAATCCTTTACAGAAGCTACAGCGGATCAAAGTTTTTTTTAGCTTGCGGTAAAAACCTAAAACTGGATCAAAACCTGATTTTTTTCCACACTTTGTTTTAAGCTCACCTTCACTTCTTTTACTGTCCCGTCACCTGGAGCCTTGATGATATTTTCCATTTTCATCGCCTCCAAAATCAAAACTACGTCACCCTTTTTCACCTCATCACCTGACTTTACTTTAAGGTCCAAAATCAACCCCGGCATGGGAGCTTTGATGTCTTTCGGCGCACCGGAACCTATGGCTGACATGCCCATTTTTTCAAGAAGGAGATCAAAGCGGTCCTTCAATTGGACTTTGGCGGTCTGATGTCCCAGCCGGATTCTCATTGATTTTGTTTCCCGGTCCCAATCGATCAGTTCGGCCTCCATGGACTCATTTCCTTTGATCAAATGGATTTTTCCATCGCCCAGCCATTGGATATCCCAGGTAAGTTTTTTGCCTTCGACTTGAAAAAAACCATCGTTTTTTTCCACCTGATACGTTTCATTTTGGATAATTACTGAAAACATTCCTGCTATTTTGGATCAAAATTTATGTTCTATCGTCGTTTTCCGATAGATTTTCCCCAAATATGAAAGAATTGAATTCCTTACCCAAAGAAAATTTCCTGTCCGGTTTGAAAATTTCTCTCCTTCTGTGCCTGTCCATTTTGGCAGCCTGCAAGACTGAGCAAACGGTCGTTTCTTCCCCTGAATCCCTAACCACAACGTACCCGGAAAGAGACAAAATGCAAGACAGTTTGGACCAAATCATTTTGATGAGGCAAAAGGAGAAACTCATGGAAAACTATCAGGCTTCCGCAGCACGGGATTTTGATATCCTTCACACAGATTTGGACCTTTCCTTTGATTGGGCCAATCAATCGGTAATCGGAAGGGCGATTTTGACTGTAAAACCATTTTTTTACGCTCAGAAAAACCTTCAGTTGGACGCCAAGGACTATGATATGGGGGCGGTTTATTTGCTGGAAGGGGAAACTAAACAGAAGCTTAACTATGGATATAACGAGCGGATTCTCAGCATTTATCTCCCTGAAGAAATGACTGCTGAGGATACTTTCAGGGTAGAAATCAACTATCAGGCCTTTCCGGAGCGTAACTCAGGCGGAGGTTCGGAAGCCATCACGGATACCAAAGGTTTGTATTTCATAGATCCTTTGGATACAATTCCCGGTAAACCCAGGATGATCTGGACCCAAGGGGAGACCGAGCACAACAGCAAGTGGTTTCCAACCATTGACCGCCCCAATGAGCGGTTTACCCAACTTTTCAAATTGACCGTGGAAGATTCCTTAGTTACCATCAGCAATGGTCGGTTGATACTCCAGGAGGCTTTGGGGGGTGGAATGAGGAAAGATTATTGGGAAATGGACCTTCCCCACGCCCCCTACTTGGCTGCTCTAGCTATTGGAAATTTTGCCAAGGTAGAAGACCGATATGGGGATTTGCCTTTGGGGTATTATGTGGAAAAAGGATTTGAAAAGGGAGCGGCTAAGGTTTTTGAAAATACTCCTGAGATGATTGCTTTTTTCGAAGAAAAACTGGGATACCCCTTTCCTTGGCCAAAGTACGATCAGATCGTGGTGAGGGATTTTGTATCAGGAGCTATGGAAAATACCACTGCTTCGATCTTTATGGAAAATCTGCTTCTTGACGAAAGAGAGGCAATCGATTCAGATTGGGATTACATTATCGCTCATGAGCTTTTTCATCAGTGGTTTGGAGACTTGGTGACGGCAGAGTCTTGGTCCAATCTCACCCTTAATGAGGCTTTTGCCAACTACAGCGAGTACCTGTGGAATGAATATAAATACGGATCGGATGAAGCCGGGCTGAAGTTGATTGCCGAGATGGAGGGGTACTTCAGTGAATCCGAGGAGAAGTTGGATCAATTGATTCAGTTTCAGTATGAAGATGCGGAGGATCTCTTTGATGCTCATCGATATAATAAAGGAGGGGTGATTCTCCACATGCTTCGACAGTATTTGGGAGATGAGGCCTTTTTCATGGGCCTAAATGACTATTTGACTAAACACGCTTTCCAGTCAGTGGAAGTTCATGATTTGAGATTGGCTTTTGAGCGGGTTAGCGGGAAGGATTTGAATTGGTTTTTCAATCAATGGTTTTTGGATAGGGGCCATCCCGAGCTGAAATTTGACATCGATTATTCCATACCTGAAAATATCTTGATTACGGTGCATCAAGTTCAGGATTTGGAGAAGAGTCCTGTTTTTCAATTTCCTCTGGAAGTAAGCTGGTACGAGGGAAAGGAAAGGAAGTCCAAGCCGTTTTTTGTAAACAAAGGGTTTAACCAATTTGCTTTGGAGAATGGTACTCCTGTGACACAGATTTACCTTGATGAGGGGAAAAATCTCTTGTCCAGAAGGACAGGACAAATGGGAGCTGCCCAATTTCAAAGGCAGTTTGAGGAGTCCATTTTGGGAGTAGCAAGGTATGAGGCATTGGACAGCTTGGTAAGTCAGGATGCGGAAGAGGAATTGATGGTGATTTTGCCTCAAGCACTTCAGGATTCTTTTTGGGCAATCCGGGAAAAAGCTCTGGGAATTTTGCAGGTTGACCCCTCATGGCCTGAACAAATTCCAGGCATAGAGGACCTGGTATTAACTCTTGCCGAAAAGGATCCTAAAAATTCCGTGCAGGCAGGTGCTTTGGAAGTTTTGGCTTCATGGAATGTGGAAAAATACCAGCCGCTCTTTCTGAGAAAAGTAAATGCACCGTCCTATTTAGTAGCGGGATCGGCATTGACTGGATTGGTGCTTTCTAAGGAAAAACCCGAAGAAATTGAATTTTTTGCCCGCTTCGAGGCGGAAAACAATTTCCGGATGGTCATCCCGCTGGCAGAACTTTACATTGATAGGAGTATTGCGGGAAAGGGAGATTGGTTTTTGGAAAAGCCTACCCGACTAAGTCAAGAAGGGCTGTATTATTTTCTCGGGTATTTGGCAGAATATTTTATCCGGATGCCTGAAGAGGGAGAAGAGCGGGCATTGGTTTATCTCTACCATATGATGGAGTATTCTCCACAAAATTTTCTTCGAATGGGGGCATTCCAGGCGCTGATGGGATTTGGAGACCAACCCGCGGTAGTATCAAAAATGAAGGAAATAGCGGGCAAAGAACAGGATATACAAGTGAGGAACTATTTCGATTATTTCCTTCAAGTACTCACGGACGAAAATTAATGGATTGAAAATGAAAGGCTTGAAAGATATCTGCTCAAAAAAAATCCTTTTTTATCATACACCCTTTGATACTTTGTCAAAAGGCTATAATTTTGCCATCCGTTAAGGTTACAAGGGTTTAAAAAGCTTCGAAATTTTAACGCAGTTGGGGGAATACCAAAGCGGCCAACTGGGACGGACTGTAAATCCGTTGACTTATGTCTTCACAGGTTCGAATCCTGTTTCCCCCACACAATTGCTGAATTGCAAAATTTTTTTCTAGTTTTGCAGGGCAAAAAAAATCCGGTAGTCCGGAAACAAGCGGGAGTAGCTCAGTTGGTAGAGCGGCAGCCTTCCAAGCTGCAGGTCGCGGGTTCGAGCCTCGTCTCCCGCTCTGTGCTTTTATAAGCACACTGAGAAGTGAAAGCCGACGTAGCTCAGGGGTAGAGTACTTCCTTGGTAAGGAAGGGGTCACGGGTTCAAATCCCGTCGTTGGCTCAACACGGAAATTATTATCTAAACATATCTTTAAACTTAAACTGAGGATTTTCACGCATGGCAAAAGCAACATTCGACCGTTCCAAGCCGCACGTTAACATCGGTACGATTGGACACGTAGACCATGGCAAAACAACTTTGACTGCCGCCATTACTACCGTATTGGCTAAAAAAGGTCTTTCTGAAATGAGAGATTTCTCTTCTATCGACAACGCGCCGGAAGAGAAAGAAAGAGGTATCACCATCAATACCTCACACGTAGAATATCAGACTGAAAAGAGACACTACGCTCACGTAGATTGTCCCGGTCACGCTGACTACGTTAAGAACATGGTAACTGGTGCTGCTCAGATGGACGGTGCTATCCTTGTGGTAGCTGCTACTGACGGACCAATGCCACAAACAAGAGAGCACATCCTTTTGGCTCGTCAGGTAGGTGTTCCTGCATTGGTTGTTTTCTTGAATAAAGTTGACATGGTGGACGATCCTGAGTTGCTTGAGCTTGTTGAGATGGAAGTAAGAGAATTGCTTTCTTTCTACGAATTCGACGGTGACAATATTCCAGTTATCGCTGGTTCTGCTCTTGGAGCATTGAATGGTGAAGACAAGTGGGTGGACACCGTGATGCAGTTGATGGATGCTGTAGATAATTACATTCCTCTTCCGGAGCGTTTGATCGACAAAGACTTCTTGATGCCTGTTGAGGACGTGTTCTCTATCACTGGTAGAGGTACCGTTGCTACCGGTAGAATCGAAAGAGGTATCATTAACTCTGGTGACCCGGTAGATATTATCGGTATGGGTGCTGAAGGCCTTAAGTCAACTGTGACTGGTGTTGAGATGTTCCGTAAGATCCTTGACAGAGGTGAAGCTGGTGACAACGTAGGTTTGTTGTTGAGAGGTATTGAAAAATCTCAAATCAAGCGTGGTATGATCATCTGTAAGCCAGGTTCTGTGAAGCCTCACGCTCACTTCAAAGCTGAAGTTTACGTACTTTCAAAAGAAGAAGGTGGACGTCATACTCCATTCTTCAACAAATACAGACCTCAGTTTTACTTGAGAACTACTGACGTGACCGGTGAGATCAAGCTTCCAGAAAACGTGGAAATGGTAATGCCAGGTGACAACGTTACTATCGAAGTAAACCTGCTTTCAGCAGTAGCATTGGAAAAAGGTTTGAGATTTGCGATCCGTGAAGGTGGCCGTACTGTAGGTGCCGGACAGGTGACCGAAATCTTGGACTAATCCTCCTACAGATAAATTGACAATGCGATCCCAAAATATTTTTGGGATCGCATTTGTTTCTAAAGACTTTATCCCTAATTTTGCGTTCCCTTTTGGGGAGCGTTCATTCACACGGGCATAGTTCAATGGCAGAATAGCGGTCTCCAAAACCGTTGATGGGAGTTCGAATCTCTCTGCCCGTGCAGCAGTTATTGACTATGAATCTTAAAAACTTTGTCCTCGAATCAGTTGATGAAATGAAAAACAAGGTCACATGGCCTAAGTATTCATTCCTTCAAAATAGTGCCGTATTGGTATTGGTCGCATCTCTCATCTTTGCCTTGTTTATTGGGGTGATTGATTTGGGGTTCGAAAATGTCATGACATGGTTTTATGATTTATTCTAATTGACATTACAGAATGGCTGAACATAAATGGTACGTCCTCAGAGTAGTAGCAGGGCAGGAAAAAAAGACAAAGACTTATCTGGAGAATGAAATTTTCCGGCAGAAGATCGAGGAATTTATTCCTGAGGTGCTCATTCCCTCTGAGAAAGTATACGAGATGCGCAACGGCAAAAAGCGGGTAAGAGAAAGAAATTTCTTTCCCGGGTACGTGCTGGTCAATGCGGATCTTTCCAATGGGGAAGCCAATCACGTAATAACGAGTATTCCGGGAGTAATCGGTTTTCTTGGATCAAACCAGGGGGGAGCTTCCAAAACCCCTGAACCATTACGACAATCTGAAGTCAACCGTATCTTAGGTAAGGTTGAAGAGATTGACGAGTTTGCCGAGAAGCAGGATACACCATTTATAGTCGGAGAGGCCGTAAAAGTAATGGACGGCCCCTTCAGTGGATTCACCGGGACAATTGAGGAGATATTTGAGGAGAAGAAAAAGCTTAATGTTATGGTTAAGATTTTCGGCCGAAATACTCCAGTAGAGTTAAACTTTATACAAGTAGAAAAACAAGACTAAGCAATGGCTAAGGAAATCACTGGTTATGTAAAACTACAGGTGAAAGGTGGCCAGGCTAACCCGTCGCCTCCGGTAGGTCCAGCTCTTGGTTCCAAGGGTTTGAACATCATGGAGTTCTGTAAGCAGTTCAATGCACGTACCCAAGACAAAATGGGCACGGTGCTTCCTGTACTGATTACGGTGTATTCTGACAAATCTTTTGACTTTGTAGTAAAAACTCCTCCTGCAGCAAACATGCTGCTTGAGGCTGCAAAAGTTAAAGGAGGTTCTGCGGAACCAAACAGAAAGAAAGTAGGATCTGTCACTTGGGATCAAGTGAGAGCGATTGCTGAGACGAAAATGCCTGACCTGAATGCTTTCAAAGTAGAATCTGCCATGAAAATGGTAGCTGGTACTGCACGAAGCATGGGTATCACAGTATCTGGTAAAGCCCCTTGGGAAGTATAAATAAAAAACAATGGCTAAGTTAACAAAAAAGCAAAAAGAAGCTCTTTCGAAGTACGACCCAAGCCAAATGTACTCCCTCGAGGCTGCTTCTTCACTGGTTAAGGAAATTACCATGACCAAATTTGATGCTTCTGTCGATGTGGATGTCCGTTTGGGTGTCGATCCTCGAAAAGCAGATCAAATGGTAAGAGGGGTAGTAGCCCTTCCTCATGGTACTGGCAAAGACATCAAAGTATTGGTTCTTTGTACCCCTGACAAAGTTGCAGAAGCCACCGAAGCAGGTGCAGATTACGTAGGTTTGGACGATTACATTGCCAAAATCGAAGGCGGATGGACTGACGTTGACGTCATCATCACGATGCCTAACGTAATGGCAAAGGTAGGTAGATTAGGTAGAGTATTAGGCCCTAGAGGTTTGATGCCCAATCCTAAATCAGGAACCGTTACTCTCGAAGTAGGTAAGGCGGTAAAAGAAGTGAAAGCAGGTAAAATCGATTTCAAAGTAGATAAGTTTGGAATTATTCATGCCGGCATCGGAAAAGTATCCTTCACTCCTCAGCAGATCGAGGACAATGTGAAAGAACTGATTATGACCATTTCTAAGCTGAAGCCTTCTTCCGCAAAGGGGACATATTTCAAAAGTATTCATCTTTCCAGTACCATGTCTCCTGGCATTTCAGTGGACAAGGGAAGCATCCAAGGTATATAATCATGACTAGAGACGAGAAAAAAGTTGTAATCGACGGTCTGACTGATAAATTTAAGGAGAATCCTTTCTTCTATATCACCGATGCGTCTGGATTTAGTGTAGCTCAAATCAACGCCTTCAGAAGAACTTGTTTCGAAAGAGGTGTAGAATATAAGGTCTACAAGAATACATTGATCAAAAAAGCTTTGGAAAATCTGGATGCAGACTATTCCAAGCTGGTTGACGGTGCCCTTAAGGGGTTTTCAGGAATCATCTTCTCAAAGGAAAACAGCAATCTTCCTGCGAAAGTACTTCTTGACTTTAGAAAAAAATTGGGTAAAAAAGAGACTAGACCTGCATTCAAAGGAGCCGGGATCGATTCAGATGTAATTCTGGGCGAAAACAACCTGGAGATGCTTTCTAATCTCAAATCTAAGCAAGAGTTGTTGGGCGACCTTATCGGATTGCTACAGTCTCCTGCAAGAAACCTTATCTCTGCGCTGCAATCCGGTCAAAACAACATCACTGGTGTGTTGAAGACCTTGGCAGAAAAAGAGGCTTAATATTCTTATCAAATCATCAAAAACAAAATTAACTAATTAATACAATGGCAGATCTTACACAACTTGCAGAACAGTTGGTAAACTTGACTGTAAAAGAAGTAAAAGAATTGACAGATATCCTTAAGGATCAGTATGGTATCGAGCCTGCTGCAGCTGGTGCTGTAGTGATGGCTGGTGGTGCTGCTGCTGGTGGAGGAGAAGCTGCTGCTGAAGAAGAAAAGACTTCTTTCGACGTAATCCTTAAAGCTGCTGGTGCTCAGAAATTGGCAGTGGTTAAGCTGGTTAAAGAATTGACCGGTCTTGGATTGAAAGACGCTAAAGATCTTGTAGATGCAGCTCCTAAGGCTTTGAAAGAAGGTATCGCTAAGGACGAAGCTGAGGCTTTGAAGAAGTCTCTTGAAGAAGCTGGCGCTGAAGTAGAGATTAAATAATTTGGTACTCCCTCACCTCTAGGTAAGGGAGTAACCTTTAGACCTGACTAAAATAGTCAGGTCTTTTCCTGTTTATGCACAGGTTAAAAATTGCATTATTCTAAGCGAAAATTGTCGCTTTTCAATAAGAAATTTCACTATAAACAATACACTACCTTGGCTATCAAGAATCAAACCGTAAGGAAAAGTTTCTCCTCCATTAAGGTGGTCAAAGACTATCCCGATTTTCTCGATATTCAGCTGCAATCTTTCAAAGACTTCTTTCAGCTGGATACTCCTGCCGAAAAGAGAAGAGCAGATGGGTTATTCAAAGTTTTCGCTGAAAACTTCCCGATTAGTGATTCCAGAGAGAATTTCACCTTGGAATTCATCGATTATGCAGTAGACCCTCCCAAATACAGTGTGGAAGAATGCATCGATCGTGGCTTGACGTATTCGGTTCCTTTGAAAGCAAAGCTGAGATTGCTTTGTCATGATGAGGACAATGAGGATTTTGAAACTATCGAACAGGAAGTTTTCTTGGGTAATCTCCCCTACATGACAGAAAAGGGGTCCTTTGTGATTAACGGAGCAGAGCGAGTCATTGTATCTCAATTGCACCGTTCTCCCGGGGTATTTTTTGCGCAAAGCAAGCACACCAACGGCACGAAGCTGTATTCTGCCCGGATTATTCCTTTCAAAGGTTCTTGGATCGAATTTGCTACTGACATCAACAATGTCATGTATGCCTACATCGACCGAAAGAAAAAATTCCCGGTGACTACGCTTCTCCGTGCCATCGGTTATGGTTCTGATAAAGATATCCTCGATCTTTTTGGCCTTTCCGAAGAAGTGTCAGCTACCAAAACTGCCTTGAAAAAAGTGGCAGGAAGAAAACTGGCGGCAAGAGTCCTCAGAACTTGGGTAGAAGATTTCGTGGATGAGGATACCGGTGAGGTAGTTTCCATTGATCGTAATGAGGTATTGCTTGAAAGAGACACTATCCTGACGGAAGAGGATATCGAAATGATATTGGATTCAGGGTCCAAGTCCATCATTCTTCACAGAGAAGATGTAAACGTTGCTGACTTCTCCATCATTTACAATACCCTTCAAAAAGATAACTCCAACTCTGAAAAAGAGGCTGTGGAAGTTATCTATAGACAATTGAGAAACACTGAAGCACCTGATGAGGCCACTGCCCGTGAGGTGATTAACAGCTTGTTCTTCTCAGACAAGCGGTATGACTTGGGTGAGGTAGGACGATATAGGATAAATAAAAAGCTTGGACTTGATATCGAGCCCGAAAAAATCGTCCTGACGAAGGAAGATATCATTTCCATCGTGAAGTACTTGATCGGATTAATCAACTCCAAGGCAGTAGTCGATGATATCGATCACCTGTCCAACAGACGGGTTCGTACAGTTGGAGAGCAGCTATATAGCCAGTTTGGAGTAGGTTTGGCCCGAATGGCCAGAACTATCCGCGAAAGAATGAACGTTCGTGACAATGAAGACTTCAAACCAGTCGATTTGATCAATGCACGTACGCTTTCTTCGGTGATCAACTCCTTTTTCGGGACCAATCAGCTTTCTCAGTTTATGGATCAAACCAATCCATTGGCTGAGTTGACTCACAAGAGAAGACTTTCTGCTTTAGGTCCTGGTGGACTTTCCAGAGAACGAGCTGGTTTCGAAGTTCGGGATGTTCACTATACACACTACGGCCGTCTTTGTACAATCGAGACTCCTGAAGGACCAAACATCGGTTTGATTTCCTCCCTTTGTGTTCATGCAAAAGTGAACTCCATGGGCTTCTTGGAAACTCCGTATCGAAAAGTAGATAATGGAAAAGTAGGCATGAGCACGGAAGATATCGTGTTTTTGACCGCCGAGGAAGAAGACAATAACAACATTGCCCAGGCCAATGCACCATTGGACCCTGCTGGTAAGTTTGTCAATGAAAAAGTAAAAGCGCGATTTGAAGGCGATTTCCCTGTCTTGGATCCGAGTGAGATTTCTTACATGGACGTTGCTCCTAATCAGATCGTTTCTGTTGCTGCTTCCTTGATTCCATTCTTGGAGCATGATGATGCCAACAGAGCCTTGATGGGATCCAACATGCAACGTCAGGCTGTTCCTTTGCTAAGACCAGAAGCACCAATTGTGGGTACTGGTTTGGAAGCCAAAGCAGCTATTGACTCCAGAGCGTTGATTATCGCAGAGGCAAATGGTGTAGTTGATTATGTAGACGCCAAGAAGATCACCATTAAGTACGACCTATCTCAGGACGAACTTTTGGTCAATTTCACTGACGAATACAAGACTTATGATCTGATCAAATTCAGAAGAACCAACCAAGACACCACTATTAACTTGACTCCTTTGGTATTGAAAGGGGAAAGAGTAGAGAAAGGTCAAGTTTTGGTCGAAGGTTATTCTACAAATAACGGTGAGTTGGCTTTGGGTAAAAACCTAAAGGTGGCTTACATGCCTTGGCAAGGTTATAACTTTGAGGATGCGATCGTAATCTCCGAAAGAGTGGTTCGTGAAGATATTTTTACTTCCATTCACGTAGAAGAATTCCAGCTTGAAGTAAGAGATACCAAGCGAGGTGAGGAGGAGTTGACTTCCGAGATCCCTAACGTTTCTGAAGAAGCGGTAAAACACCTAGACGAAAACGGTATCATCAGAATCGGAGCTGAGGTGAAAGAGGGCGATATCATCATAGGTAAGATCACTCCAAAAGGTGAAACTGACCCAACCCCTGAAGAGAAGCTCCTTAGAGCGATCTTCGGTGATAAGGCTGGTGATGTAAAAGATGCTTCTCTTAAGGCGTCCCCATCTCTAAATGGGGTAGTCATCGAGACCAAACTTTTCTCCAGACCTAAGAAAGACAAAGACGTCAGAGCAAAAGCTAAGGCTGAGGTAGAAAAGCTCAAGGCCAAATACTCCAAGGACCTTTTGGGTATCCGTGCCAGAATGATCAACAAATTGGTCACTTTGCTGGATGGCAAGACTTCTCAGGGAGTAAAGCACAAGTTTGGTGATGAAATCATCAGCAAAGGCATGAAATTCAATCAGAAGAATATTGAAAACAACCTTTTCCCTGCTAAGAACCCTTACAGAGATGAGTCAAACTACAATGTTCCCGAGGAAGCCAATTTGATCTCTGATATCATCCTGGATGATTGGACAGAAGATGCACACATCAATTCCCTTATCGTGCAGTTGGTGAAAAATTACACCAATTCCCGAAATGAGATTTCAGGTAACTTCAAGAGAGAGCGATTTACTTTGGAGGTAGGAGATGAATTGCCGGCAGGTATCGTTCAGCTCGCCAAAGTGTACATTGCCAAGAAAAGAAAGCTCAAGGTGGGGGATAAAATGGCTGGTCGTCACGGAAACAAGGGTATTGTTGCCCGTATTGTCCGCGATGAGGACATGCCATTCTTGGAAGACGGAACTCCAATGGATATTGTATTGAATCCGCTGGGAGTGCCTTCCCGAATGAACATCGGACAGATTTTCGAGACCGTATTGGCATGGGCTGGACAGAAGATGGGCAAAAAATATGCGACGCCGATTTTCGACGGGGCTTCTTTGGAAGAGGTTTCTGCCGAGTTGGATGCCGCCGGATTGCCTTCCTATGGACGAACGTACCTTTATGACGGTTTGACTGGGCACAAGTTTGACCAGCCTGTCACTGTAGGTATTGCCTACATGCTGAAGCTAGGTCACTTGGTCGATGATAAGATGCACGCCAGATCCATTGGTCCATACTCATTGATTACGCAGCAGCCATTGGGTGGTAAAGCTCAGTTTGGTGGTCAGCGATTCGGAGAGATGGAAGTGTGGGCTCTGGAAGCATTTGGAGCATCTCATGTCCTTCAGGAAATCCTAACCGTGAAGTCTGATGATGTAATCGGAAGGGCTAAAGCTTACGAAGCGATCGTGAAAGGTGAAAACCTTCCTAAACCGAATATTCCTGAATCATTCAATGTATTGGTTCACGAACTGAGAGGTTTGGCTCTAGAAATTACCTTGGATTAATTTGGCTCATAGGGCGGGCAACCGCCCTGAACATATCTCAAAAAATTATGTCGTTTAGAAAAAATAAAAAACTCAACAACGATTTTTCCCGAGTTACGATCAGTTTGGCCTCTCCAGAATCCATTTTGGATAGCTCGAATGGCGAAGTAACCCAGCCGGAAACCATTAATTACAGAACCTACAAGCCAGAAATGGGCGGGTTGTTCTGCGAGCGGATTTTCGGTCCTGTGAAAGACTGGGAGTGTCATTGTGGCAAATACAAAAGAATCCGATACAAAGGCATCATCTGTGATCGATGCGGTGTAGAGGTGACTGAGAAAAAGGTCCGTCGTGAGCGAATGGGCCATATTGAGCTGGTAGTCCCGGTAGCTCATATTTGGTATTTCAAGTCTCTTCCAAATAAGATTGGATACCTTTTGGGACTTCCAACCAAAAAGCTGGACCAGATTGTTTACTATGAACGCTATGTAGTTGTTCAGGCTGGTATTAAGGCGGAAGAAGGAGTTCAATATTTGGACTTCCTTACTGAAGACGAATACCTAGACATCATGGACAAGCTTCCAAAGGAAAACCACATGCTGGATGACGATGATCCGAACAAGTTCATTGCCAAAATGGGTGCAGAAGCTTTGGAAATGTTGCTGGCGAGATTGGATTTGGATGATCTATCCTACTCTCTTCGTCATCAAGCGGCTACAGATACTTCTCAACAGAGAAAAGCAGAAGCATTGAAGCGTCTGAAAGTTGTGGAAGCATTCCGTGATGCAAGAACCCGTATCGAAAACCGTCCTGAGTGGATGGTAGTAAGAATGGTTCCTGTGATTCCACCAGAATTGCGTCCTCTTGTGCCTTTGGATGGTGGTAGATTTGCTACTTCTGACTTGAATGACTTGTACAGAAGAGTGATCATTCGAAACAACCGATTGAAGCGATTGATCGATATCAAAGCTCCCGAGGTGATTTTGAGAAACGAAAAGCGAATGCTTCAAGAAGCAGTTGACTCACTTTTCGATAACTCCAGAAAAGTAAATGCAGTAAGAGCAGATGGTAACCGGGCTTTGAAGTCCCTTTCTGATATGCTGAAAGGTAAGCAAGGGCGATTCCGTCAAAACCTACTCGGAAAGCGTGTGGATTACTCCGGTCGATCAGTAATCGTCGTTGGTCCAGAATTGAAGCTTCACGAGTGTGGTCTTCCTAAAAATATGGCGGCAGAGCTTTTCAAGCCATTTATCATCAGAAAACTGATCGAAAGAGGCATTGTGAAGACAGTAAAGTCTGCCAAGAAAATTGTGGATCGTAAAGATCCAGTGGTTTGGGATATTTTGGAAAACGTATTGAAAGGACACCCTGTTCTTTTGAACCGTGCCCCAACTCTACACAGATTGGGTATTCAGGCATTCCAGCCTAAGCTGATCGAAGGAAAAGCGATTCAGTTGCATCCATTGGTGTGTACTGCATTCAACGCTGACTTTGACGGTGACCAAATGGCCGTTCACGTGCCTTTGGGTCATGAAGCTATTTTGGAAGCTTCCACTTTGATGCTTTCTGCTCATAATATCCTTAACCCTGCCAATGGTGCACCTATCACAGTACCTTCTCAGGACATGGTTTTGGGACTGTACTATGTGACCAAAGGGAAAAAGTCTACGGCAGAAGAGCCAGTAGCAGGAGAAGGAATGACCTTCTACAGTCAAGAGGAAGTGATCATTGCATTGAATGAAGGCAAAATTTCCAAGCACGCACACATCAAGTGTAAGGTGAAGGTGAGAGCGGGTGAAGGAGAGATTTCCGAGCAAATCATTGATACTGTAGCAGGCCGATTGATTTTCAATCAGTTTGTTCCGGAAGAAGTGGGCTATGTGAACGAACTTCTGACCAAGAAAAAACTACAGCAGATTATCGCTGAGGTAGTTAAGGTGTGTGGAATTGCAAGAACTGCCCAGTTTTTGGATGATATCAAAAACCTCGGTTTCCAAATGGCTTACCAAGGCGGACTTTCCATGGGATTGAATGACGTAATCATTCCTGACGAAAAAGAGCCGATGATCGCCAAGGCTAAAGAGGAAGTAGACCAAGTATGGAACAACTACCTTATGGGTCTGATCACCGATAACGAGCGATACAACCAAGTAATTGATATTTGGACCCGAACCAACTCTCATTTGACGAATAATCTGATGAAGAAGATGGAGGAGGACAAGCAAGGATTCAATGCCATCTACATGATGATGCACTCAGGAGCCCGTGGTTCCAGAGAACAAATCCGTCAATTGGGCGGCATGAGAGGCCTAATGGCCAAGCCTCAGAAAAACCTTCAAGGTTCTGTGGGTGAAATCATCGAAAACCCAATCCTTTCTAACTTCAAAGAAGGTCTGGATGTATTGGAATACTTCATCTCTACTCATGGTGCTCGTAAAGGTCTTGCCGATACAGCATTGAAAACTGCCGATGCGGGTTACTTAACTCGTAGATTGGTGGACGTGGCCCAGGATATGATTGTGACCGAAGAAGACTGCGGTACTTTGAGAGGTTTGGTAGTACAGCCGCTGAAGGACAACGATGAAATTGTGGAACCGCTTTCTGAGCGTATTCTCGGTAGAGTATCGGTACACGATGTGTATGATCCCGTTTCTGACGAGTTGATTGTACCTGCTGGAGTCGAAATCACAGACGAAATTGCCAAAATGGTCGATGAGTCTGCCATCGAAGAAGTCGAAATACGTTCCGTATTGACTTGCGAGACACGAAGAGGAGTTTGCTCCAAGTGTTATGGTAGAAATCTTGCTACAGGCAAGATGGTTCAGGCCGGTGAGTCAGTGGGTGTAATTGCAGCTCAGTCTATCGGGGAACCAGGTACTCAGTTGACCTTGAGAACTTTCCACGTAGGGGGTACTGCTTCCAACATGGCTGTTGATGCCAGCATCAATGCGAAATTTGAAGGGGTGATCGAGTTTGATGAAGAATTGAGATTCCTCGAAACCACCAATAGAGATGGAGAACCAACCACTGTAGTGATGGGCCGTTCTGGTGAGATCAAAATCAACGATCCTAAGTCCGGGAAAACTCTCGTTTCCAATCACGTGCCTTATGGTGCAGTTTTGAACGTAAAAGACGGACAGAAAATTGGCAAAGGAGAATCCCTTTGTACTTGGGATCCATACAATGCAGTAATTCTTTCTGAATTTGATGGAAATATTGAGTTTGAAGCCATCGTTGAAGGGATTACCTACAAGGAAGTAGCCGATGATCAGACAGGATTCCGTGAAAAAGTTATCATTGAATCTAAGGACAGAACCAAAAACCCGGCCATCGTAGTGAACTACGGAGAAGATGCAAAAGCATACAACATCCCTGTAGGTGCTCACTTGGCAGTAGAGGCTGGTGATAAAGTGAAAGCTGGTCAAATCCTTGTGAAGATTCCTAGATCTGTTGGTAAAACCCGAGATATCACCGGTGGTCTTCCACGAGTTACCGAACTCTTCGAAGCTAGAAACCCGTCCAATCCGGCAGTAGTTTCTGAAATCGACGGAGTGGTATCTTATGGAGGTATCAAGAGAGGTAACCGTGAAATTATCATCGAATCCAAGGATGGAGTGATCAAGAAATACATGGTGTCCCTTTCCAAGCACATCTTGGTTCAGGAAAATGACTTCATCCGTGCGGGTGAGCCATTGTCTGATGGGGCAATCACTCCAAATGACATTCTTGCTATCAAAGGACCAACTGCGGTTCAGGAATATCTTGTCAATGAAATCCAGGAAGTTTACAGACTTCAAGGGGTGAAGATTAACGATAAGCACATTGAGGTCATTGTATCTCAAATGATGCAAAAAGTTGAAATTCTTGATGCAGGCGATACCAACTTCTTGCAGGGTCAAGTAGTAGACAAGTGGGCATTCCGTGAGGAAAACGACAATATCTTGGACAAAAAAGTGGTGATGGACGCAGGTGACTCCTCTACCTTGAAGCCAGGTATGATCATTTCTGCCAGAAGATTGAGAGATGAAAACTCCAGCCTGAAAAGAAAAGATTTGAAACTGGTTCAAGTAAGAGATGCAGAAACTGCTGTTTCCAAACCTACTCTTCAGGGTATCACAGCAGCCTCTTTGGGTACAGAAAGCTTCATTTCTGCAGCTTCTTTCCAAGAGACTACCAAGGTACTCTCCGAAGCAGCTATCCGTGGAAAGCGTGATGAACTGCTCGGTTTGAAAGAAAACGTAATCGTTGGTCACCTGATTCCTGCAGGTACCGGACAGAGAAGATTGCAAAATCTAATTGTCGGTTCCAAAGAGGAATACGAGAAACTTTCCGAAAACATGGAAAGAGCTACCTCAAAAAAATCAAGTGAGGCCATCCTTTAAATAAAGAATAATTGAACCCGAAAGGCCTGTATCTCAAGTACAGGCCTTTTTTAATCTCAAAACTATGGAAGACAACAAAAGACCTGATCAGCAGATCAATGTGGAGTTATCCGAAGAGGTAGCCGAAGGTATTTATTCCAATCTAGCCATGATTGCTCATTCCAATTCGGAATTTGTGATTGATTTTATCCGCCTAATGCCAGGAGTACCCAAGGCCAAAGTGAAAAGCAGAATCATTGTTACCCCGGATCATGCCAAGCGATTATTGGCTGCCTTGAAGGATAATATTGAAAAATACGAAGCTGCCTTCGGAAAAATCCAACAGGGTGGGGGAGCTCCATCTTTTCCGATCAGTTTCGGGACGCCTGGAGAGGCATAGAGAAAGCGAAACTTATTGTTAATATTCAGTCAAGTCCTGTGTCTTCGCAGGACTTTTTTTTTAACCGACCTTGATGATTATGAGTATCCGCTTGTGTGCATCTTACTGATATAAAAGAAGTTTAGGATTTCAAACTATGCATATTCGCCCATTTTAAGAGAGCTAGGAGATTTCTTATAAAACCGCTATTTGAGCCCTATGTGAAATGGTCCTAATACATATTTCTTTGATCCCATTTCTCTTCCGATTTAAATAATTACCAAGGATAAACTGTCAGGTTAAGAGACCAGACCCTATGAAACGACTTGGGTGTTGCCAGAAAAATTGGCTCCAGGGTGACTGGATCGAGAACCCAATGGTCCTTAAACATCGTGGTCAGTCCATAGTAATATCGGGCATCGACCACGAAATGACGCCCCAAGCGATAGCCAATCCCTCCCAGTATTCCCGCATCCAAACTTCGCAAGTGATCTAGCCTTGCCTCAGAATTATTGTGCGTATATACTTCCTTGTTATGCACCAAAAAACCGATTCTGCCACCAGCCTGGATGAAAAAATTCTTCCCACTGGGTCTGTATCTTGCAATGAGCGGAACAGCCAGGTAGTCGAATTTGGTAATGTATTTTCCCGAAAACACATCGGAAACGCTTCCGCCTTGACGGCTATAGACCAATTCTCCGGTCAAGGATAATTTCTCCGAAAAATCCCTTTCCAACGCCAGTCCTACCCGGTAACTCCACAAAGGACCTGTCAGGTTGATACTGTTTTTTACCCGGCTCAGATTTAGTCCACCAGTAACTCCATAGCGTGTAATGTTCTGGCCATAGCTGTCCCAAGTATTTCCAAGAAGGAGGCACCAAATCACTAAGCCGGCTATTTTTAGGTTGAATTTCATGTTTTTAGGATTTATGGAAGTGAACGTTGATGTAAGTCCTAGGAGTGGTTTCGTTATCAATCCCTCGATTTGGAAAGCGCACTTGCTATCAATCTTTACTTTATTCCAAAACGACTCGAACCTTTTGGACAGGCAATTTTGAATTTGGGTTAGGTATGAGATGTAAATAGTAAACGCCTCTAGGGAAATTCTTAACGTCAATTTCGAGTTTTTGATTGGTACCAAATGAGTCCATAGCCACCGGATTCTCATATACCAATCGTTTTACTGGTTCCATCGATTTCTCAGAATAGAGAATCAAATCAAACGAAACGATTTCAGAAGACATATCTCCTTCGAACTCGATTGATAATAAATTAGTTGCAGGATTTGGGTAGACCGTTTTAAGATATCCGCCAGCTGGAGGAAGATAGAAACAATATGGGATGCCAGTGCCACAAGAATTAGTTCCGGTGACGCAAATTGTAGCTCCGCTTGAGGTAGTGATATAGCAGTCTTGATTCTGAGGATTTAAAATAGCCGAACCTGAAGAAATATAAAATGTGTAGGTCACTCCTGGGCCACCTGAAGTCTGGCTAAATTGCCACATGTTAGATCCAGGGTCAAACAACCAATAATTAGGGTTGGTTATGACTGGTGGCCCCAATTTAACATTGACTACGGCACTTTCAAGATTTCCGCAACTGGGAATTACGGCTTTTACCGAATAGGATCCATTTGAGACATTAGCTATTGTGACTGTGCTGGATGTTCCATTTTGAGTGAAGCTACTTCCTCCGTTGACTGTTACTCCCCCATAAGTCTGCCAAACCAACTGGATAGGGTGAGTACTTTGAAAATCATAATTACTTGTAGCGGTGATACTTCTTGAGCTTCCCGCACATATATTTGTTTCTACCGAAATACTAGGGGTAGGTGGTTTTTGCTGAATATAGACACGAATGTTGCCACTAATACCTACGTGAGCCACATCTATCCATCCATTTTGTCTAGATGGATCCAGATTCAAGGTTTTCATGATGTCAGACTGAGTGCTACTTACCGTAAAGTTGGAGGAAGGAGAAACACTAATCTTCAGAAAACTGGGGCCGGGAATTACAACTAAATCAATGTAAACGTTGACATTGGTCTTGTCACATTTAATGTACGCCGTTTGCCCATTCGTGTACCAAGTACCATCTATATTCACTCTTGAAGGAAGTACGGCTATAGCTGCTTGAAGTGAGAAAATCCACAAACAACAAATTAGAAAAAATTTCATATCTTGTAACGATTTGATTTTAAGCTAAATATAATGATTTTTTAAAGGTGTCAACTACTTCCTCTGTAGAAAATATAGTGGCCTGGCAGATGTTGCTGGCAGGTCAGTCTAGTTGCCTGATTCTGAGCCTTCCCTTTCCAAAAAAATAACTGCTTAATTTTGTTACTCTTATTACTTCTTGTACCTTTGCAGTCCAAAAATTAACAGTTTACAGCAAAAATAAATATCATCAGTTAATGCCTACTATTCAACAGTTAGTAAGAAAAGGTAGAAATACACTGGAATTCAAGTCAAAGTCTCGCGCTTTGGACGCATGTCCTCAGCGAAGAGGGGTTTGTACCAGGGTATATACTACGACCCCAAAAAAGCCTAACTCTGCAATGAGAAAGGTGGCAAGGGTAAGATTGACCAACGGAAAAGAAGTGAACGCTTACATTCCTGGTGAAGGTCACAATCTGCAGGAACACTCTATCGTACTGATCAGAGGTGGTCGTGTGAAGGATCTTCCAGGAGTAAGGTATCACATTATCCGTGGTGCATTGGACACCGCCGGAGTAAAAGACCGTAAGCAAGGTCGCTCCAAGTATGGTGCTAAAAGACCTAAAGCTGGAAAAGGCGCACCTGCTGCAGCTCCAGGCAAGAAGAAATAACAAAACGTTTTAAAAGAAATGAGAAAAGCGAAACCAAAGAAGAGATATATTCTTCCTGACCCAAAGTTCAATGATACTTTGGTCACCAAGTTTGTAAACTGTCTAATGATCGACGGGAAGAAGAGTATTGCTTACAACATTTTCTACGATGCAGTAGCAAAAGTAGAATCCAAAGTAGGTGAGAATGGTCTTGAAGTTTGGAAAAAGGCGCTTAACAATATTGCTCCATCCGTAGAGGTGAAGAGTCGTAGAGTTGGTGGTGCTACTTTCCAGGTTCCAATGGAAGTGAGACCTGAAAGAAAGATGTCCCTTGGTATCAAGTGGATGATCACCTATGCTCGTAAAAGAGGTGAGAAAACCATGATGGATAGACTAGCCGGTGAAATCATCGCAGCTGCAAAAGGCGAAGGTGCCGCAGTGAAGAAAAAAGATGATACGCACAGAATGGCCGAAGCCAACAAAGCATTCTCCCACTTTAGATTTTAACCCCGATGGCAAGAGATTTAAAATTTACCAGAAATATCGGCATCGCTGCTCACATTGATGCCGGTAAAACGACTACCACTGAGAGAATTCTTTTTTATGCGGGTGTTTCCCACAAAATCGGGGAAGTACACGATGGTGCGGCTACTATGGACTGGATGGCTCAGGAGCAAGAAAGAGGGATTACTATTACCTCTGCTGCTACTACCGTTTTTTGGAACTATCGAGACCAAAAATACAATGTGAACATTATCGATACCCCGGGTCACGTAGACTTTACTGTTGAAGTTAACCGTTCCCTTCGGGTATTGGATGGCTTGGTGTTCTTGTTCAGTGCAGTAGATGGTGTGGAGCCTCAGTCTGAGACCAACTGGAGATTGGCTGATAATTATAATGTAGCGCGAATCGGTTTCGTCAATAAGATGGACCGTGCAGGTGCTAACTTTTTGGATGTTTGCAAGCAAGTGAAAGACATGCTTGGTAGCTACGCTGTTCCTTTGCAGATTCCAATCGGTGCAGAAGATAAGTTCCGAGGTGTTGTTGATTTGATCAACAACCGAGGAATTATCTGGAACGAGCACGACATGGGAATGACCTATGAGGTAGTTCCGATTCCTGAAGACTTGCAGGAAGAAGCTGCGCAGTGGAGAGAGCACTTGCTTGAAGCTGTAGCTGAGTACGACGAGTCTTTGATGGAGAAATTCTTTGATGATCCAGATTCTATTTCTGAAGAAGAAATTCTCACTGCTTTGAGAAAAGCAACAATTGACATGAAGATCGTTCCTATGGTTTGTGGTTCTTCTTTCAAAAACAAAGGAGTTCAGACCATGCTTGATTTGGTGATGGAATTGCTTCCTTCTCCATTGGATAAGGACGATATCATTGGTCATGCTTTGGACAACGAAGAGCAGGAAGTAAGAATCGCTCCAGATGAGAAAGAACCTTTTACAGGTCTTGCGTTCAAAATTGCCACTGACCCATTCGTAGGTAGACTTTGCTTTGTAAGAGCTTACTCAGGTGTTCTTGAATCCGGTTCTTATGTGTTCAACAGCCGATCTGGCAATAAAGAGCGTATCTCCCGAGTATTCCAAATGCATGCAAATAAGCAAAACCAAATTGAAAGATTGGTGGCAGGGGATATCGGAGCCGTAGTAGGCTTTAAAGATATCAAGACCGGTGATACGCTTTGTGACGAAAAGCGCAAAGTAGTATTGGAATCTATGATCTTCCCTGAGCCAGTTATCGGTTATGCCATTGAGCCTAAGACTCAGGCAGACGTCGACAAATTGGGTATGGCGATTGCCAAATTGGTTGAAGAAGATCCTACACTTCAAGTTAATACCGACCACGAAACTGGTCAGACGATCTTGAGAGGTATGGGTGAGCTTCACTTGGAAATCATCATTGACCGGTTGAAGAGAGAATTCAAGGTTGAAATTAATCAAGGTGCGCCTCAGGTGGCTTACAAAGAAGCTTTGTTTGGTTCGGTAGAACACAAAGAAGTGTACAAGAAGCAAACCGGTGGTAAAGGTAAATTTGCGGACATTGTCTTCGAATTGGGTCCAAGAGAGGCTGATGCAGAAACCGGTGAAATCAAGCAGGGATTGGATTTTGTCAACGGTATCGTAGGTGGTGTGATTCCTAAAGAATTTATCCCCGCTATCCAAAAAGGATTCAACGAGGCGATGAAAAATGGTCCTTTGGCAGGATATCCAATCGAGTCCATGAAAGTAAGATTGTTCCACGGATCCTTCCACGATGTGGACTCCGATGCGCTTTCTTTCGAATTGGCAGCAAGAATTGGATTTAAAGAGGCAGCCAAAAAATGTAAGCCTCAGCTTTTGGAACCAATCATGTCTGTGGATGTGGTGACTCCAGATGAGTACACAGGTCCTATCACCGGTGACTTAAACAGAAGAAGAGGTTTGATGAAAGGGATGGATACCAAAGGTACCTCTACCGTAGTCAGAGCGGCTGTTCCTTTGTCCGAGTTGTTCGGTTACGTGACTGACTTGAGAACGATCTCTTCCGGTAGAGCGACTGCGTCCCTGACCTTCTCTCACTACGAACCAGTTCCAAGCAATATTGCGGAAACAGTGATTGCCAAAGTAAAAGGTGAAAAAGCCTAATCTTCAAGAAAATGAATCAGAAAATCAGAATAAAACTAAAATCATACGATCATAGCCTGGTGGACAAGTCATCAGAGAAGATCGTGAAGGCAGTAAAGGCCACAGGCGCTGTAGTAGTAGGTCCTATTCCTTTGCCTACCAAGAAAGAGAAGTTTACCGTGTTGAAATCCCCACACGTAAACAAGAAAGCCAGAGATCAATACCAGCTTTGTACTTATAAGAGATTGGTAGATATCTATTCCAATTCTTCCAAGACCGTAGATGCACTCATGAAGATTGAGCTTCCAAGCGGTGTGGACGTGGAGATCAAAGTCTGATCGGCTCTGAAAATTTCCCTCAAAAGGCCTGCAAATCATGCAGGTCTTTTGTTTTTGTGGGGATTTATAAAATTTTCATTGGCAGGAAAGGCAATTCTAGGGTTTCGGCCAATCATTTTTTTCTAAATGTTTGAAAATATTAGAGTTGGGATTTGCTGCCAAATATTATTTCAGTAACTTTGCAGTCCTTAAAAAGGGCCCAAGCGCATAAATGCTTGTGGATTATCAAATTATCTTATTTAAGATGTCTGGTATTATAGGTAAAAAAGTCGGAATGACTAGCATCTTCAGTGCCGATGGACGTAATGTCGCATGCACGCTAATCGAAGCTGGTCCTTGCGTAGTGACGCAAGTAAAAAACGTTGAAACAGACGGGTACAACGCAGTGCAGTTGGGGTTTGGTGAGCGAAAGGAGAAAAATACTCCTAAGCCATTGATGGGCCATTTCAAAAAGGCCGGCACCACTCCTAAGCAGAAAGTTGTTGAGTTCCGTGATTTCCGGGTCGAATTTGAAGGCCAGGTAAATCTAGGGGCTACAGTGAAAGCTGGTGAAGTATTTGTTGAGGGCGACTTCGTTGACGCCATCGGTACTTCCAAAGGTAAAGGATTTCAGGGTGTGGTGAAGCGTCATGGTTTTGGCGGTGTGGGTGGACAAACTCACGGTCAGCACAACAGACAGAGACACCCAGGTTCCATTGGTGCATGTTCTTGGCCTTCCCGAGTATTCAAGGGAATGAGAATGGCCGGAAGAACAGGAGGAGACAGAGTAAAGGTGATCAACCTCCGCGTGTTGAAAATCTACCCTGAGCAAAACCTCTTGTTGGTTTCTGGTTCAGTGCCTGGTCCAAAAAATTCATTTGTTATTCTGGAGAAGTAAGCCATGGAATTAGCAGTAATTAATCATCAAGGACAAGATACAGGTAGAAAGGTGACGCTTTCGGATGAGATTTTTGCAATCGAACCCAATGACAACGCCATTTACCTGGATGTGAAACAATACCTGGCCAATCAAAGACAGGGAACTCACAAATCCAAAGAAAGAAATGAAGTAGCAGGGTCTACCAAAAAGATCAAGAAGCAAAAAGGTACCGGTGGTGCACGAGCTGGATCTTTGAAGTCCCCGCTTTTCAGAGGTGGAGGTAGAGTATTTGGCCCTAAGCCAAGAGACTACTCCTTCAAATTGAATAAAAAATTGAAGCAGCTGGCTAGAAAGTCTGCCCTTTCTTACAAAGTGAAGGACAACAGCCTGGTGGTTCTGGAGGATCTGTCATTCGAAGCTCCAAAGACCAAAAGCTACCTAGCTTTGCTAAATGGACTTGCTCTGGCAGATAAAAAGACCCTTTTGGTTCTTCCTGAAGACAATAAAAATGTCTTCTTGTCCAGTAGAAACCTTCCTAAGGCAAAAGTGGTCACTGTGAATGATGTCAATACTTATCAGTTGCTGCACGCAGATCACCTGGTGTTGTGCGAAGGTTCTGTAAGTAAGTTGGAAACCATTTTATCGAAATAAGACAATGGAGATTCTGAAACAGCCTTTGATTACAGAAAAGATCTCAGGACTTAACGAAAAGGGAGTATACGGATTTATCGTAGAAAAAACTGCAGATAAGCTTCAGATCAAAAACGCGGTAGAAAAGACCTATGGCGTGAAGGTAGTATCTATTCGCACCATGCGGTATGCTGCAAAGCATAAGACCCGATATACCAAGAATAAAATCGTATCAGGCTTCACCAATTCCTTCAAAAAGGCAATTGTTCAGGTAGCTGACGGTGAGGTGATTGATTTTTACGGAGAAATTTAATTGAATCAATATCATGGCAATTAAAAAATTAAGGCCTGTTACTCCGGGAACCCGATTCAGAGTAGCTCCAGCTTTCGACGAGATTACTTCGTCCAAGCCGGAGAAATCTCTGATCGCTCCTTTGAAGAAATCAGGCGGTAGAAATAATGAAGGCAAAATGACTGCCCGATACATCGGTGGTGGTCATAAGAGAAGACTTAGAATTGTAGACTTCCAAAGAAACAAGTTTGGTGTACCTGCGACCGTCAAAGCGATCGAGTATGATCCAAACAGAACAGCACGTCTTGCCCTACTTTACTATGCAGATGGTGCTAAAGCCTACATTATCGCCCCGGAAGGTTTGCAAGTAGGACAAACAGTGATTTCCGGTGAGAAAGTTGCTCCTGAAGTGGGCAACGCCATGCAAATGGTCAACATCCCCATGGGTACTATTGTACACAATGTGGAATTGAAACCAGGAAAAGGTGGAGCAATGGCCCGAAGTGCCGGCGGATACGCGCAGATCGTCGCCAGAGATGGCAAGTATGTGACCGTGAAGCTTCCTTCTGGTGAAATGAGATTGGTATTGGGAGTATGTATGGCTACAGTCGGAACTGTTTCCAACGGAGACCATATGAACGTTGTCTTGGGCAAAGCAGGCCGTAAGAGATGGCTTGGTGTAAGACCACGAACCAGAGGTGTAGCTATGAACCCAGTCGATCACCCTATGGGTGGTGGGGAAGGTAGATCCTCAGGAGGTCACCCGAGATCCAGAAAAGGTCTTCTTGCCAAGGGTAAGAAAACCAGATCCCCTAAGAAGTATTCAAACAAGTTTATCGTTAGCAAAAGATCTAAATAAACATGGCACGATCATTAAAAAAAGGTCCTTATATCGAGCACCACTTGGTGAAGAAAGTAGACGCCATGAACGAATCAGGCAAGAAATCTGTCATCAAGACTTGGTCCAGGAGATCAATGATTTCTCCGGATTTCGTAGGCCACACCTTCGCTGTGCATAACGGTAACAAGTTTATTCCTGTTTTTGTCACTGACAACATGGTAGGTCACAAGTTGGGCGAATTTGCCCCCACTAGAAATTTTCGTGGCCACGTTGCTAAAAAAGATAAAGGAAAGAGATAATCATGGAAGCAATAGCAAGATTACGAAATGTTCCTACCTCCCCGCGCAAAATGCGCCTGGTTGCTGACCTCGTAAGGGGCAAGCGAGTGGGAATGGCTTTGAGCCTGTTGAAATATACGCCAAATCACGGAGCTCTCAGGCTGGAGAAATTACTTCTGTCAGCTGTTGCCAACTGGCAAGCCAAGAATCCTGATGCCAAGCTGGAAGAGGCAGATCTATACATCAAAACCATCATGGTAGACGAAGGTAGATCCCTGAAAAGACTCAGACCAGCTCCTCAGGGTAGAGGTCATAGAATCCGCAAAAGATCCAATCATGTAACCCTTGTTGTTGATGCATTCAACGCCGGAGTTGTTACCGCTGATTTTGAAGAATTAAACGAAAAGGCAAATTAAGAAAAGACTATGGGACAAAAGATTAACCCAATAGGATTTAGACTTGGTGTAGTCAAAGGCTGGGATTCCAACTGGTATGGTGGAAAAGACTTTGCTGAGAAGCTATACGAAGATCAGCAAATCCGAAAGTATGTCCTTGCCAGAATCCCTAAAGGTGGTATTTCCAAGGTGATCATCGAGCGTACGCTGAAAAGAATCACGTTGACTATTCATACTGCAAGACCAGGGGTAGTAATTGGTAAAGGCGGAGCCGAAGTAGACAAGCTGAAAGAAGAGTTGAAGAAAATCACAAACAAGGATATTCAGATCAACATCTTTGAAATCAAGCGTCCTGAATTGGATGCGAAGTTGGTAGGAGAATCTATCGCTCAGCAGCTTCAGGCAAGAATTTCCTTCCGCCGAGCAATGAAGCAGGCTATCGCCGCTTCCATGCGAGTAGGAGCAGAAGGGATCAAAGTAAAACTCTCCGGACGTTTGGGAGGTGCTGAAATGGCAAGATCTGAAATGTACAAAGAAGGAAGAATTCCTTTGCATACCCTCAGAGCTGACATTGATTATGCCATCTCCGAAGCTTTGACAGTGTACGGAATCATCGGTATCAAAGTATGGATATTCAAAGGTGAAGTATACGGCAAGAGAGATCTTTCTCCCAATCAGGGTGCTGCAAATGAGCCTAAAGGCCAAAGACCTGCAGGTCCTAAGGGAAGAGACAACGGTCCGAGACGAAGAAAAAGAAATAACTAATTTTCACCGTTCTAAGTGAGAAATCATGTTACAGCCAAAAAGAACTAAATATAGGAAAATGCAAAAGGGCCGTGTCAAAGGCATTGCACAAAGAGGGCATGAGCTTTCTTTTGGCAACTTTGGCATCAAATCCCTGGAGCCAGGATGGATTACTTCACGCCAGATCGAGGCAGCACGTATTGCCATGACCCGAGCGATGAAGAGAGAAGGTCAGGTTTGGATCAGGATTTTCCCTGACAAGCCGATCACCAAAAAGCCCGCTGAGGTTCGTATGGGTAAAGGTAAGGGGGCTCCAGAATACTGGGTGGCCGTTATCAAGCCGGGAACGATCCTTTTCGAAGCTACAGGCGTCAGCCTGGAGACCGCTCAGGAAGCATTGAGACTTGCGCAGCAGAAGCTACCCGTAAGTACAAGATTTGTGGTAAGAAGAGACTACGCTGAATAATCAGGAATTATGAAAAACACTGAAATCAGATCACTTGCAGCAAGTGAAATCGCCGAGCGAATAGTCGCTGAGCAGGAGAATCTAAGCAAATTGAAATTTGCCCATTCGATTTCTCCCATTGAAAATCCTAACAGAATCCGCGAGACCAAGCGTTTGATCGCAAGATTGCAGACTGCATTGGCCTCCAAATAACTAGCTAACAGAAAAGAAAATGGCTACGATTGAGAGAAATCTTCGAAAAGAAAGAATTGGTAAAGTCGTAAGCAACAACATGGATAAGTCCATTACTGTAGCTGTAGAGCGAATGGTAAAACATCCCATCTACGGCAAGTTTGTTGCTAAGACTACCAAATTTATGGCTCATGACGAGAACAACGAGTGTAACCCAGGTGACACCGTGAGAATAAGCGAAACTCGTCCGCTGAGTAAGAACAAGCGTTGGAGATTAGTTGAAATTATTGAAAGGGCTAAGTAATCATGATACAGCAAGAATCCAGACTAAGTGTGGCGGACAACTCCGGTGCCAAAGAGGTATTGGTCATCCGCGTATTGGGAGGAACTAAAAAGCGATATGCTTCTATCGGTGATAAAGTAGTCGTGACTGTAAAGTCAGCCCTATCTTCCAGCAACATGAAAAAAGGTACCGTTTCCAAAGCGGTGATTGTAAGAACCAAAAAAGAAATCCGCAGAAAGGATGGTTCCTATATCAGATTCGAAGACAATGCAGCTGTGTTGTTGAACAACAACGACGAGCCTAGAGGTACCCGTATCTTCGGACCGGTTGCCCGTGAGCTCAGAGAAAAGCAGTTCATGAAGATTGTTTCCTTGGCCCCTGAAGTATTGTAATCATGGAAAGAAAATTCAATAAGCAGCCCAAGCTGCACATCAAAACCGGAGATACTGTAAAAGTGATCGCCGGAGATGACAAAGGAAAAACCGGTAAAGTGCTTTCCGTAGACACCCAGAAAAGTAAGGCAATCGTAGAGGGAATCAATATGATCACCAAGCACGTGAAGCCAACTGCGGCCAAGCCTCAAGGAGGTATCGAAAAGAAAGAAGCTGCACTTCATATCAGCAACTTGATGCTTGTAGATCCTAAAACTGGTGAAGCTACCCGTACAGGTCGCAAGCTCAACGAAAACGGTAAACTTGTCAGATATTCAAAGAAAACCGGGGAGGTGATCAATGGCTAATCCAAGAATGAAAGAAAAGTACCTGAACGATATCGTTCCGGCTTTGAAAGAAAAATTCCAGTATACTTCTGTGATGCAAGTTCCTAAGCTCACCAAGATTGTACTCAATAAGGGTATAGGTGCAGCGGTAGCCGACAAAAAATTGGCAGATCAGGGCGTAGAAGAGTTGTCTTTGATTACTGGTCAAAAGGCTGTTTCTACCAAAGCAAAAATTGCTGTCTCTAACTTCAAATTGAGAGAAGGAATGCCGATCGGCGCTAAAGTCACCCTGAGAGGAGAAAGAATGTATGAATTTCTGGATCGTCTGATGACTGTAGCTCTACCCCGAGTAAGAGATTTCAAAGGGGTGTCTGATAAAGGATTTGACGGGAGAGGTAATTACACCCTAGGTGTTACCGAACAGATCATTTTCCCAGAGATCTCCATCGAAAAGGTGAACAGAATCTCCGGAATGGACATCACCTTCGTGACTACTGCAAATACAGATGAAGAGGCTTTTGCAATGTTGAAAGCTTTCGGTATGCCTTTCGTAAATAAAAACCAAGAATAATCATGGCAAAAGAGTCCATCAAAGCTCGTGAGAGAAAAAGAGAAAGACTGGTAGCCAAGTATGCCAAGAAAAGAGCTGAGCTGAAAGCAGCCGGTGACTACGAGGCCCTTGACAAATTACCAAAGAACGCCTCTCCGGTAAGACTTCACAACAGATGTAAGCTGACCGGCCGTCCTAAAGGATACATGAGAAAGTTCGGTATCAACAGGGTTACCTTCAGGGAAATGGCAGCTGCAGGTAAGATTCCTGGTCTGACAAAGTCTAGCTGGTAAATAAAACGACAGTAGTTTTTATTCTAAAAATCAATTCGTAACTTTGCACGCCCAATTTGGGTGGTGCTAGACTAAAATTATTATGACTGATCCAATAGCCGATTATCTGACCCGATTGAGAAACGCAATCAAAGCTTCTCACAGAATCGTGGAGATACCTGCTTCTAATATCAAGAAGGAGATTACCAAAGTATTGCATGACAAAGGATACATTCAAAACTATAAGTTTGAGCAGAATGGTCCGCAGGGGACAATCAAAATTGCCCTTAAATACAATCCTTCTACCAAGCAGAATGCAATTGTAAGCTTGGAGCGCGTGAGTACTCCAGGCCTTAGAAAATATGCCAAGCACGATGAATTGCCAAGGGTAATCAACGGCTTGGGCATCGCGATCATTTCTACCTCCAAAGGGGTAATGACAGACAAAGAAGCCCGTACCGAAGGAATCGGTGGCGAAGTACTTTGCTACGTATATTAATTAACTATCATGTCTAGAATAGGTAAAAAACCAATAAATCTACCCAGCGGTGTTACTGTAGACGTGTCAGCTCATGGAACTGTCACTGTTAAAGGTCCAAAGGGTACACTGACTCAGGATGTAAATCCTGATATTCAGGTGAAAGTGGAGGGACGAGAAATTGTCCTGACCAGACCTACTGACTCCAAAAGACACAAATCTATGCATGGACTCTATCGCGCACTGCTCAACAATATGGTGATCGGTGTATCTGAAGGGTACAAAAAAGATTTGGAACTTGTCGGTGTAGGTTACAAGGCATCCAATCAAGGTCAAGTTCTTGAGCTTAGCTTGGGTTATTCTCACAGTATTTTCATGGCTTTGCCTCAGGAGATATCGCTTAAGACCGAGACCCCTAAAGGTAAAAACCCAGTTATTTCACTGGAAGGAATTGACAAAGAATTGATTGGTCAGGTAGCAGCCAAAATCAAATCCTTGAGAAAGGTAGAGCCTTACAAGGGCAAAGGTGTGCGCTTCGTTGGTGAAAATGTTAGACGTAAGGCTGGTAAAACTGCCGGTAAAAAATAATAGGTTATGGCATTTAATAAGAATTCCAGAAGACTTAGAATCAAGCAGGGTATCCGTAGAAAAATCTCCGGTACTGATTCCAGACCTCGTTTGTCCGTATTCAAAAGCAATACAGGCATTTATGCTCAGCTGGTGGATGACCTTCAGGGTCGTACTTTGGCCCAGGCTTCTTCAAAGGAGTTAGGTGCAAAAGCAAATACCAAGCTGGAAGTATCCAAAGAAGTGGGTAAAAAGCTGGCCGAAAGAGCTGTTGCCAACGGAATTTCTACCGTTGTTTTTGACAGAAACGGCTACCTGTATCATGGTAATGTAAAAGCTTTGGCGGAAGGTGCCAGAGAAGGAGGCCTTAAATTTTAATCGTTATGTCCCAAGTAAGAAGAAAACCCATTAGGGCTACAGATACAGAATTAAAAGAGAAAGTAGTAGCTATCAACCGAGTAGCCAAAGTGGTAAAAGGGGGTAGAAGATTCTCCTTCTCAGCGATTGTGGTGGTAGGTGATGGCCAGGGAGTAGTAGGTTACGGATTGGGTAAAGCCAATGAAGTAACTGATGCTATTACCAAAGGTATTGAGGATGCTAAGAAAAACCTGGTCAAAGTACCCGTGTTGAAGGGCACTATCCCTCATGAGCAAATCGGAAAATTCGGTGGAGGTTTTGTGTTGATCAAACCTGCAGCAGCCGGTACTGGTGTAATCGCCGGTGGTGCGATGCGTGCAGTATTGGAATCAGCCGGCGTGACTGACGTTTTGGCTAAATCCAAAGGATCATCTAATCCTCATAACGTGGTAAAAGCAACCATTGATGCTTTAGTCCAGCTAAGAGATGCGATTGCAGTATCTCAACAAAGAGGGATCAAAATGGCTAAAGTCTTTAACGGATAATCATCATGGCAAAGATTAAAATCACACAGGTCAAGAGTACGATCAAAAGACCAAAAGATCAAAAGGCAACTGTTCTAGCTTTGGGTCTGGGTCGTATCAGCAAATCTGTAATCGTGGAAAATACACCCCAGATTGCAGGAATGGTAAATAAAGTGAATCACCTGGTAAAAGTGGAGGAAGCTTAATTATGAAACTGAATACATTAACTCCGGCTGAAGGATCTACCAAAAACAGAAAAAGAATTGGTCGTGGTACCGGTTCTGGTCGAGGTGGTACTTCTACAAGAGGTCATAAAGGCGCGAAGTCAAGATCTGGATACAAGAAAAAAATCGGTTTTGAAGGTGGTCAGATGCCTCTTCAAAGACGGGTGCCAAAATTTGGCTTTAAATCTTTTAATAGGGTTGAGTACAAGCCCGTGAATTTGGATACCTTGCAAATCCTTGCCGAACAATACAACCTGACTGGTATCGATATGGAAGCTTTGGTCGCCCATGGGATCGCTTCCAAAAATGATAAAATCAAAGTATTGGGAGGTGGAGAATTGAAAGCCAAATTAGACGTGACTGCACACCAATTCTCTGCTTCAGCCGTTGAAGCTATTGAGAAGCTAGGTGGTACTGTAAACAAGATTTAAGTAAATGAAAAAGTTTATTTCGACGGTTAAAAACATTTTCTCGATCGAGGATTTGAGAGTTCGTATCCTAAACACGATTGGATTTCTCATCATTTTCCGATTGGGGTCTTTCATCGTTCTTCCCGGAGTGGACCCAAGTAAATTAGGTGGTGCTCCTGAAGGGATTTTCGGTTTGATAGACACTTTCCTTGGAGGGGCCTTCAGTAATGCCTCCATCTTCGGTTTGGGAATTATGCCATATATCTCTGCTTCCATTGTGCTGCAGCTGTTGACTGTCGGAGTACCCTATTTCCAAAAGATGCAGAAGGAAGGGGAATCTGGTAGAAAGCGAATCAATCAGATTACCCGAGTTCTGACTATAGCCATCACAGTGGCCCAGGGGATTGGTTACGTTACTGCTACAATTCTTCCTACTGGCGCAGTGATGGTCAGTACGTCTCTTTTCATGTTCAGTTCTTTGGTTTTGCTTTCAGCTGGAACCATGTTCTGTATGTGGCTGGGTGAAAAGATTACCGAAAAGGGAATCGGCAACGGTATTTCCATGTTAATCATGATCGGGATTATTTCACGTTTTCCTGGAGCAATCATCGCGGAAGTTGTGGAGAAAGGGTCAGGAGGTTTATTACTTCTTTTGATTGAGGCAGGAGTATTGTTCTTTGTAGTGCTGGCGGTAGTTGCCTTGACAGAAGCTACGAGAAGAATTCCAGTTCAATACGCCAAGCAAGTTGTAGGAGGAAAAGTATACGGTGGTCAGCGTCAGTATATTCCGATCAAAGTGAATGCCTCCGGAGTTATGCCTATCATCTTTGCTCAGTCTTTGATGTTTGTGCCTGCCTTGGTAGCACAGATTTGGGCTGGGGAAAGTGATATTGCCAACTACATTGGGACTACTTTCAGTGACATCACTTCCTGGCAATACAATTTGTTGTTTGCTGCATTGATTATCATCTTCACTTTCTTCTATACCGCTATTACTGTAAATCCTGAGCAGATTGCTGAAGATATGAAGAGAAATGGAGGTTTTGTACCAGGAATTAAGCCAGGTGCGCCAACTGCTGAGTTTATTGACGGGATCATTTCCAAGATTACACTTCCTGGGTCTATCCTATTATCAGTAGTAGCTATCCTTCCTGCTTTGGCAATTGTTGCGGGTGTTGGTGGTGAATTCGCTCAGTTTTATGGTGGGACTTCTCTGTTGATCATGGTGGGTGTGATTATGGATACGCTCCGTCAGATTGAGAGTTACCTTCTGATGAGACATTACGAAGGGATGATGAAAAGCGGTAATATGAAGAACAGTGCTTCAAATTACCAAGTAGCATAAAATGATTCATTACAAAACCTCAGAAGAGGTTGCTAGAATAAAACAAAGTGCAGATATTCTTGGAAGAGCTCACGGAGAGGTCGCCAAGTATATCAAAGAAGGGGTAAAGACCTCTTTTCTTGACCAAATTGCCGAAGAGTTTATCAGGGATCACGGAGGAGTTCCTTCTTTTAAGGGCTACAACGGGTTTCCGTCTTCACTTTGCATTTCCGTGAACGAAGTAGTTGTCCATGGATTTCCTAGTGATTATGAATTGAAAGATGGCGATATAATCTCAGTAGATTGTGGAGTCTTTCACCAAGGTTTTCATAGCGATTCCGCTTATACATACCCTATCGGTGAAGTTTCCCCTGCTGTTCTGGATTTATTAAAAGCCACCCGAGATTCTTTGTATCAGGGTATTGAAGCAGCCAAAGCCGGTAATCGAATAGGTGACATCGGTTTTGCGATTCAAAAGTTTGTGGAAGCCAAAGGTTACACTGTTGTTCGGGAATTGGTCGGACACGGTTTAGGCAAAAAGCTCCATGAAGCTCCGGAAGTACCCAACTACGGCAAAAAAGGTAGCGGTCCCTTATTGAAACAGGGAATGGTGATTGCGATTGAGCCCATGATCAACCTCGGTACACGATATATTGTGCAAGAGCGAGATGGATGGACGATTCGTACGGCAGACAGGAAGCCTTCTGCACATTACGAACACACTGTCGCAATAGTTGAAGATAAAACAGAGGTTTTAACAACCCACAAATACATAGAGGAGATCTTTAAATTCTAATATGGCCAAACAGACATCAATAGAGCAAGACGGTACCATTACGGAAGCGTTGTCCAACGCGATGTTTAAAGTGGAACTGGAGAATGGACACCAACTGATCGCCCATATTTCCGGCAAAATGCGGATGAATTACATCAAAATTCTTCCCGGAGATAAGGTCAAGTTGGAGCTTTCTCCCTATGATTTGACAAAAGGCAGAATAGTATATCGATACAAATAGCCTGAGCAAAATCGGGAAAATCAGACCAAATCCAATTCAGGTTAAGGTTTTCCGAACAGTAGCGGCAAAAATGTAAAATAACAATCCTATGAAAGTAAAGGCATCTATTAAAAAGAGAAGTGCTGACTGCAAGGTGATCCGCAGAAAAGGAAAGCTTTACGTCATCAACAAAAAAAATCCTAAGTATAAACAAAGACAAGGTTAATCATGGCTAGAATTGCAGGTGTAGACATACCAGACAATAAGCGCGGCGAGATTGGGCTTACCTATATCTTCGGAATCGGCAGAAGCTCTGCCCGTGCGATCTTAAGCAAGGCCGGTATTTCTTTTGACAAAAAAGCAGGTGAGTGGAACGACGATGAGTCTACTGCGATCCGAAATATCATCGCCGAGGAATACAGAACTGAAGGTGCTCTGAAGTCAGAGGTTCAATTGAACATCAAGCGATTGATGGATATCGGTTGCTACAGAGGTTTGAGACACAGAAAAGGACTTCCAGTGCGTGGTCAGGGTACCAAAAACAACGCCAGAACAAGGAAGGGTAAAAGAAAGACTGTTGCTAACAAGAAGAAGGCAACCAAATAAAACCTGATTTAGATTATGGCTCAGAAAAGAAACGATAAATCAAAAGGTAAAAAGAGAGTAGTAAAGGTAGAAGCTGTAGGACAGGCTCACATCAAGGCTTCCTTCAACAATATCATTATCTCTATTACCAACAATGCAGGTCAAGTGATCTCATGGGCTTCTGCCGGTAAAATGGGTTTCAGAGGTTCTAAGAAAAATACTCCTTATGCTGCACAGATGGCCGCTCAAAACTGCGGTCAGGTTGCTTACGATCTAGGTTTGAGAAAGATCGAAGTATTCGTGAAAGGTCCAGGCGCAGGTCGTGAATCCGCGATCAGAACCTTGCAAAACGTAGGATTGGATGTGACTACCATCGTAGACGTTACTCCACTTCCGCACAACGGTTGTCGTCCACCAAAGCGTAGAAGAGTTTAATTTTAAAAAGGTAACAGAATGGCTAGATATACAGGTCCTAAAGCAAAAATCTCCAGAAAATTTGGAGAGCCTATTGAAGGGCATAGCAAAGCGCTTCAGAAGAAAAACTACCCTCCCGGTCAGCACGGAAGAGGAAGAAGAAAGAAGCAGTCTGAATATGCAATCCAGCTTGCCGAAAAGCAAAAAGCAAAATACATCTACGGAGTATTGGAAAGACAATTCGCCAAAATGTTTGATATCGCTTCCAGAAAATCAGGTATCACCGGTGAAAACTTGCTTCAACTATTGGAGGCTCGTTTGGATAACACCGTGTACAGATTGGGTATTTCCCCAACTAGAAGAGGAGCAAGACAATTGGTAGGTCACAAGCACATCCTTGTAAATGGAGAAGTGGTAAACATCCCTTCTTATACCCTAAAGCCTGGTGACGTTGTTTCTGTAAGGGAGCGTTCCAAGTCTTTGGAGGCAATTACCAGCAGTTTGGCAGGAAAAGGCGCCAACAGATATCCTTGGCTGGAGTGGGACAATGCTTCCCTTTCAGGTAAGTTTGTAAGTGTGCCTGGCCGTGATGATATTCCTGAGAATATCAAGGAGCAGCTCATTGTCGAACTTTACTCTAAGTAATAATTTACTATTTTCAGCTAAAAACAGAACTAAATATATGTCCATACTAGCATTTCAAATGCCTGAAAAAGTGGTGATGGAGAAAGCAGATGACTTTCACGGTCTTTTCACCTTCAAACCACTTGAAAAAGGCTATGGAGTTACCATCGGTAACGCCCTAAGAAGAATCTTACTTTCTTCTTTGGAAGGATACGCGATCACTACCGTAAAAATCCCGGGTGTGGTTCACGAATTTTCCACTATCGAGGGTGTAGTAGAAGACGTTACTGATATCATTTTGAACCTCAAGCAGGTGAGATTCAAGAAAGTCCATGAGGCTTTTGACGGCAAAATCACTGTGGAGATCAAGAATCAGTCTGTTTTCACCGCAGGGGACATTGCTAAATTCACTTCTTCTTTCGAAGTACTCAATCCCGAACTGGTCATCTGTCACATCGACGAGTCCAAAGTATTCGAAATTGAACTTACTGTTGAAAAAGGAAGAGGGTATCTGCCAGCTGAAGAATCCAAACCCAAGGAGCAGGTTTTCGGTCAAATTGCAATCGACGCCATCTTTACTCCTATCAAAAATGTAAAGTACAGCGTAGAAAATACCCGAGTAGAACAAAAGACTGACTTCGAAAAACTGATCTTGGAAGTGACTACCGATGGATCTATCCATCCAGAAAAAGCACTTCAGGAATCAGCTAAGATTTTGATTCAGCACTTCATGCTATTCTCAGACCAAACTATGGTCTTGGATTCTACCGGTATCGCCGAGCCAGAGCCAATCGATGAAGAGTTCCTTCACATGCGTAAGCTGTTGAAGACCTCTCTCAGCGACCTTGACCTTTCTGTCAGAGCATTCAACTGCCTCAAAGCTGCTGATGTGAAGACTTTGGGAGACCTTGCCAAGTTGGAGATTTCAGACATGATGAAATTCAGAAACTTCGGTAAAAAATCCCTTGCTGAATTGGAGCAATTGATCCAAGAGAAAGGACTCACCTTCGGGATGGATATTTCTAAGTACAAACTTGATGAAGAATAAATAAAATGAGACACGGAAAGAAAATTAACCACCTTGGTAGGACGTCCGCTCACAGGAAGGCAATGCTTTCCAACATGGCAACTTCCCTCATTCTTCACAAGCGTATCTCCACCACGCTTGCCAAGGCTAAAGAATTGAAGAAGTATGTTGAGCCTCTGGTGACCAGAGCTAAAGAAGATACTACCCACAACAGACGTATTGCTTTCTCTTATCTGAAAAGCAAAGAAGCGATCAAAGCGCTCTTTGGAGAAGTAATCGAAAAAGTAGGTACTCGTCCAGGCGGATATACCCGCATTATCAAAACTGGTTTCAGATTGGGTGACAATGCTGAAATGTGTATCATCGAGCTAGTTGATTTCAACGAATTGATGCTCAAGGATGCCAAGCCAGCTAAGAAGACTACCCGTCGATCCAGAAGAAGCAGCGGAAGCAAAGCTACAGATGCAGCTCCAGCCGCTCCTGTTGCAGAAGCAAAAACTGAAGAGCCTAGTGCTCCTGAAGCTCCTGTTGAAGGCGAAACTGAAGAAAAATAAATTGAAAGTTTACTTTCACATAACAAAGGATTGGACTCTCGTTCAATCCTTTTTTTATACCCTAATCCCATACCCTCCTTCCCAAGAAATGGTTAACTTTGGGCAATCTCAAGCAAAATGAACAAACAAAAAGCTACACTTCTTCTGGCCGATGGCACGGCCTTTCATGGTACTCTCATCGGTAACCCCGGCACAAATGGCGGTGAAATTTGCTTCAATACCGGAATGACCGGCTATCAGGAAATCTACACGGATCCCTCTTACACCGGTCAGATCGTGGTCACTACCACCTCTCATATTGGAAACTATGGAGTGCATGCCGAAGAGATCGAGTCAGATCATCCCTGCGTAGCAGGAATTGTAGTCAATAGTTTTTCTGAAGTCTATTCAAGGTTAGATGCATCCGGATCACTTCAGGATTATTTGGTCCGCTATGGCATCACGGGAATAGCTGATATCGATACTCGAAAGCTTGTCCGTCACCTCCGCTCAAAAGGCGCCATGAATGCGATCATCAGTTCGGAGTACGAGGGCAATTTGGAAGGTCTGAAGATAGAGCTGGAAAAAGTGCCTGACATGAATGGTCTGGAACTCTCCTCCACTGTCTGTACTCAGGAGCCCTACTTCTATGGGGATGAAAATGCTCCCATCAAAGTAGCTTGTTTGGATTTTGGGATCAAAAAGAACATCCTACGAAACCTTGCCTCAAGAGGAGTCTATTGTAAGGTTTTCCCTGCCAAAGAAAAACTGGAAGAAATCCAAAAATGGAATCCAGATGCGTACTTCTTATCCAACGGACCGGGGGATCCCGCTGTAATGGAATATGCAGTAGATACAGTAAAAGAAATTTTGGGTACAGGCAAACCCGTTTTTGGGATTTGCTTGGGTCATCAGCTTCTCGCAGAGGCAGTAGGTATCAAAACTTACAAAATGCACCATGGCCACCGTGGACTCAATCATCCGATCAAAAACCTCATGACCGGGAAAAGTGAAATCACCTCCCAAAACCATGGCTTTAATATCGTAAGAGAGGATGCTGAGCAAAATCCGGAAGTGGAAATCACCCATGTGCATCTGAATGACCAAACCGTAGCAGGAATCCGTCTGAAAAATAAACCGGCTTTCTCGGTGCAATACCACCCAGAATCCTCCCCGGGACCTCATGATTCCCGATACTTATTCGATGATTTTATAGCCCTCATCAACCAAAACTAATTTTCATAAACCTTTTAAAACTATGACGTTGATTCAATCAATTCATGCAAGACAAATCCTCGATTCCAGAGGTAATCCAACTGTAGAAGTAGATGTATTTACCGAAAATGGTGCTTTTGGGCGCGCAGCAGTCCCTAGTGGGGCTTCTACAGGCGTCAATGAAGCAGTAGAGCTTCGAGACGGAGACAAAAGCAAATACCTTGGAAAGGGAGTTCTCAAGGCCGTTTCCAATGTCAACGATATCATCGCTCCGGAATTGGTGGGGATGGATGTATTTGAGCAAAATCTTATCGACCAAATCATGATTGATTTGGATGGAACTCCTACCAAAAGCAAACTAGGAGCAAATGCCATCCTAGGCGTTTCTCTCGCTGTGGCCAAAGCAGCTGCAATGGAAGCGGGACAGCCGCTTTACCGGTACATTGGTGGTGTCAATGCCAATACCCTTCCTGTTCCCATGTTGAACATTATCAATGGAGGTTCTCACTCGGATGCTCCGATTGCTTTTCAGGAATTCATGGTTCGTCCGGTAGGTGCACCAAGCTTCTCTGAAGCCATCCGTATGGGCGCTGAGATTTTCCACAATTTGAAAAAAATCCTTCATGACAAAAACCTCAGCACTGCGGTAGGGGATGAGGGAGGATTTGCTCCCAACTTCTCCGGAGGTACTGAAGAGGCTTTGGCCTGTATCTTGGATGCGATTTCTAAGGCTGGATATAAGCCCGGCGACGATGTGACTATTGCCTTGGACTGTGCTTCTTCCGAATTCTACAAAGACGGGAAATACGATTACTCCAAGTTTGAAGGTCCCAATGGAAAAGTTCGCTCCAGAGAAGAGCAAGTGGCTTACTTAGCTGAGTTGACCGAAAAGTATCCTATCGATTCTATCGAAGATGGTTGCGCTGAAGAAGATTGGGCTGGTTGGGCCATGCTGACTGCCAAAATCGGTGATCGTGTGCAGCTGGTAGGTGATGATCTTTTCGTGACTAATGTGAAGTTTTTGAAAAGAGGTATCGAAGAGAAGTCTGCCAACTCCATCCTAGTCAAGGTAAACCAAATCGGAACCTTGACTGAGACTTTGAATGCTGTGAACTTGGCTCATAAGGCTGGTTTCACTGCAGTGATGTCTCACCGTTCGGGTGAAACTGAAGATTCTACTATCGCTGACTTGGCGGTAGCGACCAATTGTGGACAGATCAAGACTGGTTCTGCTTCCCGTTCTGACCGTATGGCCAAATACAACCAATTGTTGAGAATCGAGGAGCAATTGGGTGATTCTGCAGTTTTTAAAGGACGATTGAAGTAAAATTCCATCATCAATAAAACACTTAAGAGGCAGTCCAATCGGATTGCCTCTTTTTTTGCATCATTTTTGTACCTTGACCTAGCAAATTGATCCCATGAAGAAGATCCTCAAATACAGCAGCAATTTTTATGTCCTGGCGACTTCTTTTTTCCTCTTTTGGATGATTTTTATCGACTCCAATAATCTGATCAATCAATTTCGACTGAGCAAAAAGTTATGGGACTTGGAAGATCAAAAGGAGTTTTATCTGGAGAAAAAAGCCCAAGTCAAAGCAGAACGGGAAGAATTGATGAGCAATCCGGAGCTTCTGGAGAAGTTTGCAAGGGAAAAGTACTTCATGAAAAAACAAACGGAGGATATCTATGTCATCGTGGAAAATTAAAGTTTTTGCAATTTTTCTTCTAGGCTTTGCCTTTATTCAACTGGATGCTTTTGCCCAGCGGGAGATTTATGGGGATTCCACCCGCCTGAAGGATAGGCTGTTTTTTGGAGGGAATCTTGGCCTTCAATTCGGGACGGTAACCTTTATCGACGTTTCTCCTTTGGCTGGGGTGATGATAACTCCGAGACTCTCTGCAGGTGCGGGGATTACCTACCAGTATTATGATGACAATCGCTTTCAGGGAGCCAATGGGTCCTCTTATGGAGGGCGGGTTTTCGGACGATACAACGTACTTCCGAATATTTTTACCCACGTCGAATATGAAAGTATCAACTGGGAGACTTATAGCATAGCCGAACAGGCTTTTCGAAGAGTATGGACAGATGCGTTGTTTATTGGAGGAGGGTACTTTGCGCCGTTTGGGAGAAGGGGAGGAGCTAATTTTACCTTTTTGTACAATGTCCTCCATGACAACCAAAATTCCTACTATGCCGAACCTTATGTGATTCGAGTGGGTTTTGTGCTATAGCTACTGCACCTCAAACCGATGAACTCTCTCGTTTCCAAAATCTTTAAAACCCACCAATCCTGTTCGGATTGTCCATCTCCTCAGGTGATCCAGTCCTTTTTTGAGGAATTATTGGGTTTGCTTTTTCCTGAATACGCCCTGCAAAAAGTCAAATCTGAGGAAGAGGTTTCCGCTCGCTTGATTTTGCTCAGAGAGCAATTAGGGGCAATTCTTTCGAGAAATCAGCATCTTCACTCAGGAATTGGATCTGTTTTGGCGAAGGATTTTTTCAACCAGTTGGAGCAAGTATTCGATTGGGTCCATCAGGATGTGGATGCGATGTTTGAAGGAGACCCCGCGGCTAAATCCAAAACAGAAATTTTGCGCAGCTATCCCGGGTTTTATGCCATAGCGGCTTATCGGATTGCGCATCTTTTGCATGAACTGGGAATCAAGTTGATTCCACGAATGATCACTGAGATTGCCCATAGCCGGACGGGGATTGATATCCATCCTGGGGCTACGATCGGTCAGTATTTCTGTATCGACCACGGTACAGGAGTGGTGATTGGAGAGACGACACAAATTGGAAATCACGTAAAAATCTATCAAGGAGTTACCCTAGGAGCCTTGAGTGTGGACAAGGCCGATGCAGATACCAAAAGACACCCTACTATCGAGGATGGAGTGGTTATTTATGCTGGGGCTACCATTTTGGGTGGAAACACGGTCATCGGCAAAAACTCGGTGATTGGTGGCAATGTATGGCTGACCAAATCTGTCCCTGCTCATTCCAAAGTCTATTACCAAACTCAAATCCATCATGAAGATGGCTTGGTGACTGACCGGTACGTATTCAAAAATGACATCGATGCGACTCTTTGAACTAATCGGAAATACCCCTCTCATCCAATTGGAGCATGTTCCTACCCATTCCAAGGTGAAAATCCTCTGCAAGATGGAAGGACAAAATCCCGGAGGAAGTGTGAAAGACCGGGCAGCCTACAATATGCTGCAGTCGGCTTTGGATCGAGGGGAAATTAAAACAGGAGATAAACTCGTCGAGGCTACCAGCGGAAATACAGGGATAGCCCTTGCCATGGTCGCCAAAGTTTTGGGACTGGATATGACTCTGATTATGCCGGATAATTCCACCCGGGAGCGAGTCCTGTCCATGGAAGCCTATGGTGCGAAAGTCATCTTGACTCCGGCTGCAAAGACCATCGAGTATTCGCGGACGCTTGCCGAGCAAATGCGGGATGAGGAGGGCTATTTTATGCTCAATCAGTTTGGCAATCCGGATAATTACCTAGCCCACTACAAGACCACCGGACCTGAAATCTGGAGAGATACTCAGGGAAAAGTCACTCATTTTGTATCTGCCATGGGGACTACGGGAACCATCATGGGTGTGTCCCGCTACCTGAAAGAAATGAATCCGGCTATTCAAATCGTAGGGACTCAACCCACCGATGGATCAAGTATCCCGGGCATCCGACGCTGGTCACCGGAATTTTTGCCTGCCATTTTTGAAAAAGAACGGGTAGATCGGGTGATCGATGTGTCCCAAGAACAGGCTACCCAAATGACCCGACGCATGGCCAAGGAAGAGGGTATTCTTGCCGGCATGAGCAGTGGGGGGGCCCTACATGCGGCCATGGAGTTGTCCAAAGAGCTTGAAGAAGGCCTGATCGTCTGCATCACCTGTGACCGGGGAGATCGCTACCTGAGCTCGGATTTGTTTGGGTGAAGGGGAATTAAAAATTTGAAGATTAGTGAAGTTGGAAAGTGGGAAGGTTGAAAAGTTGTAAAGTTCGTTTTAGAAAGGCCTTGGTTCAAGCCCGCCTGCGTCGGGCAGGCCCGCCTGGACCCAACAAAAACGAGTTTTTTTGGCTAAAGCCCCATTGGAATCAAAACCTAAGAAGGGAATGGGCTAAAGCCGCATTCCTATTCAAATGCCAATTTTATTTGACTTGTATTGCCTCCTGCTTCAGCTGGAGGCTGAAATAATGAGAAAACAATTTTATGGGCTTTAGCCCAATTGGTTCAAGCCCGCCTGGAGGACGGACAGGTCTCCTGACCTGTCTACAGCAGGCGGGCCTGCCCGATGCAGGCGGGCTTGGACCTCCATGTTACACCCACCAAGCCGTACAAGGTTATCCCCACACGCTCAACGTTTTACGCTCAATTTTCCTTCCCTAAAAATTTACTACTAAACTCTTGTTTTATTAATTCCCACTACCTAAATTTTACTACAGTTTATTACTGTATCGTTCTATTCTTTCACAAAAACCTCAATTTTTATGGAGAACAAAATCTCAATCCAAATCCCAGCGGCCGATTTGGCAGCTGCAAAAGCAGCGCTGGAACAGGTGCAAAGTATTTTGGCACCCTATGTAGTCGCCCTCACTCCTGAGCAGCGGAAGACCATTCCGAAGATGAGTGATGGCACGGAACCCTTCGTGGGGAAAGTATCGGAGTATGCAGTCAGCAATCCCCAATTTATGCCCCCGTTTGTCCCGAGGGAGGAATTTGAGAAGGATTGGGAGGCCGTCAGTGGCCTGCTGCCCCTGCTGAGACTCTGTACGCAGATTGAGGATACCCTCAGCGATACGACCATGCTTGCCGGTTCGGAGGCCTATATCAGCGCTCTGAGCTATTACAATTCGGTGAAGCAGGCCGCCAAGATGAATGTCCCGGATGCCAAAGCCATCTACGAGGACCTGCGAAAACGATTTGAGGGACAGGGAAGAAGAACTCCTCCAACTCCCTGAGTAAAAGAAAAATTGCCAGATTACACTTAACACATGGGCCGGATGCGAAAGCGTCCGGCTTTTTTGTGGCACAAGTGCCCCACAAGACAAGATACCTCCCTACACAAGCAAACTCCCCGGGAAGTTTACTCCCTTTTCTTGGAAAAAAAGAAAACCGCTTCGCCTCCGAATCCAAACTTTTCATCTAAAAGACGAACACGCTGCCCGATTTGCTGAAATTTCTCACCCAAATGCCGAAAGAGTTTAGCAATTCTTCGAAAAGAGCGAGCAAAACGGTAAACCGGTTTCCCGAACTGCCGAACTTTTTCACCGAATAGGCGAACCGGTTCGCCGACTTGCCGAAAAGGTTTCTCTCCGAGGCGAACTAGTTGAGAAAAAAGGCAAACAGGGGTACTTCGGAAGTGGGTAAGGGTACTTGTGAAGTACCCCCTCCCCTCATTGCGAGCCTGTCTGCCAACGAGGCAGAAAGGAGAAACGACTACGAAGCAATATCCAAAGATAGAATTGGGCTAAAGCCCCATGAAACAAAAATCCTCTGGTTTGAATGGGCTAAAGCCACATTCCAATTCAAAATAGAGGCACCCTACATTTGAATTGCCTCCTGCTTCAGATGGGGAAAATTGAATTGCCTCCTGTCCCGATTTTTTCGGGACGGAGGCAAAGGATCAAGCACCCTAGTTTCCGGGCTTTAGCCCAATCATTCAGTAAGCTTTAGGAAAATGGAATTGCAAATTCCAGAAAAATATAAAAGCGTAGATGCTCCCGTACAGCAGTCGGGACTCCGCTTAGTCCAAGACTAACATTCTACTCCCAGAAGGGGAAAGACTACGAATCAATATCCAAAGATAGAATTGGGCTAAAGCCCCATGAAACAAAAATCCTCTGGTTTGAATGGGCTAAAGCCACATTCCAATTCAAAAACAGGTACCATAGCTTTTAATTGCCTCCTGCTTCAGATGGGGAAAAATTGAATTGCCTCATGCTCCAACTGGTTCAAGCCCGCCTGGAGGACGGACAGGTCTCCTGACCTGTCTGCAGCAGGGGAAAGACTACGAATCAATATCCAAAGATAGAATTGGGCTAAAGCCCCATGAAACTTCAGCTGGTTCAAGCCCGCCTGGAGGACGGACAGGTCTCCTGACCTGTCTGCAGCAGGGGAAAGACTACGAATCAATATCCAAAGATAGAATTGGGCTAAAGCCCCATAACACAAAAATCCTCTGGTTTGAATGGGCTAAAGCCACATTCCAATTCAAAATAGAGGCACCCTACATTTGAATTGCCTCCTGCTTCAGATGGGGAAAAATTGAATTGCCTCATGCTTCAGCTGGGGAAAAATTGAATTGCCTCCTGTCCCGATTTTTTCGGGACGGAGGCAAAGGATCAAGCACCCTAGTTTCCGGGCTTTAGCCCAATCATTCAGTAAGCTTTAGGAAAATGGAATTGCAAATTCCAGAAAAATATAAAAGCGTAGATGCTCCCGTACAGCAGTCGGGACTCCGCCTAGTCCAAGACTAACATTCTACTCCCAGAAGGGGAAACGACTACGAAGCAATATCTAAAGAAAGAATTGGGCTAAAGCCCCATGAAACAAAAATCCTCTGGTTTGAATGGGCTAAAGCCACATTCCAATTCAAAAACAGGTACCATAGCTTTTAATTGCCTCCTGCTTCAGATGGGGAAAAATTGAATTGCCTCCTGCTTCAGCTGGTTCAAGCCCGCCTGGAGGACGGACAGGTCTCCTGACCTGTCTGCAGCAGGGGAAAGACTACGAATCAATATCCAAAGATAGAATTGGGCTAAAGCCCCATGAAACAAAAATCCTCTGGTTTGAATGGGCTAAAGCCACATTCCAATTCAAAAACAGGTACCATAGCTTTTAATTGCCTCCTGCTTCAGATGGGGAAAAATTGAATTGCCTCCTGCTTCAGATGGGGAAAAATTGAATTGCCTCATGCTTCTGCTGGGGAATATTGAATTGCCTCCTGCTTCAAATGGGGAAAAATTGAATTGCCTCCTGTCCCGATTTTTTCGGGACGGAGGCAAAGGATCAAGCACCCTAGTTTCCGGGCTTTAGCCCAATCATTTTAAACAGAGAGGAACTGACCCGGTACGGGTCTGATATCGGTAGAAAAGAAAGGTCTATAGATCAATCCGACCCGCCGCAGCGGAGTCGAATAAATCCGGGTGTCAAATTTTTTCTACCCATAGGACATCTCTACGGGATGGTTTGAACTTGTGGCTTCTAAGAAAGAAAACTGGAGGAATTGCAAATTCCTTAAAGATAGAAAAGCGTAGATGCAATCTACGCTTAGACAAAGGCTCTACTCCCAGAAGGGGTTGAAAACTCCGGCTAGTCAAACGAACATTCTACACTCAGAAGGGGAATCAATGATCTAATTCGATTTTTGAAATTTGGCTAAAATCAATAGCAATATTTTTATCGAGTTTAATCCTGTCAGAATTAATTACCATGACCTTTTCCAAGATTTTTCCATCTTTGAATTTTATTTTTACGACTTGATACCCCATTCCTGTTTCAGGAAGCTTTTCAAGGGCAGCTACAAATTTTTCAGGAAGACTAATATAAGTAACCATACTCTTTTCTGGCTAGATAGGTGTTTTGAGAAGTGCCTTGGTCAAAATAGGCTTCAATTCCACCTCCATTTTTCCCAAATGCGGGTTGAACTATCCCTCTCTGTAATTTATCGCTTTTTTTGGGTAGGATCATAAAGGCATGCTTGATTTCTTCCTCATTTGGCAAGGCATATCGGTCCACGGGGTCATCATTGAAGTTTACACAAACTTTATAATCTGAATAGGTCGTCGTAAAACTCCCATTTTTGAGACATCTATTTTCAAAGTCAATTCTTCGATCGTTTTCGAATGCTGATAATCTTGTAAATAACTCATTTCCTGAGGCCTCTTCCATAGGCGAGTCAATAGCCCCGCGGCCTCCCGTTTGCCTTCCTTTATTGATGGACTTGCTGAGATACGTAGATCTACTTTCTCTGGAATATAGATTCAGGAGATCCTGAGACTCTTTCTTACTGAAAACACTGATGGAACTGGTGTCAATGCGAAATGGCTCAGCTTGATTCAAAGTGATTTGCAACCCCTTTATTTTGAAGGCTCGGTACTTGAAAATATCAAAGTCTGAATCCAGACTAATGATCAGTTCGCTGTTGTAGATGATGTAAAATCGCCTTTCTGCTGAATATCTCTCTTTGGCTGAGACAATTTGATATCCCATTCCTGTTTCCTTAAGGCTATCAAGCTTTGATCTATCTTCAAAATAAGTTTTATATATCATAAAATTTTAATTCCCTTCCACAATCCTAATCTCCTCCTCCGTCAATCCATACAACTCATAGACCAAGGCATCGATCTCTCGGTCGATGCGGTCAATGTCGGCTTGGAGGGCGAGGGCCTTGGCTTTTTGTTCCGTAAAATAGGCCATCCACTCGGCTTCTTCAGACAAACTCAAATGCACCTTGGCCTTTTTTAACTCTCCCAAAAATCCTTTGAAATCTAAGTCAGGCCAGTTTTGGAGTTTGGTGGATGGTTCCTTGAAAAAATCTTTACTAATTAAATGAGAAATAAACGATTGAATGATTTTCCTTTTTTCAACTGTTGCTAAAATTATTTGATCTATAAAAGGCTTTAAATCAAAACTAAATTCCTTATATGGAAAATCTAAAATATAAACCCCTTGAAATTGTGCGAAGGCTTTATTTTCTGCTCCCGTTTTAGATTCATGAAGAAATGAAAATAATTTTGAATTTAATTGAGCCAAAATTGAATAAATCGATGCCTCACTTTTTGGGAAAATTAAATATAAATTTTTTAGAGCAAATGAATTTGAAAGATCAAGCGTTGCAATAATATTTGACCCTGTTCTTCTCATTAATATTTTTGGTCTTTGAAAAAAATCCTCATTTGCATTACTTTTCATTTCACTTTTAATAAACTTTACAAAAGTGCCACTAAATTCAGAAAAATAGCGATTAACGTCTCTGCCCAATAAAATTGGTTTATATAGATCGGATTCTCTTTTTTCAGAAAGCCAGATTTTATTATCTCTAGTTTCTAATCCTCTATAAACTATAGCAACGTCTTTGAATTTTAAATTACTCTTATATATTTTCTCTGTTAAAGGATCTTCTCTTGAAACAAATGGATTATAACCGTTTTTGAACTTTGATTTTTCAAAATTCACTAATTGCTTTTTCTCATCTATTACATCGGTCGTCAATAAAATAAATTCAGGTGATTCATCGATATTTTTAACAAACAAAATAACGGTTTCGACAACCTCGGCAAAAACAGAGTTTTTCAAATAAGCTATTTCTTTAACACCATTCCCATACACATCATTTCTCATTTTAGAGAAATACTGTCCCTCTAACCAACTATTTGGAATAATAAACCCTAATTCACCACTTTTCTTTAATAAACAATTCTTTCCCAAGTCAGTGAATAATGCGTATGTATTAGGGTTATATTCTGCATACTTATATTTATTGAACAAAAAATCAAGAACTTTATCACCTACAGTAGATTTCAAATAAACCACATAAGGCGGATTACCCACCACCACATCAAATCCTCCTTTGGCAAAGACTTGTGGGAATTCCTGTTCCCAATTAAAGGCCAAGTCTCCGGCTACTTCAGGATCATCGATCAGGGAGTTGCCTACTTTGATATTGGAGTTCAGACTGCTGAGTTTGCGGCCTTTCTTGGCCGTGCGCAGCCATAGGGAGAGGCGGGCGATCTCGACGGATTCCTCGTTGATATCGACTCCGAAGATGTTGTTTTCGAGGATATGGTTTTCCACGTTGGGAAGGATCAGCGGAGAGTCGAAGAGTTGGGCTTCGAGTTCGTCCACGTAGCGATGCTCGGCGATGAGGAATTCCAGCACTTGGTTTAGAAATGCACCGGAACCGCAAGCCGGATCACAGATGGTGAGTTGCAGGAGCCAGTTGCGATAGGTATCGAGCTTTTGCTTGAGTTCGGTCTTGCGCTTTCGCTCGGCTTCCTTGGTTTTATAGCTGAGGTATTTGGAGAATTCCTCGTCCACCAGTTCGAGTTCGGCTTTTTTCTCGGTACAAAGCCGGCCTAGGGTATTGTCCACGATGTACTTGGTGATGTACTTGGGGGTGTAGAAGACTCCGTCCCGCTTCCGCTTGGTTTTGGACTTGTCCACCGTCTCCCCGGCGAGTTGGGCACGGACATTTTCGATATCATTCAGGGAATGCTCGAAGATATGCCCGAGGATATTGGTATCCACTTCCGTGTCGAAGTCGTACTCGGTAAGCTTGCGGACATGCTTTTCCAGGACACTATCCGAGATCTTCAGCTCCTCCAGCACCGGATCGATGGCGAAAAGTCCCCCATTGTAAGCGTGGATTTCGGCCTTGCCGGGTTGGACTCTTCCGGTATTCAGGTAGCCGAAGTATTTTTTGAATCGCTCGTAGATGGGTCGGTACTCGTCCAGTTCCGCAAGCTTTTTCCATTGATTGACGATCTCCATGATGGAGTTGGGTGGTAGCAGCCCTTTGTCCTCAGCAAAGAAGATAAAGAGAAAACGGTCGAGGAGCTTTTGGCTTTTCTTGTAGAGAAGTAGCTCGTCTTGCTCGGGATTCTGGGTCACCAAGTCCTGCCAGAGTTCCTGCTTGAAGGAGGAGTAATCCTTGTAGAGTTGCTTGGTGATCTGCTCCTCGGCAAGCAGGGATTCCTCCTTGATCTTTTTGGGGAATCCCTGCAGGAGATTGTCTTTTTGAAGCAGCAGCCAAAGCAGCTTAAACTGCTCATTATCCATCCCAAGGATATTGAACTCCACATAGTCCACGGCATTGTCGATGTAGAAGCGCAGCTTTTCAAAGTTGCTCGTGATCACATAGACGCAGTCGGGTTGGTTGTTTTTGTAATTGAAGGCCTGATCACGGATTTTGTCCAGGTCCTTGGTATCAGTGCCTTTGAGTTCGATCACGGCAAGGGCATTGCCGTCTTTGAGAATGGCTCCGTCGGTCTTTTTGGAATCCTTGATATTCTTAAGCTCGGTGGTCAGGTTGAAGTCCGGCTCGGGATTGATGGTATAGCCTAGGATTTTGACAAACAATTCCCGAAGGAAACCCTCCTGAAACTGCTCCTCTTTGGCAGCACGGATATTTTCCCGGATTCGGGGATTGTGAAAATAGGTCAAATAGGCGGCTAGGGCCTCCTGAATGGGTTGATTGGCCTGAGCGGCGAGGTATTTTTTGAGAACAGAACTTTGGAATAGCGCCATTGAAAAAAGAAAATCAAAAACTTCTCCCTAAAGATATGGGATGAATTGAAAATTGGAAGTCTTTTTCGGTGAGTTGGCAGAAAGTGTCAGATGAAAAAAGGGGAAAAATAAAAACCCTTGAGGTTTTTTGAAACCTCAAGAGTTGAATCCTTAGAAAAACCGCTTCATCTTCTCCAATCCTTCCTTCACTACTACTCTGGCATCCATGGCATAGTAGGTGGGGTTGAAGAGTTCCAGAGAAAGGATAATCTCTCCTCCTTTGGATTTTAGCGTATGGGCGAGTTCCTGCATGGGGGCGGCACCATCTCCGGGCATTACCCGGTCTTTGTCCTGCTGCTCCAATCGGGGAATATCGGCAGGTACATCGTTCATGTGGAAAATATCGATGGCCTGTCCGTCCAATAGTTTCATCCCCTCAAAGCCTGAACCTCCCCGAAAGAGGTGATAGACATCCGCAAGAATCTTGGCATCCTTGTCGTCTGCCACAGCCGCGACCATAAGAGCTTGGCCCAAATGATGGAAGGAGGGAAAAGCACCCCAAAATTCCAGCTGAGGCATGACCCCCGTCTTCCTTCCCAAATCAAGCAATCGCTTATACTTTTCTCCAGCCTGCATCAGGTCCAGAGGAGCCTCCGAGCCAATAGCCGGTGCAGCCACCCGAGGACAGCCCAATTCTGCCAAAATCCCCATTTCCTTTTCCATCTGCGCAAATCCTGCTTTGCTTTTCTCCGCATCCTGAGCCATCCAAGTGGGAAAGCCGATGCAGTCAAAAAATTCCAATCCGGCATCAGAAGCCAGCTTTTTCAGAGAAGCTACTGATTTTCCTTCGCCGAGATAGGCCTCGATTTCCATCATCCAGGGTTCGAAGCCATCGTATCCGGCCCGTGCTGCAAGCTCGATGATTTGTGGGAGACTGAGCTTTTGCCCACGGATGGTGGAGGTGTTCAGGGAAAACTTGAATTGCGTATTTTCCTTTGGAGCTGAGGAGGCTTGGGCTAAAGAAGGGGCGGTGGCAAGAGGGGCTAAAGCGAGGGTTTTGAGTAGGTTTCGTCGGGAAAAGGTCATGAATTCAGGAATTTTTGTCCGTTCAGTAAATTAAATCTACCGCTTAAAGATATTTTGAAGAAATAGGTAGAAAGGCAATTTTCTATTGTCATTTTTATGCAATGCTGAAAATACAATTTTTACCGCTTTTGGTTTTTTATTTTCTTTCCAGCGGGCTATTGGCTCAGACTGTCGGTCGTAATTTGGCGTTTTTGCCCGAATACCAAGAGCAGCTTCCTTTTTTTCAGGAGCTGATTACCGGGGGTAAGTATGAGGAACCTTCCTCACTCATTCAGGGAGATCCTTACTACCATACCCGACAATTTGAATCCGGGAGCCTGACCATTAATGAAATCACTTATCCGGGAGTACCTCTTCTGTATGATATTTTCCGGGATCAGATTTTGACATTTCATCCTCTCTTCAACCAAAAGATCCTGATCAAACCCGAGAAGGTAGATCGCTTTGTGATGGGGGATGGGTCGGCTTTTGCCAGACTGGAGGGCAATGACAGCTTCGGTAAAGCCGGGAGTGGATTTTACAAAGTCATCGCTGAGGGGGATTTTTGGGCTATTTCCAAGCCTTACAAAACTTCCAAATCTCTCCGGGAAATGTCCCGCTATGATGAAGTATATGTAGAAAAAGAGGCCTTTTTTCTCTGGAAAGGCGGGGCTTTTTTTCCCCTATCCAAAGGCAAACAGGCCATAGCTCTTCTTGGTCTAAACAAAGCAGAAGCCAAGCGAAAGCTTCGTGCAGAGCAGCTCAATTTTAAACAAAACCCTGAAGGCTATCTCCAGCTTTTGGTCAACCTAACTCCTTCCCAGCCATGAGAAAGAGTGCGATAGTTCTGATTTTTCTTTTGTCAGCCCTTTCTATTCAGGCCCAGACCACTGACCGAATTTCCGGGTTTTATCCCGGTATTTCCTTTGAGCGGTTTGTGGATTTGGTGGAGAAGGAGACTGCCTATCGGTTTTACTTCGATCCAAAGATGGTCAAGGAGCTTACCGTGAATCTTTCGGCCAATCAGGACAAGCTGGAGGATGTGCTTCGGGTGATTTTCGAAAAGACCCCACTGACCTTTTCCATTTCTTCAAGTAAGGAGGTTTTTCTTTTTTCTGGAGAAAAGTCGCCGGTGGAATTCCCGGCAGACTACCTAAGCAGAGGCAGTGAAGGCACTTCCTCTTCCCGCCCTATGGATGAATTTGTGCGTAATCGGCGCTATGTTTTGGGGGTACCGGGACCGGGTGATGAAGCCAGAATCAAAGGGCAAATCATCAGTTTGGAAAATCAGAAACCGATAGAGGGGGCAATTGTCTATGACAAAACCTCACTCCGGCAGACCATTACCGATCAGGAAGGAAGATATGAATTGCTACTTCCCAAAGGGGATTTGACCCTGATGATTCAAAATATTGGTGGCTACACCGAGCAGCGTCTGATTACCCTGCAGGGAAGTGATCAGCTGGATATTCAGATCGGAGAGGGGATATTTTCTTTGGCAGAAGTGACTGTTCGCTCCGGGGCTTTGACTCAGGTGAGTCGTCCGGAGATGGGAGTACAGGCCCTGAGTGTACAGCAGATGAAAAAGCTCCCTGCCGTACTCGGGGAGGTAGATATTATCCGTGGCATTTTGACCCTTCCCGGAGTCAATACTGCCGGAGAAGCGAGTGTGGGGTTCAATGTCCGTGGAGGTGCCGCCGATCAAAACCTGATTCTTTTGGGACAAAATACCCTGTTCAACCCATCCCATCTTTTCGGGTTTTTCTCAGCAGTGAATTCGGATATGGTGGAGGGCGTAGAACTCTACAAAGCAGGAATTCCTGTCAGCTATGGAGGCCGCTTGTCTTCAGTCCTTCAGGTGACTCCCAAAGTGGGGAGGAAAGACCGAATTGGTGGCTCGGGAGGTATAGGGCCTCTGACCAGTCGTCTGTCTCTCGAAGGACCCATCGGTCAAAAGACCACCTTTACTCTAGGTACCCGGCTCACCTATTCGGATTGGCTTTTGGACTATTTGGAAGAAAGGGCGGATTTGGGAGCTAGTCGGGCGTTTTTTGGAGATCTGAATGGATCCATCCAGCATGAGATAGGAGAGAAAGACCGGCTTACCCTTTCTGGCTATCTAAGTAGAGATGAGTTTCAGTTTGACCCGGATACAGTCTATCGGTATTCCAATCAGAATTTTTCCCTGACTTGGACTCATTATTTCAATGATGAACTGGAGGCAGACTTTTCTGTTGGGCAGGATGGATATTCTTTTGAAGTGGAAGGTCAGGACAATCCTCCCAATGCGTACTTGTACCGATTTGATATTTTGCAACGCTTTTTCAAGGCTCAGTTTCGACAGGAAAAAGGAGATCGGCACATTCTCACCTACGGCCTTCATGGGATTCACTATCGACTCAATCCCGGGACCCTAAATCCACTTGGCGTAGAAAGCATCGTGATTCCTGATGAGCTTCCCCAAGAGCAAGGCATGGAGATATCCGCATTTCTGGGAGATGAATTTGAGATCAACGAACAGTGGACAGTAAGCGGGGGGGTGCGGTTGAACTGGTTTGGGTTTATGGGACCACAGGTTTTGCCTGCCTACGCGGAAGGAGCTCCTTACTTGCCGGAAAACATCATAGGAGAAGAAAACTATTCCTCCGGGGAGCTGATCAAAAGTTATTTTGGTCCGGAATTCCGCATTTCTGCCCGATATGCGCTGAATAATTGGTCATCGATCAAGGCTGGAGTCAATTCCATGAGGCAAAACATCCATTTGCTCAGCAATTCTTCCGTGATCACTCCTACGGATACTTGGAAGCTCAGCGACGCTTTCCTTGCACCTCAGCGGGGGATTCAATATGCTTTGGGGTATTTCCGGAATATGAATAACAACTCGCTGGAGTTTTCGGCAGAAGTCTACTACCGTTCCATGCAGAATTTGCTGGATTACCGTTCCGGAGCGACCATCGTCCTCAATGAGCGGATCGAGCAGGATGTATTGGTGACACAGGGGCAGGCCTATGGTTTGGAGCTTTTTCTGAAGAAAAGCACCGGAAAGCTGAACGGTTCTTTGGCCTATACCTATAGCCGGTCTTTGTTGAGATCTGACCCCGGTGAGAAAAAGGAACAAATCAATCGTGGGGAGTGGTACCCCAGCAATTTTGACCAGCCTCACAATGCCAATTTGGTCTTGAACTATGAGCTGAGCAAAAGGATCAATACCACTTTGGCAGGGAAATACAGTACGGGCCGGCCGGTGACTTTGCCTATTTCCAAATTTGAATACGGAGGCTCCGAGCGGGTGTACTTTGGGGATAGAAACTCCTTCCGGGTACCGGATTACTTCAGGCTGGACCTTTCGGTCAATTTGGAAGGGAATCACAAAGTAAACAAAGTGGCTCACGGTTCTTGGTCCTTTGGGGTGTACAATATTCTCGGGCGGGACAATGCCTACTCCGTGTACTTCGTTCCGGAAGGAGGCTCTCTTCAGGGCTATCAGTTGGCCATTTTTGCGGAGCCGATTCCATTCATTACCTATAATTTCCGATTCTGATGAAGATATTCTTTCGACTTTTTATGGTGATTGCATTGGGAATGAGCTCCTGTAGAATTCCTTTTGATCCGGAGGTTCCGGATACGTTTACCAATGTGCTGATCGTGGAGGGATATTTGGATTCGGAAGGGAAACCCAGTGAATTACGACTTAGCAAGACGGTTCCTTTGAGTGCGGATACTTCTTCCCTTCCTGAAACCAATGCCCAGGTTTTTTTGACAGCCTTCTCAGGAGAATCTTATCCTTTGACCGAAACAGAACCGGGGATTTACCTTTTTCAGGCAGATGTGCCAGAGGAGGGGACCTATACTTTGGAGATTCAGCTGGCCAATGGAGATCGGTATCAATCCCAGCCCATCCGCCCTATTTTGACCCCTGAGATCATCGATGTGGGCTTTAATCGAAATGAGGAAGGAGTGGAGGTCTTCGTATCGACCCAAGGCAATGAAAACGCCAATGACTTTCTTTGGACCTTTGAGGAGGCTTGGATTTATCGACCACGGATTAGGACTACCTACATCTACGACGCTGAGCTGGAAGATGTACGATTCCGTACTGAGGCGGAGCAAATTTCCCTTTGCTTCAAAACAGCATCAAGCCCGGATATTTTATTGGAAACCAGCTCGAGATTTCAGGATCAAGTAGTCTTTCAAAAGACCATAACGCAGATTCCCGAAGGTAATGAGCGGATCATGGAGAGGTACAGTATTTTGATCGCCCAAAAGGCAATAGCCGAAGATGCGGTTCTATTTTGGGACATCCTGAAGAAAAACACGGAAGACATTGGGTCCATTTTCAGCCCCCTTCCTTCTCAAATAACCGGGAATATCCGGAGTCTGGATGAGGAAAGCCGACCTGTGGTAGGGCAAGTCAGCATGGGGGTAGTGCAGGAGGTCCGGCTTTATATTGATTTTGTCGATGTCTTACCCTGGCCTTACATCGATCCACAGTTTAATGATTGTGCTATCGGTTTGGAATTAATTAGATCGCCTTTTTATTCTTCTTTTTTTGGAAGTGGTTTTGTCCTTCCTGCCCGGGAATTGATGGAGGGTACCACCATTGTGGGCTATTATCCTACTGATCGGAGATGCGCCGACTGTACCTTGTACGCATCCCCTGTAAGGCCTGATTTTTGGGAAGATGAATAAGAACAAAATGAACATATTAATCTCCTTTTTCACTTCCAGAACCAGTTGGATTGCTTTATTCATTCTTGTTTCGGTGAAGTATAGCTTTGCAAGACAGGAAGCCAACCTGATTGAGGAGGTGTCTTTTTCGATTCCCAAAACCCTATTTTTCACAGGAGAGAAAATCTGGCTGGAAGCCCAAGTGAACATGAAGGACCGAATCAGCCCTTCTCAGGTACTTTATGCGGAATTGGTGGATGCCAACTCCAACTCCATGGATTACGTCAAAATCCCTCTGCAGCAAGGAAAGGCATTGAATTATTTTTCCATCAACCAAAAAATCCCCTCAGGAAACTACCTCCTGAGAGTATACACCCGGATCAGCCCCTACCTCAATCCGGAGTCAGGGATGGCTCAGCAGCTGATCACGATCATCAATCCCACTCTTCCTCCGTCTTCCCCGGCTGAACCTTCGGCACAGCGGTCAAGCCCTCCCCAAGAGGCCTTTCAGGCAAAAAAATCCAGTCAACTTCCCGAATCTGCGATCAACTGGGACTTTTCCGCTAACTCTTTTGGGATTTCCATAGCCAATCCATTTCTGCCTGAAGAGCAAAAACAACTACTTTCCGGCGAAATCTACCAACCCATCGAAAGTCAAACCCTCTTACCGGAGTTGTTTGGTCATATAGTGCAAGTTAGGGTGCCGGAATTTATTCCCGAATCCACCTACTTTCTTTCCGTGCATGGAAGTCAAAGTGCCCTGTTTACCGATATTCCTGACGGGGAGGGGAAATTGCTTTTTGATATAGGCGGACTCAAGCATTGGGATCGGATGATCATTCAGCTGGAAGACGGAGCCGAAATGCCCGGGATTGAAGTGGTTCCTCCCTTGGTCAAAACCAGATTTAAGCCCGGATTTTCCATTCCTCCTTTGGTGCTTGAAGAGGGGGATTTGCCCTATTTGGAAAAGCTGCTCAAGGCATCCATCGTGGAGGCTAACTATCAAACCCAATTTATCGACGATTCTTTGAAAGTCGTGACGGGTTTTGTGGCGGATTTCACCTACTTCTTGGATGATTATACCCGATTTGAGGAGGTAGAGACGGTATTGAGGGAATATGTTCCTTCGGTTTTTGTCCGCTCAGAACAAAGGAAAAAAGTATTCCGTCTCGTGGATAATCCGGGAAACAAGGTCTTTGATTCCAATCCGCTGATCTTGGTTGATGCCATGCCTGTATTTGATTCGGATCTTCTGGCTCAGTTTAATCCCAAGTATTTTTCCAAGCTGGAAGTGCTGAACAGGGAGTTTTTTCTTAACGAACGAACCTATGACGGGGTGTTGAGCTTCAGCAGTTTCCAAAATGACTTCGGCCTTTTCCCTTTGGCCAATAATGCCCGGTTTTTTGATTATTTCGGACTGCAGCCTTTGGCTGTTTTGGATAAGGGGCAATTTTCAAAACCTTCCGAAAACCGGCGCTATCCGGACTGGAGGACGGTCCTATATTGGACCACTATGTCTCCCAAACCGACTCCCATCACTGCACCGGACTGGGAAGGAGTGTTTTTGATTTGGAAAAGGATCCCCACAGCGGATGGCAAACAGCAAGTGGAGCGAACCTATTTCAGGGTAGATTGATAGCTCAGTCCGCTTTTCTGCCCAATTCTTCCTTCAGAAACTTATTCAACTTGGCCTCATAGGCTTTGGCTTCAGGATATTCTGGAATCAGCCCTTTCTTTTCCGGGAAGGTTTCCATATGCAAGGTCTGAGTAGGGAAGGCAAAACGAACTCCCAGGGAATTGGCCAGTTTGACAGTCTGAACGAGGATTTCATGCCTTGCTCTCAATTCTTCACCCCAAGTAGGAAGCTCGAAAAATATGTAAAACATGATGTCTTGGCTGTAGGAAGAAAGGTTATTGAAATAGACGTGATAAAGATCCTTTCTCGTGTCCGGATGGGAAATCACAATCTCCCTTAGACCTTCCACAAACTTTTCGATCAGCTCAGGCGGGGTGTCATAGGTAATGGTCAGCGTAGTGAAAAAGCGTCTGTATTTTCTCAGCCCGTGATTATCCACCACAGAGTCGGCAATCTTTCCATTGGGGACATACATGACCGAATTTCGGAAGGTTCGAATTCGCGTAGAGCGGAAACCCACTTCTTCCACCGTACCGTCAATGTCCCCAGAAGTCACCCAATCGCCTACTTGGAAGGGCTTGTCAATGAAAATCATGACAGACCCGAAGAAGTTTTTGATGGTGTCTTGAGCCGCCAAGGCAATGGCCACCCCACCGATAGACAAGCCGGTAAGGAAGGGGATGATGTCAAAATTTAATCCGTCTTTGAGGATGAAAAGCGTACCTACTAGAATGACGAGTGCTTTTAGCGTTTTCCGGATCAAGGGGACGAGCTGATCATCCAAAGTGGATTCAGTTTTGGTGGCCAAATGCTGGAAATACGCTGCGACCACATCCACGATTTTGTAAAAAATCACGGTAATCAGGAAGGGTTTCAGGGTATTGAAGACAATAATCACCCAACTCCAAATCTCTGCCGGCAACTGAAGGACCCGGATAAAGAGAGAAAGTAAAACTACGATTAGATAAAAACTGGTGATTTTGGCAATAGGGAGTAGGTAATTTTCACCGATGTAGCCATAGCCCAGTCTTTTTAAGAGATAAATGAGTCCCCTGTCCACCAAAAAGGTAAATACCAAATGAGCTAGAAAGGTCAATAAGATAAGAAGGAACAGACCGGCCAACTGCCAGGTTTGCAGTCCAAGGTATTCATCTGTTCCGATCTTGGGAAGAATGTTGAGTAACTTATCCGTCCCGAAAGGGTAGGTCTCGTCATGGAGGCGCTCGACCCGGGAGACCGAGAAAGCGGAGAATTTCCACTGTTTCCCTTTTTTTTCCAGATAGATACTTGGGACTTTGGCTGCATCAAAGTAGAATCTTGGCTCACCTCCTGCGGTAGAATCTACATAGACGGGATCGTTGGGGATTTCACTCGTGCGGATGATGACCCCTTTTCCTTCCAAAACTTGCTTCAACTTAATGGCCAAGTCCTCCGGGTCTCCTTCTACACCACGTATGTCCAGCGTTTTGGCTGCTATCCCGGGTTTGAAATGGTCCTTTTCCAGATTGAAAAAGAAAGTCAGGGTAGTGTGATAGGGAGTAGTCAGATTGACTTCTTCGGAGAGGTCCTCCACTTGTTGCTCATCGATGATGAGTTGTGGGAATGCGGAAGTCAGGGAAAAAAAGAAAAGGGAAAAGAATAAGAAATATCGAATACGCGTCATTTCAGTCATTTGAATGAGGCTGCAAGTTACGCAATCCCATTAGTCTGCCCAAAATCCCCCAGGATCAATCCGGCATCAGGTACTGAAAGGTGCTATTGCCCGAACGGGTATAAATGGCATATTGACCTTCTGAGACCCGATGCAGAATTTGCATAGGGCCTTCGCTTTCCAGTGGGGGTTGGGTCAGTAGTGTCCCTTGAAGATCATAGAGGTAGCCAAAACCCTGCTCAGGATCGGTGACTGCAAGAAGTCGGCGATTAGCGCCAAAGTCGAAATACCGAAAAATCAACTGAGCTCCTGACTGAGGCAGACTAAAAAGTTGCTTTTCCTGATTATCCAAAATCAGGGTTTTGTTGAACTGCCGCACCAATATCAGGTAGGTAAGCTCGGACTGGTCAGAGAGCAATTCAAATCGGTCGTCCCGGTTGTCTTTAATCAGCTGATTTCGGTAATTGATTTCTCCCGAAAAACCCGAACGGATAAGTTCTCCGGATTGGGAAATCCCCTGGATTTGGAAGGGAGTCTTGTCCTTGGTGATGGCTAATGAGGTGGTGATCTCTGCCCCGAAATCAATTGGCCCTCCTTCTTGCCTTTCCCCACGTCGATTGAGCAGGTGAAGCTTTCCCGATTTGCCCTGAGCCACCATATAATCCCCCATTCCAGGAACTCTGATGTGTTCTGGAGCCTTGAGTAAGGTTTCCTTCAAGGCAAGAGGATTCCAGCCCTCCAGTTTTTCTCCCGATCGGTCTGTTAACCAAAGGTTTCCGCTGCCTGTGGCGAGGAAATACCGGTAATCCTTGGAGTTGTCGTAATCCACCAGATTGAGGTGAGTGATTTTCTCATTGCCGAGTGAAAAGGGGAATCCGGGAAGAGAGTTTCCGAGTCGGTCAATTCCATGAACTTGGTCAGCTGTGGCAAAAAGCAATTGAAGCTTCCCGTTTTTGTAGTAGTCGATCTGGAAAACTTCTGAAACGATAGGTCCTGAAAGCTCTTTGGTAAATACCGTTTGTCCGGCAGAACTCACCAGGAAAAAGGTGTTTTGCTCATCCTGAAGGACCAAATCTTGGGTTTTGTCATTGAAGTTAAGCACAGACCGGGGACCAAATGTCAAAGGGTGGTCAAATTTGATTTCCTGATTTGGGGCAAGCACCATAGTGGGAGTGGTACTTTTTTCTTTTGCCTCTTCGCCTTGGAAGGGCAAGAGAATAGTGGCTTCAGATCTGTCTGAAAACTCATTGATCCGGAATGTCAAGTAAGAAAAAGACCGGAAAACGGAGGCATACTTTTGAAGGAAGGTACTCCAGGAGGGGTTGGCCTCCCGTGTCCATTGGTTCCATATTTTGGGTAGAAAAAAGGTCTTGCTGTAGCCAGCAGCCGGAGAAATGGATTTGGGGCTTGGGTCGTTGGCCTTAGCCTTGATCCAGGTATTGCCAGTGTAGTAATCATCCAAAAACATCTTCATTCCCGAGGCCGAGTTGGCTACGACCAGAATTTCGCCCAGCAGGGTCAGGTGAGATTGGGGAAATCCCCAAAATTTGCCACTGAATAAGTGGGCAGGGAGCTCCTCCTCAGGGAAAAACAGGATTTCGTTGTCCCGGTAGAAATCGCGGGAAAGATCATCGCTTTCATTTCTAAACTCATTCAGATAGGCCCAAGTTTGCTCTGGATTGTTCGATTTCAACAAAAGGATCAGGTTGTTTTGCTGATTGCCCCTATTTTCCAGCTTGAGCAGGTATTGCTCTGCGGTAAAATTGTCCAGAAACCCCCGGTCCAAAAGTTTGGCCTGAAACTCTCCACTCAGGGTGGATTTAGGGACAAAGGATCTGTTTTGGAGTTGTTGTGCCTGAAAAATATCCGGTAAGTTGATTTGGGTCAAGGCAAGGGTATTGTTGGAAATGAGTTTTTCAAAATCAGGAAAATTGGCTTTGACAGACGGGAGAAACCGGACTTCATCCAAAAAGGATACGGGTCCTTTCAGTTGGATTTGGTTTTCTTCCAACATCAAGTTTAGAGCTACCGAATAGTCTTGGCTGGCCAGTTCACGGATAAATCCGTTTTCCCGATCCGAGCTGATTCCTGCCAATAGCCGGGAAGTGCCTTTTGAAGTCAAAATCAATCGACCAAGGCTCGAGGGAGATGCTGAATTGGGGTCAAGCGTGGAGGAAAGGTTGGGTTGAGTAGGGTCAAGATAAAGGCGAATAGCTTCTTCAATCAGGAAGGAGGTGGAAGAGATCAGGAGTACATTTCCCAATGTAGTCAGGGTCCATTTGGGATTGTTGGAGGCGTCGATATACTCCAAAATACCCTGATCGCTGTATTTTCTGGATTTGAATTGTCCTTTTTCTGCCAATTCGGAACGGAAATTTTCCAAAAAATCAGGAGCAGATTGATTCCCAAAATTCAGCGCATAGAGTAGGTCAAAACTGTCAATACCTGTAGCGTGGTAGCTGACCGTGATTTGTTTGTTTCGAAGGGCTTTGGTGACCATTCCTGCATGGCCAGTGAGGCTATCCAGAGCTACCAGCTGTTGGGCAAGTGCTTCCATGGCCGGTAGCTGAGAAAGTAAGTCCCACACAGGGTGGGTGACCAGTTCATTCCAAGCTTGATCGGCCGAGTTGGTCTCGAAGGTAAATGCCGCTTCACTGGAGATCAGCTCCAGATTATTGATGGAGCGGGAACTAAAGTAAGTTTGATATAGTGTATATCCACCCCATCCTAAAGCAAGTAGGGCAATCAGGACCAGAAGACTTTTCCAGATTTTCACTGATGAATGATGGGTGAATGAATTTCGAGTTTACAAAAAAGACCCAAGAATTCCCCATAATGGAGCATATTCTTGGGTCTGATTTTATTCAGAAATGGGATTACTTAGCCAGCTTGTCCAGGACATTCATCACTTCTTTCACGTGGCCTCTTGAAGTTTCCAAAAGTGCCTTTTCCTCCTCGTTCAAGTCCAGCTCTATGACTTTTTCGATTCCGTTTTTGCCAAGGATTACCGGTACGCCCAAGTAGCAATCGTCGATTCCGTATTCTCCATCCAACTTGATACAAACCGGGAATACCCTTCTTTGATTCTTCAGGATGGCTTCTACCATTTGTGCCGCTGCCGAACCCGGAGCATACCAAGCAGAAGTCCCCATCAGTTTTACGAGTTCCCCTCCACCAAACTTGGTTCTTTCAATGATTGCATCCAGCTTGTCTTTGGCGACCAATTCGGTGACAGGAATACCTGCTACGGTCGTATATCTGGGAAGTGGCACCATGGTATCTCCATGGCCTCCCATAAGGATCGCCTGAATCTCTTTTCCTGATACGTTGAGTTCGTCCGCTAGAAATGCTCTGTACCGTGCTGTGTCAAGAATACCAGCCATACCCATTACCTTGGTGCGTGGAAGGCCAGAAGTCAGGTGAGCCTGATAGGTCATCACATCGAGTGGGTTGGAAACCACAATGATGATGGCATCAGGGGAATATTTGATCACATTTTCGGTTACGGATTTCACAATTCCTGCATTGGTTTCGATCAGGTCATCGCGAGTCATTCCGGGTTTTCTAGGAAGTCCGGAAGTGATTACGACCACATCCGAATTGGCTGTTTTGCTGTAATCTGCGGTGCTGCCGACTGTTTTGCTGTCGTATTGATTGATCGGAGCCTTTTGCCAAATGTCGAGTGCTTTTCCTTCAGCCACTCCCTCTTTGATATCTACCAAAACAATCTCCTCGGCTATTTCCCGATAGGCTAAAACATCGGCACAGGTGGCACCTACGTTACCTGCACCTACTACAGTTACTTTGCTCATGATTTTATCTGTTTTTTTTTGAATGAATGCCTTGAAAAGCGGCGCTAAGATATTAAACAACGGCAAGGAATTGAAGCCTGTTTCAGAATACTTTGGCGGAAGGCGAGGAATTTTGATGAATGAAAACAGGGCCGGATAAACCGCTTATTCGAACATCTGTCTGAGGCTGAAAAACCCAAATGATTCCCGATAAGAACGAAACAACCGCTGATTATTGGCATTGTAATATTCAGCCAGAGAAGTCATCATTTTGGCTTTGATTTTTGGATTGCTGTCAAAAATCTCCTGGATCGCAAAATGAGGGATGACGATCAGTTGAGCTTCATCGGAGGCAATTATTGCAGTATAGGTCCTTTTGGCATTTTGGATCAGTGAGTTCTCTCCAAACGCCTCCCCTTTGCCCAGTTCCATTATCGTCTCAAAATTGTCCTTGATATCGATCGTCAGCACGATAGAACCTTTTTTGATCAAATACATGGCTTGGCTGGGGTCTTTGCTGAAAAAGACTACCTCGTCTTTCACATATTTTCGGTGGTGGAGGGTGGGAAGAAATCTTGCCAATTCCTTTTGCCTCAGCCGTTCAAAAAATTTGATTCCCTGAAGAAACTCAAACATTTGAATTTCCTCGGGTTCATAGGTTTTGGAAAAAGGATTGCGCATAATTCAGTTTTTTTTGAAGTAGATCACTTTTCGTGTAGAAGGTCCTCGTTTGGCCCATTCGGCGATTCGAAAACCCAAAACCCAGGCTATTTTTCCACCCGAAACCATCACTTTCACGTGTTGTTTTTTTATCAAAGGTACTTTGGAATCAATCAGGAAATCCGAGATTTTCTTTTCTGAATTCATTCCCAAAGGCATAAACCGATCTCCCTCCTGCCAGGGTCTGATTACCAAGGGGAATTCCAGCAAATCCGCGTCCAACTGAGCGTTTTCGGAAGAAAAATCCATAGGGATTGTGGATAATGTCTCCGAAATCAGGTAGTGGCCTTCAGGAAGTTGGATTTCGGATATACCCCTCTCAATAGATTTTACGAAAAACTCTTTCGGCTTTGAGGCCAGGTAGATTCCGTCTCTGTCCAGATTGACCCAATGGCTGGGGCTGTAAAAGCCTTTGCCCGAATGGGGCTCTTGTAGGGAAGAAAAAATCTGATAGACCTGATCGGGCTGAAACCCATAGGGCCTCAGCCAGAAGTAAAGAAGACTCCCACCTCCCGCCTGATACTGTAGGGAGGAGTAGGGGAGAAAGGACCAATCTTCGGCAACCTGCACATGAGCGGATTTCCAGTCTTCAAAAAGCCCGGAAAAGGCTTTTCCCGTATCCTTAACCCGGGAAAAACTCGTCAGCAGGTTTTTTCTCGCATCATCGGCTACCGCATACAGTGCCGGAAGTACTTCCAGTCTTAGCTTGTTTCTTTTGTAGTCCGCTTTGGTATTGGAGCTGTCCTCTCTCCATTCAAGTTGGTTGAGCTTGGCATATAGGAGCAGCTCATTTTTCGAAAAAGTGAGCAGGGGGCGGATGAGCCAGCCTTTTTTTTCAGCCATCCCATAAATTCCCTCGATCCCGGTACCCCGGAGCAGGTTCAGAACTACGGTCTCCAGCTGATCATCCTCATGATGGGCCAAAAAGATCCCATGAAGGTGGTTTTGAGACCTGATTTTTTCAAAAAAATCATAGCGTATTTCCCTCGCGGCCATTTGTATGGAAATGCCTTTTTGCTTTGCCAGTTGGTGAGTGGCTCCATGGTGAAGGTGAAATGGGACTCCCCATGCGTTAGCAAGTGCAGCTGCAAAGGTTGCATCTTGATCGCTTTCTTCTCCCCTTAGTCCAAAATTCACATGGGCAAGTTCAAAGTGGATTCCCGATTTCCAGAGCAGGTGGGCAAGACAGACACTGTCCACCCCTCCGCTAAAGCCAAGCAGGTAGTGCTCATCCTTTTTCAAGTCAAGCCTGGGGAGAATTTCGGAGGTAAATTGGTCCAACATCGATCAAAAATAGGGTTTTATTTGGATTGGGAGAAGGTAGGGCACTTGGTAATTTGTTTGGTTTTTAACCTGATTTATGAGCCTCAAAGCGATCGGTCTGCCGGTTTGTACTAATTTTGTCCCGCACCATTGACGATATGATCCGAATCTCCTTTTTGTTTATCCTCTTGTCGCTTGTAGGTTTTTCCGGACAAAAACTCCTCGCTCAGCAAGGGTCCACCCTGGAGATCAATCAGGCAGATGTGCTGATCGGGGCCAGCGGTTTTGAACGCCTGGTCGGAAATGTGAAAATGAAGCATCAAAACTCGCTGATTTCCTGTGATTCCGCCCATTTTTTCCGCTCAGAAAATATGGCCAGGCTCTTTGGAAATGTGCAAATCAAAGATGTGGAAGATCCTATCGTCACCAATAGCCGATATGCGGAGTACGATGGAAACACCAAAATAGCCAAGTTGAGGAATAAGGTTGTTTTCACAAATCAAGAGACCACTTTGACTACGGAGTTTTTGGATTACAATCGGGAGACCAATGTGGCCACGTACTTCAACGACGGGAAAGTGGTGGATTCAGTCAATGTCCTGACCAGCAAAAGGGGAATCTATGAGATCAACTATGAGAGAATCACCTTCCTCGAAGATGTAGTATTGGTAAACCCAGACTACACAATGAAAACCGGAAACTTGGTGTACCTGACCATCCCAAAGACAGCAGAGACCCTTGGCCTTACCAATCTGATTTCCAAAGAAGGAAATACCCTCGATGCCCAAAAAGGAAGCTTCTACGATACACAAAATAAGCAATTTCGGTTTTTTGACGGGATCGTGGAGACAGAAGACAGCAGAGTCAAGGCCATGGAATTGTTCTATGATGAAAATCTGGCTTATTACGAAGGAAAAGAGGATGTTCGTGTATTAAACAAAGAGCAACAGACTGAGGTCTTTGGGGATGAGGGGAAATACTGGGAAGACAGAAAATACAGCCTGGTTTATGGAAAAAGTCTGGTCAGAAGGTATTTTGAGAAAGACACCCTTTTCATGACTGCGGATACTTTGATTTCCCAAGACAGTGAGGCAGATACTGCCAAGTACCTCCTGGCTTTCAAATCGATCAAACTTTACAAAACAGACCTCTCAGGGCTCGCCGATTCCCTGCTGTACAATTATTCGGATTCCTCTATACAGCTGTTTCAAAATCCGGTTTTATGGAATCAAAAAAGTCAGATTTCTGCAGACAGCATGGTTTTTTACATCGCCAATGAAAACCTGGACCGGGTAAAAATGAAAGACAAGGCATTTGCCATCATGACCGATACCCTTTTTAATTTCAATCAGATGAAAGGACGTGAGATGGATGGCAAATTTTTGGAAGGTCAGATTCAAACCTTGGAAGTCTATGGCAACGCTGAATCATTATACTTCGCCTTGGAAGCAGACACGGTAAACCAGGGAATCAACAAGATTCTAAGTGCTTCTATCAAAATGGACTTTGAAGACGGGGCGGTACGGAGGGCAAATTTCTCGGTAAGGCCCGATGGGAAATTCACGCCTGTGCAGTTGATCACAGAAGAAAATTCCCGCTTGGATGGGTTTCAATGGCGGATCGAGGAAAAACCAACCAAGGAAACCATCGATGCCTGGAGAAAAGTCGAAGAGATCGATCCTCAGCAAAAAAATCTTTTCAATGAGCCGGATGTGAGACTGCTCATGCCTACTGAAGAAGAAATACAAAATCAACTCAAAAAATCGGGCTTGGAACCTTCAAAATTGTAGTTTGTTTTTATGACTGCAGTGCTATGAGCAAGTGAAGATTTTTTTTCCTGCATAAGTAAAAAAGGTTAACAACAATTAACCGTGAATTTTATTGTATTGGCAACCTAAAAGTTATTTTTGTACGTATATTAATAGACTCAATTAACCTAAGTGCAGACTTATTGATTAGAACTTTACATGAAACTCCTGCTTAAATTTTTTCTGTCCATTTTTTTGGCACTGCCTATGGTGTCTTTGGGGCAAGATGTGCAGGTCCTGAGTGAGGGTTTGGATTTTAGAGGGGCGATTGGGAGTAGTCAAAGAAAGACGGTCCTCCTTCAAAACACCTCCAACCAAGCAAAAACTTACATTCTAAAGAGCCTCCGCGGAAGCGTAGGGTCCTCTCAAAAGGTAAGAGTTTGTATCGGAGAACAATGCTTTGACCCAAGAAGAGATCTGGCAAAAATCAATTTAAAACTTCAGCCCGGAGAGATTCTCACGGACCTTTATCTGGAATTTGAAACGGGTATCGTGGAGACTAGAGGGAGTTTTGATCTTTTATTTGTCAACATAGAAAATTTAAGAGACAATTTTATCGTTGAAGCCAAGTATGAAGTGGAGGCCGAAGTAGCCAATGACTTCTTTCACAAAGACATCCAAATCAGTGAAATTTACCCCAACCCCAGCAATCGGGTTGCTCAATTGGACTATGAAATCATCAATCCCAAATCCAAGGCTAAAATATCCATCAACAGTTTCATCGGTAATCCCATTGCCGAATACGAATTGGATCCTACCCGGAGTTCTTTGGTGATCAATGTTGCCGATTTTCAACCCGGAGTTTACTTCTACACCCTTTTTGTGGACAACAAAAACGTGGTCACCAAAAAGTTGCAAGTGAAGAAGTAAGGCGTTCTAGCTTGGAATATCCCCTTGAATCTCAATAATTATCCCGTATATTTGCGGTCTTGTAAATCAGCATGCAGTACAAATCCATCCTTTTCCTGTTTTTCCTAGTCCTACTTGCCTCTTGTGGTCCATTCAACAAACTGGAGAAAAGTACCAATTGGGAAGAATTATACAATGGTGCCAACCGCTACTACCAAGAAGGCGAGTACAACAAAGCAATTATCCTTTACGAAAAAGTACTCCCGGTAATCAAAGGCTCGGAAAAAGCCGAAATGGCGGAATACAACTATGCCAACTGTCATTTTAAAACCAAAAGGTACATCGAATCAGCCGGGTATTTCAATAACTTCTTCAGGACCTACAACAGAAGCCCATTGGCTGAAGAGGCCTTGTTTATGCATGCCTATTCGCTCTATCTAGATGCTCCTGACTACAACCTTGACCAGCAAAGCAGCAGGGAAGCAGTGGCTGCAATCCAGCAGTTTGTGACCCGATTTCCAGGCTCTGCGAGCTACGAGAGAGCAATGGAAATGCTCAATGATCTGGAAAAAAGATTCGAAAAGAAATCCTATAGCGAGGCCATGATGTATTACCGCCTGAAGGACGGGCTTTTTCCGGGTGATTTCTATCGCGCCTGCATCATCAATTTCCAAAACTTCATCAAAGACTATCCTGAAAGTCAGCACAACGAAGAGCTCGCTGTCAAACTGGTAGAAGTAGCCTATGGCTATGCTGAAAACAGCGCTTTCGATAAGAAAGAAGAAAGATTGAATGATGCGATTAGATTCGCAGGCAATTTCTACCGGAGATATCCCAACAGCGGGTTTACTACCGAGGTAAAGAAATTTGAATCCGAAGCCAGAAAGGAATACGAAGCGCACATGAAGCTAAAAGCAGAATACAACGAAAGACAGGCACTTCAAAACTCTGCTCAAGTGACTTCCAAAGAAAATTAATTACTGAAAATTTAAATTTATAGATATGGCAATCAATCCATCCATCATTACCCGAGACTTGGATAAAGTAGCAGAACCAACCGGTAACATCTACGAATCCATTCATATCATTGGGCAGCGAGCCAAGCAGATTTCCAGCAACCTCAAGGAAGAGCTGAACAATAAGCTTTCTGAGTTTGCGTCTACAGTCGATAACCTTGAGGAGGTTTTCGAAAACAAAGAACAAATCGAAATCTCCAAATTCTACGAGCGTATGCCTAAGCCTTCCACCTTGGCGATGGAAGAATTCGCCGAAGGAAAGGTCTATCACAGATTTCCGGATCAAGGACAGGAGTAGGTATTATGAGCTTAAAAGGAAAGCGGATTCTTTTGGGCGTGACAGGCAGCATAGCTGCTTACAAGTCTGCCCTATTGACCCGCCTTCTGATCAAATCAGGGGCAGAAGTGCAAATCATTACGAGCGCTTCTGCCCTTGATTTTATTACCCCCTTGACTTTGGCCACCCTTTCCAAAAAGCCTGTTCTGAGTGAGTTTTCGGATAAAAAGTCAGGAGAATGGAATAATCACGTGGAATTGGGACTTTGGGCAGATCTTTTTATCGTAGCCCCGCTAAGTGCCAATACTCTGGCCAAGTTTGCTCATGGGATTTGTGACAATCTGTTGAGTGCCACCTACCTTTCGGCACGCTGTCCGGTGATGGTGGCTCCAGCCATGGACTTGGATATGTACCAGCATCCAGCTGTACAGTCGAATCTAAGGAGCCTGCAGTCTTTTGGGAATCAGGTGCTGGAAGCTGAGTCGGGAGAACTGGCCAGCGGGCTATCCGGGCAGGGAAGAATGATGGAGCCTGAGCATATTCTGGAGCAAGTAGTTTTATTTTTTCAACGCAAAAAGGATTTTTCCGGCAAAAAAATCCTCGTTACCATGGGACCTACTCAGGAGGCCCTTGATCCGGTAAGGTTTATCAGCAACCATTCCAGCGGAAAAATGGGCCTTGCTCTCGCCAGGGCTTTTGCCGAAAGAGGGGCTGAGGTTCATGTGGTCTCTGGTCCTGTGGCATTGGACCTCTCGCAGGATCAATTTTCTGTCACCCGGGTACATTCGGCCAGAGATATGCATGAGGCAAGTCAAGCCTTGCATCCTCAGATGGATATCTGTGTTTTCACTGCTGCTGTGGCAGATTATGCTCCAGCCCAAGTGGCTGAAGAAAAGATCAAGAAGAAGGATTTGGCGATTACCTTGGATTTGGTGAAGAATGTAGATATCGCCAAAGAATTGGGGAAAACAAAACGTTCCGGTCAGCTTCATGTTGGTTTTGCCTTGGAGACCGAAAACGAAGAGGAAAACGCCAGGGCCAAATTGGACAAGAAAAATTTCGATCTGATCGTTCTCAATTCTGCCAGGGAAGAAGGTGCCGGTTTTCGGCATGATACCAACAAAGTCCGGATTTTTCACAAGGATGGGAAAGAGTTCAAATCAGGTCTTCTTCCTAAATCACAGATTGCCGAACTGATTCTGGATCAAATCAAAACGATTCCGGTTTGGGTTTGAGCAATGGAATTTTGCTAAGTTTAAATCCATGAAGCGAACCACCCTTTTATTTCTCTTTTGGCTTGCTGCTTTTCGGCTCTCCGCCCAAGAGTTAAATTTTACAGTACTCATCAACAGCGATCGTTCCCGGTTTCAAAACACGGACATCTTTTCCCAGATGAAGACTAATTTTGAACAGTTTTTGAATGGGAGGTCCTGGACAGATGACGAGTTTAGACCTGAGGAGCGCATCAAAGGAAACTTGCTGATTACCATCAATGATGTACCTCAAGTCGGAATTTATAGTGCCACGGTACAAGTGCAGGTGGTCCGGCCCGTTTACGGGACCAATTATGAATCCTTGCTTTTTAATTTTGCAGATAGGAGCTGGAATTTTGAATATATCGAATCCCAACCTCTGGAATTCAACCGTTTTTCCTTTTTAAACAACATCAGTTCACTCCTCGCCTTTTATGCCTACATCTCTCTGGGGATAGACTATGATTCCTTTTCCAATCGGGGAGGCAATCCTTATTTTGAGATCGCCAACGAAATTGTCAACAATGCCCAACAATCCGGTAGACCGGGCTGGGTACAAAATCCCAACGACCGCAGAAGCAGATACTGGCTGATCAACGATATTTTTGTTTCGCCGGTGTACTCTCCGATTCGGGACGCCTATTACCTCTATCATCGTCAAGGGATGGATTTGATCCAGATCGATGAAGAAAAAGCCTATTCCAATATTCTGGAGGCGATACGTCTGGTAGCTCAGGCTAATAAACTTCAGCCCAATGGGATTTTTACGATCAGCTTCATGGATGCCAAAGGCGATGAAATTTCCCAAGTCCTGAAAAATGCCCCTTTCGAAATCCGGGACGAGGCCGTAAAACTTTTGCTGGAAGTGGATCCGAACAATGCCAAAAAGTACAACGAACTGCTGAGAAGCTAGCCCTGATTTTTTAGCTTTGCCCTGAGTAATCCAATCATGCTACAATCCCTTCAGATATCCAATTATGCCCTTATCGATGAGCTGATAATGCAGCCCAGCCCTGGCCTCAATATGATTACCGGAGAGACTGGGGCAGGCAAATCCATTATGCTGGGCGCTGTGGGATTGCTGCTGGGTAATCGGGCGGATACCAAGGTTTTGCTTTTCGAGGATAAAAAATGCGTGGTCGAAGGGGTGTTTGACCTTCGGGAATATGGCCTTCGGGATTTTTTCGAAGAGCAACAGCTGGACTACCAGGATTTCTGCATCATCCGAAGGGAAATCAGCCCAAGTGGCAAATCCCGATCTTTTGTCAATGATACTCCCGTACTTCTGGAAGTGCTGAGAGAGCTGGGTTCCAAGCTGATGGATGTGCATTCTCAGCATGACACCTTGCTTTTGGCAGAGGGTACTTACCAATTGGGCCTAGTAGATGCCTATTCGGCGGCTGCTGAAGATTTCAAGGTCTATCAGCAGGCCTACAGAGGCTATAGAATGGCAAGGAAGAGTTTTGAAGAGTTGAAGAAAAAAGCGTTTGATCTTCAGAAAGAAGCCGATTTCAATCAGTTTCAGTTGGATGAGCTGAGTGTACTAAGTCTGAAGTCAGGAGAACAGAGCGAACTGGAGTCTGCCCAGGAGCTATTGGAAAATGCAGAAGAAATCAAGCTTAGAATCAATGAAATGTTGGTCCTTTTTCAGGATGAGCAGTTTGGGGTTCTTCAGGGGATGGCTCAAATCCAGCAGGGGATGCAAGCTTTAGAGCGCTTGGCCCACAAGTTTGGCTCATTGAAGGAACGGTTTCAATCCGTACTTATCGAGTTGAAAGACTTGGTAGAAAGCTTGGGAGAGGAGGAAAATCAAGTGGAGGTGGATTTTGAAAAATTGGATGAAATCCGGGATCGTTTGAGTAAAATCTACCAACTTCAAAAAAAACATGGAGTAGGTACTGTGGAGGAGTTGATGGCGATCGAAGCTCAGCTTGCGGATCAAGTGTTCCAGTTTCAAAATCTGGATGAAAGTCTAGCTCAGGCAGAAAAGATATTTGCCGCGGCAGAGAAAACTCTTTTGGAATCGGGAAGAAAGCTCAGCACCACGCGAAGGTCTTGTTTTGAGGATTTTCAAGCCTCCCTTGAAAGTCTGCTTTCCGGCTTGGGGATGGAAAATGCCCAAATCCGTATCGAGTCCAAGGAGATTAACCCAGGTCCAACCGGAATGGATGAGGTAGAGATTTTGTTTTCGGCGAACAAAGGAAGTCAACCTCAAGCGATGAGGAAAGTCGCCTCAGGAGGAGAGTTTTCCCGTTTGCTTTTTGCCATCAAATACCTCATGGCGGACAAGATGTCGTTGCCTACTTTGATTTTTGATGAGATCGATACCGGAATTTCAGGAGAAGTGGCTTTACAGATGGTAAAAATGATGAAGGAGATTGCCCAAAAACACCAAGTCATTTGCATCACCCACCTACCCCAAGTGGCAGCTAAAGGAGAATTGCATTATTTTGTTTTCAAAGACAATTCCTCGGACAAAACCCTGTCCAAAATCAAACTTTTGAGTCAAGAAGAGCGAGTTCAGGAGCTAGCTAAGATGATCGCCGGATCGAGTCCTTCCCAAGCTGCTGTGGAGAGCGCCAAAGAGCTATTGGCTGGGTAGCGGCACAAATGGCAAATTTTAGCTATTTTTGTCTGAATTTTTGAACCAACCCAATAAAGAAATATGCCAGAAAACTTGCTCAAAGGGAAAGTAGGGATCATCACAGGTGCACTGGATGAAAATTCCATTGCTTGGAAAACCGCCCTCAAAGTCAAAGAACAGGGAGGGAAGTTTGTCCTCACCAATGCTCCAATAGCCATGAGAATGGGAGCCATCAAAGAATTGGCCGAAGAATGCAATACCATTGTAATTCCTGCAGATGCGACTTTGGTAGAAGACCTTGAGAAGCTCTACACCGAGGCTAAGGAATTTTTGGGGAGTGATTTTGACTTTCTGCTTCACTCCATCGGTATGTCACCAAATATCCGGAAAGGAAGGTCTTACGGAGATCTCAATTACGACTGGGCAATGAAATCCTACGATGTGTCTGCGATTTCCTTTCACAAGATGATGCATATCGCAGAGAAAATGGATTTGATGAAAGAGTGGGGGTCAATTATTGGTCTATCCTACATCGCGGCGCAACGGGTCTATCCTTTTTATACGGATATGGCAGATGCCAAAGCCTTGCTAGAAAGTATCGCAAGAGGCTATGGGTATCGGTTTGGCAAGCTGAAAAAGGTGAGAGTGAATACCATTTCCCAATCACCTACCAAAACGACCGCCGGGACAGGCATTGGAGGCTTCGACTCCTTTTTCAATTTTGCGGAAGCACTTTCTCCACTGGGAAATGCCTCTGCAGATGCATGTGCCGACTACATTGTCACCCTATTTTCCGATTTGACAAGAATGGTGACCATGCAGAATCTATTCCATGACGGAGGATATTCTTTCACCGGGATTTCAGAAGAAATTATGGACAAGTTCAAGGATATGTAATCCTGGTTTAATCTTACCAAGGCCCCGTTGGATTCTGTATCCGGCGGGGCTTTTTCCTTTGCCCTTGTCCCAAACCGATTTTTTGATTTCCCATTTTGGAGTATCTTATCCTCCCAAAGAAACCACCTGACTATGCTCAAGAAATTTACTTTAACACTGATTGCAGGGGTAGGAATTGCCGTCTCGGTGATTGCCCAGATTATGCCTGCGCCTGAGCGCGCAGAAGGAGAGGGGCCCTATGACAGACTGATTATCCGTGGAGTGACGATGATTGACGGAACCGGGGCACCTCCCATCGGTCCGGTAGATATTGTAGTGGAAAAAAACCGGATCACCCAGATTCAAGTAGTAGGCTACCCGGGTTTGCCGATCAATGATAATCGACGACCCAAAGCGGACCAAAATACCCAAGTTTTGGAAATGGAGGGCCATTATCTTCTTCCGGGGCTGGTGGATATGCATGGGCATATCGGAGGAAGCGGACAAGGAACTCCCGCTGAATATGTATTCAAGCTTTGGATGGCCCATGGGATCACCACTATCCGGGACCCATCCGCTGGCAATGGATTGGCTTGGGTATTGGACCAAAAGAAAAAATCGACTGCAAATCAGATCACGGCACCTAGAATTTTGGCTTATACTTCTTTTGGACAGGGAGCAGAAAAAGCGATCACCACAGCGGAACAGGCCAAAGCATGGGTAAACGAAAATAAAGCCAAAGGCGCGGATGGAATCAAATTTTTCGGTGCGAATCCGGAAGTGATGCAGGCTGCTATTTCGGAAAACAAGCGTATCGGTCTGCGTTCTGCTATGCACCATCAACAGATGGATGTGGCTCGTTGGAATGTGCTGAATTCGGCCAGGGCAGGGCTAACCTCCATGGAGCATTGGTATGGCTTACCAGAGGCCTTGTTTCAGGATCGTACTGTTCAGGATTTCAGGCTGGATTACAATTACCAAAACGAGCAGCATCGATTTGGAGAGGCTGGTAAGCTTTGGAAGCAGGCAGCTCCTCCCTATTCTGAGCATTGGAATAAGGTGATGAATGAGCTCTTGGAGTTGGATTTTACCCTCGACCCGACATTCAATATCTATGAAGCCAACCGTGACTTGATGCGGGCAAGGACTCAGGAATGGCATGAAGTGTACACTTTGCCCTCTTTGTGGAGATTTTATGCACCAAGCCGGCAGTCCCATGGATCTTATTGGTTTGACTGGACCACGGAAGAAGAGGTACAATGGAAGGAAAATTACAGACTTTGGATGACGTTTGTCAATGAATACAAAAACCGAGGCGGACGGGTGACTGCCGGTTCGGATTCTGGGTTTATCTACCAGTTGTATGGCTTTGCTTATATCCGAGAGCTGGAATTGCTTCGAGAGGCAGGTTTTCATCCCTTGGAAGTGATCCGAAGCGCCACCTTGTACGGGGCTCAGGCCTTGGGAATGGAAAAGGAAATCGGTTCTGTGGAAGTGGGGAAGTTGGCAGATTTTGTGATTTTGGAAGAAAACCCCCTCCAAAACCTTAAAGTCCTTTACGGAACCGGTTCAATTCGGATTGATGATAACAATCAGCCCGTGCGGGTAGGAGGAGTGAAATACACGGTAAAAGATGGGATAGTTTATGATGCCAAGCAACTTTTGGAAGATGTAAAGCAACTTGTGGACGAGCATAAAGCACGGGAAAATGCCCGGCTGAAGCAACCCGGTCTGGATTGGGAGTAAAAGTTTTGAAAAAATTATTGAAATGAGAATGGGGAGGTCTGCAGTCCTTTCCATTTTCTTTTTAACTTATCCATACAACCCAAAATCTAGAGAAATGCCTTTTATCGAAGCCAATGGAGTAAAGCTTTTTTATGAAGAACGGGGAAAATCACCGGATACCTTGGTGTTTTCGCATGGTCTATTGTGGAGCCATAAAATGTTTTCCTCCCAAATAGAGCAGTTTTCCAAATCTTATCGAGTGATCGCCTATGACCATCGTGGACAAGGCCAAAGTGAATCCAAGGGGCCTTATGATATGGACACTATCGCCTCGGATGCTGCAGCGCTCATTGAAAATCTCGGGTTGGGGAAAGTCCATTTTGCCGGACTGTCCATGGGGGGATTTGTGGGGATGCGACTGGCCGCAAGAAGGCCTGACTTGATCAAGAGTTTGATTTTAATGGAGACGAGTGCCAATGCCGAACCTGTGGAGAATCTTCCCAAATACAAGACGCTAAACGGGATAGTAAAATGGCTGGGTGTCATTCCCCCGGTAGCGAGTAAAGTCATGCCTATTATGTTTGCTGAATCCTGGCTGACCAACCCATCCAACACCGCTGAGATCAAGCATTGGAAAAAGGAACTTATGGCCAATAAAAAGTCAATTACCGGACCGGTAGAGGGTGTAATCTACAGGAAAGGAGTGGAGGACGAATTGAGCAAAATTACCTGTCCTACCTTAATTATGGTAGGCGATGAGGATGTAGCCACTAAGCCTGAAAAAGCAAAATTTATTCAGATGGGGATAGGCAATGCCACACTTCATCGGATTCCCGGAGCAGGCCACAGCAGCTGTATCGAAAAACCTGAAGTAGTCAATCAATTACTGGCTGATTGGTTGAAAGCAAATCCATAAAAAAAGCCCCGAAGGGCTTCTTTAGTTTTTCTGGAACACTCTTACGTAGTCTACGATCATATGCTGAGGAAATGTAGTGGAGCTATCCGGCGAACCGGGCCAGTCTCCCCCTACCGCGACATTGAAGATGAAAAAGAAGCTTCTCCGAAATTCATCCAACTGCTCGGGAGTCGTGTCGATCTCGTGGTATTGCTTGTTGTCAATCAACCAGCGGATGGATGTGGCATCCCACTCGATAGAGTACACATGGAATTGATCTGCTAAAGTGCCCGAGGTAAGGGAGTATTCCCCGCCAAATTGAGCCCGATTTCCATCATGTTGCCAGTGTACCGTACCATGGACTGTTTTTTCCCTTCCCTGGCCTCCGATCATTTCCATGATGTCGATTTCTCCACAGGCAGGCCATCCTACCGTTCTGAAGTTTGCCCCCAGCATCCAAAGAGCCGGCCAAAGGCCTTGCCCTTTGGGCATTACCGCACGGATATCAATTCTCCCGTATCTAAACTGTTTTTTGTTTTCTGTAATGATCCGAGAGGAAGTGTACTCACTTCCGGAAAAAGATTCTTTCTTGGCAGTGATGATCAAATGCCCTCTTTCAACAGAGGTATTTTGAGACCGATAATGCTGGAGTTCGTTATTTCCCCATCCATTTTGTCCTCTTCCGGTCTCATGGGTCCAGGAGGAGAGGTCCAAGCTATTTCCATTAAATTCATCCTCCCATACCAAGGTCATTCCTGGATAGGAGGCTGGGGATGTAAATCCCGTAGTGGGAATAAATACCTCCGAGGAATCTGGAGTACCGGTACCGGGAGAATCATCTTCTGAAGAGCACCCGACAAAGCCAAAAAGCAAAACTGGCAGAAAATAAAGAACGAATTTTTTCATGGATTTTGGATTTATATACTACCAAGAAGGTCTGCTCAATAGGAAGCCCCGTCTAGGTAGGTGAAGTAACTTTTTATTCGGAAATGAGTTTGAAAGTCCACCAAACTCCAGTGCCAGTTTCAATGTAAAGGGTCATCTTTTTCACCCCTCCGGATTCTGTGAGACTGACCACCTTGTATGTAACATTGTCCGGGACTTCCACATTGGGTAGCTCTCCTGCATTAACTGCTTTTGGCAAAGCCACATGTGCCCCTGCACCGATCAGGGTAAGAGAACTTCCGTCAAAGGTGTAGCTGTAGGTTCCACTGCCATCATGAGGGGCTACGGGGGCGCCGCAGGCATCAGCCGCAACTCCCTGCCAAGCTTCAAGCCATGTTTGATCTCCCATTTCATAGGAGAAGCTCCCGTCTGCACCAAAGGTGTATACATCATCAAAGAAGCAGGCTCTGGTAGTCACGTCAGTAGCGGAATTGGCAAACCACTCCGTGCTTCCTTCGGTTGGGCCTACTCCGAATGAACCAGCAATGGGTTCCATTTTCCAATCTCCGACCAGCGATACCTCGTCTCCACCGGCTATTTCCCCTGAGATCATCTTGAAATCCCACCAAACACCAGAACCAGCCTCAATCCTTAAGGTCATTCTTCGGGTGTTGCCTTCTTGCACCGGATCGATTATGGTGTAGGTGATTTCATCCTGAGCTGGCACGCCATTGGAGATTTCGCCTGCATTGTGAACCTTGGCTAGACCAATAAATGCACCTTCACCACTGACAGTAAGCGTATTGCCAGTGTAGGAGTATTGGTAGGTACCCGAGCCATCAAAGGGAGCTACAGGGGTGCCACATTGGTCTGCTGCTACTCCTTGCCATGTTTCCAGCCACGTCTGCTCTCCCATATCTATGGTAAATGAGCCGTCAGCACCGAATGTATAGGTGTCATCATAAAAGCAGGCACGGGTAGCCACATCAGCTTGGGAAATGGAAAACCACTCTCCGTTGCCTGGTCCTGGACCTACAGCAAGCGATCCTGCGACAGGCTCGACCAACCAGGTTCCTGTGATGTCAAATGCAGGCCGTAAAGGTGCTACTGTAAAACTTCTCACTGTAGAGCTTGCGTTCCCATTGGTATCCCTTACCGTCAGGTCTAGGGTGTAATTTCCCGGCTCAAACCCCCCGGGGACTACAATTGTCACTGTAGCATTGTCACCGGTCAACACTTCAGAACCGGAAAAAATAACCGCTCCGCCTCGAATGAAATCATAATTGAGCGACTCCAAGGTGCTTATGGTGGATCCTTCTACGCCGTCAGATAAGACTACTTCCATTCGGAAGTCCTGTCCTTCTATCAAGCCGCTGGTGATCGGCCTCAGCGTAAGGGTAGGTGGCGTGTCCACCACAGGCGGGAATTCGTAATTGTCACAGCTCCAGATTCCGGATACCAGTGCCACGAGCAGAAATAATTTGGTAAATTGGGTTCTCATAAATCAGAATTTTTTCTTCTAATTTCCCAACAGATATAGGGACAGCCAAAGATCAGACTGCATCTTCATTTCATCAATCCTAAAAATCGACTACATCAAAAACTCATCACCTTTAAAAAAAATAAGGTTAGAGCAGTTCTAGAGAGGTTTTATTTAGGTGCCTACTTGTATTGGTTTTAGGGTTGCTATATGGGTATCAAGTCCGTTTTCGTGTAAATAGAATGAAGCAAGTGGTCGGCCTGCCGGGGGTATCTTGCTGTCAGGGCTTTTCGCTTGTTCAGGATAAGAAGGGAAAACTTGGGCAAATCGAGAGACAAAACAAAAAAGAGACGGTCCAATAAATTGTATCGTTGTCAGCCTGACCCATCCACTGTGCCACCAATGAAGCCTAGATTTTAAAGGTCGAGAATTGAGTCAGTCCAAGCACCTTTCCGATGAGAGTAGGGAAGTCCGAGGACTTTTGGACTGATAGACTCCCGTCTTTCAAGTGCTCAAGGTGACAATGATTTTACCCAAAGGCGAATGAGCAGTCACGTTCATTTTGTATGGTTGAAGAACATTGAAGACCGAGGGTGACTGGAGTCGAAGGCCATTTCCAGTTATCTGGAACCTATTTCAACTTCGAGACTCTCGTCTCTCAAGTGCTCAATATGACAAACTCTACTTTTGAGACAGTCTTTATTCCAGATTTTCACTAAATAATTTTCAAATATTTAGCTATTGAGCTGGAGCTAATTCTTCCAGTTTCACCCTTACAATACCATAGCTTTTGGGGTTTTGCCAATCACTATTGACCACAGCGGGTCCAATACTAATGATTTGTGGGGAAGGGATTTTGTTTGTGAACAGGAAATAAACTTCTTTTTTTCCTGGTTCAGGTTTCAAAAAATAGTTTGTACCACCTAGGGATACAAGGATCTCCCCATCTCTTGGAAATTGGGAAGGGTTTTCTAATTCTATGGTAAATCGAAAATCTTTTTCTACGACCATAGAAGTGATAATAAACATATTGAGTGCCTGAAAAATCCTCCGGTTGTTGAGTTCGCTTGTTAAAATTGGGGTGACGAAAAATGCGTTTTTTGTATAATTCCCCGAGAAGCTAAGGTCCATGCCCGGTGTAATTGGTTTTAATGGAGTAATTTCCCATGATTTGGTGCGGTTTCGTTCGATATCTTCGGGGTTCAATTGAATCTTTGGAATGGAGCTAAGGGAATTGTCCAGTTTGATCGATTGGATTTGTTGAAGGGTAGTTTTGCTTAGCGCCTGCTTTGGAGCATTGGATAAATTCACTCCACTTTTGATCGCGGAATTGCTGGGGACTTTAGTCGTAAACTGAGCTATGGAGCATATCGGAGATAAAATCAATGCAAAGGCGATAATTTTAGAAATCAGTTTCATTTTTAAAGGGTTTTAGGTTAAAATTTCTTGAATTCCACTCTTCGATTGGCTGCTTTCTCCGCTGATGTGGAATTAGAATTCAGAGGTTCAGACTCTCCTTTGCCAAGGGTTTGTAGCCTGCTTGGCGTAATTCCGAATTTCTCCTGAAGGTAATTTGCGACTGAAACCGCCCTCTTTTCAGAAAGGATTTGATTGTTGTTTTCATCCCCATCGCTGTCTGTATGGCCAATGATTTGGATTCGAAGGAATTCATCCTCTTTGAGTACATTTCCCAATTGATCCAGAAATTCAAAAGAAGAGGGTTGGAGTTGGTCAGAGGCAGTCTGAAATAGAATGGCAGTGGTGCTGAAACCTTCAGCTCTCAAAAGCTTAGATCGAAGATCTTCTCCTTCCTCTGTAATCTTGAGATTGGCGATGGCTACAACCAGATTCTTTTGCAAATCCACTTCACGAACATAGAACTGGATGTATTTGCCGAGCTGATCCCCTGCCAGAGAGGGAATGTCTACGACTTTGGTTTCGTCGAGGAACAGCCGAACTCGCTTTCCGTTTTTCACGAGAGTGAAATGGATGATGTCATTCAGCTTCTCGGTGTAGTCGTATGGAATTTTATTGCTTATTTTGGAAGGCATGCCATAAGTCTCTACCAGAAAGTAGTCAGAGGCACCTTTGTACCAAAGTGGCATTTCGATTTCCGCTCCTTTTTTAGCCTTCGAAATAAGCGGTTCCTCGACTAGATGAATCCCAAATCTTAGCGCAGTGGTGCCTTTATACTCCAAATTGAAGGTGAAAAGATCAAACTCTACCGCATAGTTTTCAGGCAATTCCTTTGGAAGCATCGGGACAAAATATCCTGTACCTGAGGTCCGCAAGGCCTTGAAGTCATCTACCGTGATGATTTCGCCTCCCGAATTCGTTTCCCACTTGGCGGGAAAATCCCCGAGAGCATCTCTTTCGAAATAATCGGTATACATGACTTGTCCATTGGGAATAAACTGCCCTGCAATGGAAGCGGAAGGGTCGGGGTTCCCTGTGGCGGAAGCCTCCGGGCCTTGGCTCGATTGATTTTGTTTTTTGGAGGAGCCACTGTTTTGCCTGTCCTCCTGCATGTCTTCAGCTTGCTTTTTTTGGCCTTTTTTGGATTTGAAAATATTGGGTGCTTCCATCACGGTTTCAAAAGCTTCATCAGTCATTTGAGTGGTTTTTTCGTCCACCTTTCGCTCTACCGTCCTTTTCGCGGATTCTTCTGCAGTTTTTTTTAAGTCCTTGATGAACTTGGATTGAGCGGTAGCCTGCCAGGAAAAAAGGCAAATACAGCTAAAAAAAAGAAGTTTTTTAATGGAGTTTGAGGTTCTCATTAGATGCATTGGGTTAGTCAATTCAAACTCCATATTACCCCTGAGAAGGGAGAATGAAATGTAAAAACCCGCTAAATGCTATTTCGGGTTTTTGGCGGAGGCTTGGACCTGAGTGAGGTAAGGTTGATTTTCGACTAGCTCTTTTAAAAGTGCAAACTTTTCCAAGTGAAATTGACTGGGAGACTCCCCGCTGTAGACCCTGAAGTCTTTGAAAAAGTGGGAAGCATCGTAATAATTGAAAAATGAGGTGAGAAAGGGAAGATCTCTGGGTTCCTCGGCTCGGGTAAATTCTACAAAAATTGAATTGAACCGGGTTATTCGGGCATATTGCAGTGGGGAAACTCCCACCTGCTGCCTAAATAAATGCTGGAGATGCCGCTCACTGACGTGAAGCTGCTTACATAATTCCCTGGTACTGATGCATCCCTTTTCTTCGAAAATCAAATCCAAGGCATGGTCTACCAAAGTCTTGGTCAAATCCATTTGGGCTTGGAGTTCTTCAATTAATTCAGTTGCCAATCGGATTCTTTCCTCGAAGCTCTGGACTCCGGGGATCGTTTCCAATTTTTCGATTAGGTTTTGATCGAAGACCTGAGGTATGGGGGTGGGCTTATTGGAGAAAAGGTGGGCGGGTTTGCGGGTGAGTCTCCAAATGGCCATTGGCCGCAGTGCCACTCCGAAAATGTCGGCATCTTCCTGAAATACCTTTAGCCTGTAGCTCGTAGTCTGCTGCCCAATCAGGTAAATTCGGGGCAGCCTCCCTTGAAAAAAAGGCCAAGCACTGACTTCATATCTGCCTTGCAGATGGATGCCCAGGATTCCAGTTCCTGAGGGCATTAGTAATTCTCCATGCTGATCTTGAGGCATTGCATTTTGCCTCATTTGATAGAAAAAGGTGACTAGCGATGAAACTGATGCTGTGGGCAATGAAGAATGATACATCTTAGAGATGGATTGGATGCAGTCAATAAGAAAAATAGGGCTTTTTTTTAGGTTATGGCACTTTTTCGAAAGTTATTCAAAATAAGTAAACCTTTTCCTTAAATTAAATGTATATACATTAAATTCAAATGTATCAAAAATGGGAAAGATAGAAGATGCGATCCAGCAGAGGGAATTCAAAGATCCCTACAACAAGGCGGTGGTGAACCTCCTATATACGCATAGCTATCTGGTCACTGCCCAAAGTGCCCTGTTCAAACCCTGTGATATTTCTCCCGAGCAGTACAATGTGCTTCGGATTCTCAGAGGTCAAAATGGGCAACCAACGACCGTGTCCTCCATCCAAGACCGAATGTTGAACAAAATGTCCAATGCTTCACGATTGGTTGAAAAGTTGAAGACCAAAGGGATGGTCAGAAGGGAAGAGTGTCCTACCGACCGCAGACAAGTGGACGTAGTAATCACTGAAAAGGGAATACAGCTGCTTCAATCCTTGGAAAGGCAGGTAGAAATTGCCAATCGAGAATTTATCAATCTGGATAAAGATGAAGTAAACCAACTCAACTTTCTGCTGGATAAACTAAGAGGGTAAAAAATTTGTCCTTATAAGTGTATATACAAATAATGTTAAAACAATTTATTCAATCAATTTAAACCAATCAAAACAATGAGCACAACAAAATGGATTATTGACCCTACCCACTCAGAGGTATCTTTCAAAGTAAAACACCTGGTGATTTCTACCGTGACCGGCTATTTCAAAAAATTTGAAGGAAGTGCCGAGGTAGGTTCTGAGGATTTTGACGGAGCCAAAGTGGCCTTCACTGCTGATATCGACAGCATCGACACCAATCAGACCGATAGGGATAATCACCTAAAGTCAGCAGATTTCTTCGATTCAGCCAATCATCCTAAATTGAGCTTTGAAGGCACTCTTGCCAATGATGGCGGTGACTACACGCTGAAGGGTGATTTGACCATGAGAGGCACCACTAAAGCTATTGAACTCTCGGTTGACTTCGGAGGAGTAGTGGGAGATCCCTATGGACAAACTAAGGCAGGATTTGAAATTGAAGGCAAGCTGAACAGAAAAGATTTTGGTCTTTCTTGGTCAGCTATTACCGAAGCAGGAAGCGTAGTAGTCAGCGACCAGGTTCGATTGATCCTCAGCGTACAGTTGGTGAAGCAAGCATAACAAACCTTTGAGGTTTATGATTCATACCCCGAAGGTTGCTTAAACCCTCGGGGTTTTGTTTACCCATTAATTGCCTAGTCTATTTTAACCACAATACCATGAAACCCTACATCACAGGAATACATCACATTACCGCAATTGCGGGTGATGCACAGAAAAACATTGATTTCTACACCGGCGTCTTGGGCCTTCGATTGGTCAAAAAGACCATCAATTTCGATGCGCCTGATGTGTACCACTTCTACTTTGGAGATGAATTGGGCAGGCCCGGCACCGTGTTTACCACTTTTCCATTTCAAGGAGCAAGAAGAGGGACCAAGGGGACGGGGGAGTTGACTTATACCTCCTTCTCCATTGGCAAGGATTCTTTAGAATTCTGGATTGGGAGATTGAAGCGCCACGCTGTGGCGGTATCTGACATCTTGACTCGATTTGGAGAAAAGCTCATCCGATTTGAAGACCACGACGGCATGGGAATCGAACTGGTCTCCAATAATCAGGACGATCGACCGGGTTGGACTTATGGTCAAATACCGGCTCAACACGCTATCAAAGGCTTTTATGGAGCTACCTTAAACCTTAGAGCTAAAGAGCTCACCGAGCAGCTTCTTACCCGTCATATGGACTATAAGTTTATTGGTCAGGAAGGCGACCGCTATCGCTTTGGTACAGAAGGCATGCCTGGGGACATCGTAGACATCCTGATCGACAAAAGCGGAAATCGGGGCATGCAAAGTGCCGGTACGGTACATCACATTGCCTTTCGGACTGCCAATACCCAAAGTCAATTGGCAATTCAGGAAATCCTGATGCAAAATGGATATCAGGTCACAGAAGTAAAAGACCGAAACTATTTCAAGTCAATCTACTTCCGCGAACCGGGGGGAGTTTTATTTGAAATTGCTACCGACGAACCCGGATTTGCAATTGACGAAGAGGAAGCGCATTTGGGAGAATTGCTCAAGCTTCCGGAATGGGCCGAACCCAGTAGAAAGCGTATTGAAGCAGGCCTAGTACCAGTCACCTTAAATCCCGGAAAATATGAATAATGTGATCAAAAAAGGGCTTTCACTTCAAGAAGCAAAGCAAGCGATCATACTTGTCCACGGCCGTGGAGCAACCGCTGATAGTATCCTAAGCCTAAGTTCACACCTGAATTTGACCGATTATGCAATATTGGCTCCTCAGGCCAACGGAAATTCTTGGTATCCGTTTGGTTTTATGGCTTCAGATGAAGGCAACAAAGTTGCGTTAACAATAGCGCTTGAAATGTTGCATCAGGTGTTTGCTGAGATTTTGGATTCCGGTATTCCTGCTTCGAAAATCGTTTTGGCAGGATTCTCCCAAGGAGCTTGCCTGAGTTTGGAATTTGCAGCCCGAAATGCCCAAAAATTGGGAGGAGTGGTTGCATTCACCGGAGGGTTAATTGGAGAAAAGCTTAGGGCGGATAATTATTCTGGAGACTTTCAGCAAACTCCGGTTTTTATCGGTAGCAGTAACAGAGATTTTCACGTTCCTGCTTCTAGAATCCAAGATTCTGCGGCATTGCTCAGGCAAATGGGAGCAGAAGTGACTGTAAAGTTATTCGATGATCCGGATCATACGATAAGAGCGGAAGAGATCGACTGGGTCAATAATCATATTTTCATCTGAGGGGAAAAGTAAAATCAGCCCTTTCGCGGATGTGTAGATTTTCTTGTAAGGTCTATTTAGTTTAAAAAGTCCCCGGCAGGTTGTCGGGGTATTTTTTTGCCTTTTCGTCTATAATTAAGGCTAAAAATTACTTTGTAAGTAATTGGTATTCAATTAAATGAAGTAATTAATTGGAATTTACTTAATATATTGAGTAAATTTACTCAGTGAAATGAGTAAATATAGAGATGAGCTACCAACGAGCTGAAAAAGAGATCATACAGAAAAGACTACAGGATGAACCCCGAAGGTTTATCCAAGTGATCTATGGCCCAAGGCAGGTAGGTAAGACTACCTTGGTGCGGCAAATCCTTCGTGATCTGAATTATCCTCATGCTTTGGTAGCAGCAGATGCCGTAGCTGCCACCGATCAGGTCTGGATCTCTCAGCAATGGGAAAATGCACGCGCCAAACAATTGATTTCCCCAAATTCTCCCTATCTATTGGTCATCGATGTAGTACAAAAAATCGACAACTGGAGCGAACAGGTCAAAGCCGAATGGGATCGAGACACTCTGGAAGAGCGGGACATTCGGGTGATTCTGTTGGGTTCTTCCCGACTGATGCTGCAGCAAGGATTGACCGAGTCTCTGGCAGGCAGATTTGAGTCCATGTACCTGGGACATTGGTCGTATCGGGAGATGAAAGCTGCTTTCGGCTTGTCTCCGGATGAATATATCTGGTACGGAGGCTATCCCGGTGCCATCACGCTGAAGGAGGACGAAGATCGCTGGAAGGCTTATGTGCGGGATTCCCTTTTGGAGACCAGCATTTCCCGTGATATTCTCATGCTGACTCGTGTGGATAAGCCCGCGCTGATGAAGCGTCTGTTTGAGATTGGATCATCCTATTCCGGGCAGGTGCTCAGCTACACCAAAGTCATGGGACAGCTGGCTGATGCCGGCAATACCACCACTTTGGCCAATTACCTTGTTTTGCTCAATGAGGCAGGTTTATTGGGAGGATTGGAAAAGTATAGTCCCAATCTGGTGCGAAAGCGCTCCTCCAGTCCCAAATTCCAAGTGCACAATACAGCCATCATGTCGGGGATTTCCAATGAAACCTTCGAGACGCTGAGAGCCGATCATAAGGCTTGGGGACGCTGGGTTGAGTCTGCCGTGGGAGTACATCTCATTAATCAATCCTTCAAGATCAAAAAGCTGAATATCTACTATTGGCGTGAAGGGAATGACGAGGTAGATTTCATCGTCGAATACCAAAAGCGAATCATAGCTCTTGAAGTAAAAACTTCCAAAGTAGGAGGGTTGGCTGGCTTGAATGCATTTGCCAAGGCTTTCCGGCCTGAAAAATCCCTAGTGATCGGCACCGACGGGATTCCCTGGGAAGACTTCCTTCAGCTGGATATATTGGATTTATATGCTTAAAAGACAGTCCTTTGGCTGTCTTTTTGCTTAAAAATTACTTCACAAGTAATTGATATTCAATTTATTGAAATCATTTTTTGAAATTTACTCAATATGATGAGTAAAATTACTCAATAGATTGAGTTAGCTACAAAAGCTGGAAGGCACGAAAAGAGATTCTATGGTTTTTAGGAAAAAGTTTCCCACAGATTTACACAGAAAAAGACACAGATTCTCACGGATTTGGTATCCAAATAGACCTACTATTGCTAGATACCCTTTTTGGTCTCCATCTAATTTTAAAATCTGGGCTGTTAAAATTCTCCACCTTGGAGACTTTGTGGCAGATATCCTTAATGATTCAGGTTCCAGAGAGTCAGTACAACTATTTTTCTTAACCCCATTAGTCACATAGAAAAACATAGCTTTTTAGCCTTGGAGGCATATTTCTATGTGGCTATGTTGACACTATGTGGTTCAAATACTAACAAGTAAAAGCCCCTTTGAGACCTTTTTTTTCCTTTGGAACTTCGCGGTTAAAAAAGTTCGAGCCCTCCATTTTCCTACAGTATACTTTGTGACAAAAACTAATAGGAATACCGGATTTGTGACCCGCGCTCCGCATCCAGCTCGATCTGGGCAAAGACTCCAATCTCCTGCTGCAATTCCTCGACGTGGCTGATGATGCCCACCACCCGATTTTCATGGCGCAGGGCTTTGAGTGTCTCAAACACCACCCGAAGTGAATTCCGATCCAAGGCTCCAAACCCTTCATCCAGGAAGAAAAAGCTCTGATCGGCTTGATTGAGTGCTTTGACTTTTTCGGCCAAGGCCAAAGCCAAACAAAGTGAAGCCTGAAAAGTCTGCCCTCCGGAGAGGGTTTTGAGCAATCGTTTCTTGCCTCCGTTCAGATAGTCCACCACCCAAAAGGTATTGTTGTCATCGATTTCGAGGCTGAGGCTGTTTTTGGTCAGCTTCATGAAGCGCAGATTGGCCGTGTTGCAGAGCTCACGGAGGTAGATCGAGCTGACATATTTGACAAAGCCTTTTCCAAAAAAGAGCCTCTCCAGCTCTCTCAGACCAGTTTCCCGGCTTTCGATTTCCAAAAAGCTTTGACTCAGTTTCTCCTTTTCTTCCAATTTCTGCTTCATTTCTTTGATGGATTCCTGAAGGAGAAGCAGTTGGTTTTGAAGGGTTTTTGATTGCTCTCGAAGATGTTCAAGCTTTTCTTTTTTGGACTGGAAGACCTCTTCAGAAAAGGAAAGGACTCCGGCTTCCGCTTGTAGGTCGGACATCTTGGAGCGGGTGATTGCCAGTTTTTGGTCGAATTGCTGGATTTCCAGCGCCGTTTTTTCAGCATCCAAGGAATGATGGAAAAGTCGAATCAGTCCGGGCTCATCCAAGAATCCATACTCGCTTTTCAATCGCTCGAATTCTGTACTCAGCAAAGAGATCTTTTCCCTGTTTTCCTCGATCAGCTTTCTGTAATTTTCAATGTCGGACAGGTTTCTGGTTTGGGCAGTTTTTCGCTCCTGCAGATGTTTTCTTTTCCCCTCAAGGAGTTCGGCAGCCTCTTCGATATCCCGTTCGACTTTGGCAATGGCGGTTTGAATGAAAAGGGGCTCTTTTTGAAAAAAAGGCTTGCAAAAGGTCGGGTCTTTGATTTCCTCCTGCTTGGATTGGATTCGGGAGGAGACATCCTGAGCCGCTATTTGGGCTGATTGGAGTTGTTTTTCAGCATTCTCTGCGATTTCACGTCCCAAATTCCAAGCTTTTCGTTGAGTTTGGATTTGCCGGGTTAGGCTTTCTTTTTGGCTGTGAGCCTGAGCCAGTAGGGAGATGTGTTCGGCCAACTCCACTTCCGTTGGAATGGTTTTCTGCTTGAGTTTTTTCCAAAAATCAGCTTGTTGACCTTCGATAATCTTGATTTCTTTCAGCTTGTCTTGGAGATTTCTCCCTAGGTTTTCCAAGTTGTTTTGCTCCACTTTTTCTCTTTGGATCAAGGCCAGGATCTTTTCCAGGTTGTCTTTCTCCTTGCTGATCTCCAACTCTTTGGCTTTGATCTCTTTTTCATCGGACTGACCTTCGAGAGGTAAAGGATGCTCCAGAGATCCACAAAGTGGACAAGGTTCTCCGTCGGTGAGCAGGTGGGCATGGGTATTCAAGCCTTGTTTTCTCAGGAGCTTTTCCCGCTCGGTTTCGATAGTGAAAATGACGGACTTTTGGGTCTGAGTCCAGGATTCCAGACTTTTTTCACCTGCCGGAATTTGCTGATTGATTTCCGTCAGGAGCGTTCTGATTTTCTTCTCTTCCTGTTCAAAATTCCCCTTGATCCGGAGCAAATCTTTCATCCGCTCCTCGTTGGTTTTCAATTGATTCTGTATGCTTTTCAGCTCCGACAATAGCTCCGGATCGGCTGAGGGCAGGGTTTCAGATTGATTTTCGAGCTGTTGAATAGCCAACTCAACTTGCAGCAGTTCGGCTTTTTTTGCTTCCAATTCGGGTTGAAGCGTTTCCATCTGCTTTTGGGCAGCTTCCTGTTTTTGGCTTAGTTCCTGAATTTCGATGACTTTCCGCAGATCCCGGATTTTAGCTTCCCGGGCAGGGCGCTCCTCGTTTTTTTTGCGAAGCTCGAGTTCTTCGGCTTCCAATTGGGCGATTTCCTTTACAAACCCCTCCTTGAACCGCTCGCAATCCGTCAGACTGACCTCGTACTTTTCCAGGTCTTTTTTCCTGTCCTGCAATTGATCCCAAACCGGACGTAGGTAGGTTTTGGCAGTGATGAACTCTTTGTGGAGCTGGCGTTTTTCCTCTATTTCAGAGCTTTTTTGCTCCAAATGGACTAATTGGGTTTTGATTTCCTCCAGCTGAAGGAATGACTTACGGGTGAGCTCCAGTTTGCGGTATTCTTCTTCTGCTTCTTTCAAAGCTTGGATGGCCTTTTGATTCTCAGTTTCCAAGTCGGCAGTTTCCTGCCTCTTTTCGCTGAGGCTTTCTGAGGAAATGCCTTCCAGATTGTCCAACAAGGCTTTCAGGCGGGTTTTTTCCAGTTCGGCAGCTTTTCTCAGTTCTCCTGCTTTGGCGGAAAGATCAAATCGCTCCAAGCCAAACAGCTGTTGCATCATGTCCGCCCGCTCTTTGGGAGACTGATCAATAAACTCCCGGAATTTGCCCTGTGGGATGATGATGGTCTGCTTGAAGTGCTCCTTGCTCATGCCAAGGACCGTTTCAGCCTTTTCGGCTATTGCTTCCCATTGGCCTTCCTTGAACCAGTAAAATACATGCTCTCCGGTATCGATTTTTTCTTGGTCTTTCTTGTTCCGCTTCGCTGAATAGCGGGCGAGATAGGTTTGGGCATTGTTTTTTCCGGCACGGAAAGTAAAGTTGATCAGTAGGTGATCGCTCTGCAGATTGAGCATGGAGGAGCGCTCTCCGGTAGCGGCCAAGCGCTCGGTGCTGCCATAGAGTGCGAGTAGAATCCCTTCCAAAATGGATGATTTGCCACTGCCCACTGCCCCGAAAATCCCAAAAAGTCCAGCAGCAGTCAGCGTTTCAAATTCTACGGTTTGCTTCTCACGGTAGGAGTAAAGGCCTTCGATTTCCAGTCGTACGGGGATCATGCGGGGTCGGTTTGGCTGATTATTTCTCTCAAAAGTCCGAGCAGTTGGGCATTGGGCTCCTGCCCTTTTTCACTTTGGTAGAAAAGGCGGAAAAGTGTCTCCATGTCCTTGCCCAAGTCATCCACATGGAGTGCAAAAGATTCCTGAACGCCTCCATTTTTGAGTTGCGGGATTAGACTGACGATGCCGTCGTGGGCTTTTAGGATGGCTTTTCGGGTAGTGGCATCGATGGATTCGTCGGCCACAAAGGTGATTTCCACAAAGCAGTAGGGATTGGCTTCCAGCCAGATAAGGGTATCGGCCAAGTTATCAAACTTCACCCGATACAGCGGTCGGCCTTGCTTGAGTCCGATGGGGCGATAGCTGACCGGCTTTCCAGCCTGGGCCTCGATCAGGACTACTTTTTTCTCCTGATCGGCTTCCGAAAAAGAATAGGCCAAGGGAGAACTCGAATACACGACCGGAATGGAGTCATGTCCCACGGAATGGTAGCGGTGGAGGTGCCCTAATGCGGCATATTGGATTTGGGAGGGGATGTTTTGGGTGAAAAGGGCTTGCGTTCCTCCCACGTGCAGGATGGGACGCTCTGAATCGGGTTCGGATTCCGGTTTTTCTCCTTCCTTCATAAAAAAGTAATGGCCCGCAAAGAGATTCAGTCCCTTTTCATCGCAATGTCGATCAGCTAATTCCTGCCATTTGGCAGAAAGGATTTTCCGGAATTCGGCTTCCCGATCTTCCTCTCCGAGGTAAGTGCGCAGGCTGACCTCATTGGCGTAGGGGGCCAAGATCACCCGAACTGGGAAGTCCACCTGAGGCAGTTGGATCTCCACAAATCCACTCTCGGATTTCCGGATTTCCACGCCTGAGTCCAGCTTTCCGCAGGGAATCACGCTATCGTATCGGCTGTAGAAGAATATCCCCAATTCTCTGGCCAATGGATCGGGTGCCTCGACAAACTGGGTGCTGTCGTGATTGCCAGAGATGGCGAGGATGGGTCGGGTCCCGTTTTTAGAGAGTCGGCGTAGGGTTTTGTAGAGTAGCTCCACCGCTTCGTGGGCGGGGTTGAAGCTGTCAAAAATATCTCCTGCAAGCAATACCAAATCGACTTGCTCTTGATCGGCGATTTGGCAGATTTCGTCCAGGACGAGCTTCTGCTCCTCGAGTCGGGAGTATTCCTGCAGGCGCTTGCCCAAGTGCCAGTCGGCGGTGTGGAGGATTTTCATTGGTTTTCTTAGTCAACGGCCCATTGTCAACGGTCCACAGGTAAGGCAATCAATTTGAGGCAAGGGAAAAGAAGATAGACTCAAAAATTGCAACTAGGACAATTGACTAAAGTATAGGTACTAAGATAGGTTAAGAGGCTAGGTTCTCCAACCCAAAGTAAAGCTCAGACAAGAATTGGCACTTTTATTGAAAAATGGGTCGTAAATCGAGCATGATGACCATGTTACAAATTGACATGATGATAAGACATGCGAGATTCAATGTGGCAAATAAAAAACAAAAAATAAACACATTAAATGCTAGCTTAGTCTGTGCTCACCCGACTTGTCTTTTTATTTCTGCTCACCCTAATCGGGATGGAAGCCTATGCTCAAGTGGATTCTTTGTTGATTCAAGAAGGGACAGCTAGCTTTTATGGTCGGAGGTTTCATGGCAGAAAGACCGCCAGTGGGGAGGTTTTTTCCTTGGATAGCATGACCGCAGCTCATAAGCGTTTGCCTTTGGGAACTTGGGTGCGCGTGATCAACCAAAAGAATGGCTTATCGGTTGTAGTCCGCATCAATGATCGCCTTCCCCTCTATTCTAAACGTCAAATTGATCTGTCTCGGGCTGCGGCGACTCGATTGGAAATGATTCAGGACGGACTGGCCAAAGTGCGCATCGAGACGGTGGACTTGGACCAACTGGATCGCTTGGTGGAGTACTATGCGGATAAGGAGCACCCTGGCTTGAGAATTAGGCCTTTCTATCGAGGAGTTCCAAGTCCCAAAAGAGAGGTTGATTTCAGTTTAAAAAAAGTGGAGCCTGAATCGGAACTCTTTTCTTCTGATCCTAGGAAATGACCAACTACGATTCCAAGCTAGCGTTTGTCTTTTCCCGAAGTCTTTGAACTCCCCAAGCTGATGCATTTCTGAAAAGGAAGCGACCGCAGGTGAATTGATTTCTTTAGATCCTAGGCTAGTCCTTGATTTACTGCCTGTTAGCAATACTAACTAAAAATTTTATCCTTGGAAATCAACTACTTGCATAAAAATGGTAAAATATTTAAAAACTACACTTGTTTTTTTTTTTTTTTCAAATGTAAACTTACCAACGAAAGATCAAGGTCGTCGCGCAGGTCTGGATTTTTTGCAGAGCCAAGGGTTGGTTCTGGGGAGATTTTAACCAATTAATTCTTAAAAAATGAAAAAACTTGTTTTTGGGCTTCTCATTTTGGGGCTCTTTGGGTATTCTATCCATCCTGCAATAGCCCAAGCATCTCTTCCGGGTGAAGATGAATGTTATACATTCACCTTTAGACGATTGTCTGAAGATCCTACCCCTTGTCAGGGCCCTGGCACTGATTGTCCTTTGACAATTTGTACAGACGATTGGAATCCTTAAATCTGTTTATCTTTTACCCTGGCCCATTTTTGAGCCAGGGTATCTACTTATCAAAAATCAGCATGAAGATATCCTACTACTTATTCCTTTGTTTTCTTTTTGGAAGTGTCTTTGGATGCAGGGAATCAAAATTTGAGTCTATTCAGTCTGATATATCCGGTCATCTAAAATTAGTTAATACTTACAAACTGGAATTGGATGAGTTATCCAGTTACGAGTTTTTTAATGTCAGGCCAATTGGTGAGGACACGTTGGCTGTTTTGAATTCAGTGAATTATTCCCTTGATTTTTATGATTTCCAAAAAGGGAAATTGATCGATCGGATTATAATTAAGAATTCAGGCCCAGAAGGAATGCCGAGATTGTATTCGTTTATCTACCATAATACTGACAGTATATATGTTTTGCCGCAATTTAGTTTAAGGGGTGGTATGATCATTAATCAAAAGGGAGAATTTGTAGACAGGCTAAATGTGGGGGAGATCAGTTTGGATTTAGGCACTTTTGTAAACCATAACAGTTCCGGACAAAGCCCTAGCTACATTTTCGGGAATAAGCTTTATTTCACTGTCAATCCTTTGTCCACGGACTATTTTCCGGACGGATATACTGTGGAGTATGAACTTGATTTGATTAATGGTACTTTCAAGCCAATCGATTTTATTCAAAAACCTGGGATATATCAGGGGAATAAGATGTTTTTAAGTCAAACCCTAAATAGAAAAAAAACTGGGCCGAGTGATTGGCTATACTCCTGGAATATGTCTGATACCGTATATCTATATTCGGAAAAGTTAGGAAAAGTAGAGGTTGATAAAATTTATTTAGGAAAAGAAAAGCCGATAGAAATACTAGAAGTAAGTGGATTGACGGAGGAAGAGCAGCTTATTTTAAATGCAAAGAGCTATGTTTATGGCAATATGATGGTTCAGGACTCAATTCTCCATCGAATCAGATTCCTTCCTATGGCCAATCCCGAGGATATCTTGTATGGAAACTCTAACCCCTATTTGGTCAAAGATTTTGAGATTTTGTCATATGATCTTCGATCTCGCAAATATTTAGGCTCTACTGGCTTCAAGGGAGGTATTCATGATCCTAGAGTTGCTTTTTCAACAGCTAAAGGAATATTTCTTCCCAAAATTAATCCCCAATATCGAGAATTGAATGAAAATTATGTTGAATATGATCTCTTTACGCTGGTTGATTAATTTGATTTTCTGGATATTTTTTTTTGGTTCTTGCACTAACGCTTACAATAAAGATCTCAAGGAATTAGTTTATGAAAAGTATAGAATCAACCATGAAGGGATTATTTTGATAGTGGATATTGACCGCTGCAATACTTGCAGTAGTGAAAATGAATGGTTTATAAAAAGTCAGGGGATAGGAAAAGAGGCCACGCTCTTAATTCTATCTCGAAGCAGGAAAAAAGCTGAGATTTTCATGAAGTTTTCCGACCAGAAATATATCTGGGATAGTTTGAGGATTGGAGAACCCTACCTGAAAGATAAAATGACATTTATCTATGAAAAAAAATAGGTTGAAGTTCTTTATATTTTTTTTTGTGCTTTTCAGTTGTCAGCCAAAATTAAATTCAGAAGACGAAATTTTTGACCAAACAAAAGTTGAGCAAATTACTGATCCTTGGGAAGTGGATGTAGTTTACCATGATAGCATTTTCTTCTTAAACAAAGACTTAAAGGCTTTGATCCAAGGCTATAAAAAAGACTCCTTATTGTTTGAAGAATTTAATACCAAAATCATTTACAATGGTAGGTCGATGATGGGAAATGGGGCCAACTCTAAGAGGATGTTTTCTTATGCAGATGGGCTGATGGTCATTCAATCTTCCCCACACCAGCTGACTAAACTTGATTTTCAAGGAAACAAAAGCTCCAAATTGCCTATTCGATTGAAGAATACAGTGGAGGTATTCGATGGATTTTTGTTGTCTGAAGATAAGCTAGGGTTAGTTTCTTATCCAAGCTTAGAAAAACCCAATCAATTGGAGCTTTTGGCCTATGACCTAAAATCCAACACAGCTTCTATTCTATATGAGAAAGAGTCACTTTATCCGGCGAACACCCATTTAATCCGAACAAATTCTTCCGCCATATTTATTTTAAGTCCTTACGATCAAGAGTTTATTATTCTCGATAGACAAGGGAAGCTGAGAGAAAATGTCAAGTTGCACCCTGCCCAGTTTTCTTTGGAATACAAGCAGCCTTATCCATTTTCAACACCTGATGACTATTTCAGATTAAGTCCGGAGGAACAATTGGCGAGCAGATCTGATCAGGTATATGACTTTTATTATACCCAAGGAAAATTATACTTATTGCTTCGAAGATTATCCTTAAGCCAAGATAGGGTAGTTTCAAAGTCCGAGTTGGTTCATGTAGACCTTTCCTCAGGTCAGGCTTCAGTCCATTCAGGACAATTTATCTTCCTCTCATTTGATCAAAGGGGGAATGTGTTTCAATATAGAAAGGAATCGGATTCGTATTGGATAAATATTTTCCCATTGAAAGAATTGAAATAAGAGGGTTGTGAAGGTCTTTATTCCTTATATGCCTTTTGATTCCGATTGGAGAATAATTTTTATTAAGCCAAGGAGGTTCGCAGAGGGTTTAGTTTCCTTTTCAGAAATAACCTAATTAGCTTTTATCCAGTCTGTTAGCATTACCAACTAAAAATTTTATCATTGAAAATCAACTGCTTACATAAAAATGGAAAAATATTTAAAAACTACACTTATTTTTTTTTCAAATGTAAACTTACCAACGAAAGATCAAGGTCGGCGCCGGAGTCTGGATTTTTTGCAGAGCCAAGGGTTGGTTCTGGATTGGATTTAACGTCAAAATTTAAAAAAAGAATGAAAAAATTTAGTTTGCTATTAGCTTTTGCACTGATTTGTTTATCAGGATATCCATGCCAACAGTCTTATTGGAATTCATGTGGTCCTGATTCGACTAATGATATGATTATTGATGCTTTTGCAAATTGTTGCGCAGGAGATTTTTATATTGTTGACCTTTGTAATAATAATCAGGTTCTTACGGTTACTGTTCCTCAGGATGGCCCAAATAGTAGTTGTATTAATTAATGAGAATCTCCTTAACATTAATTTTAATTTTGATATTCGTTTCATGTACCAGGGAAAACTCCTTGGTACATATTCCAAAATTGACTGTAAGCGAGGAAGATAGTTTGAGTTTTGTGGAAACAGGGTTATCTGCTGAATTGAATTATCAAATGGCTCCTATAGATGCTAATTATTCACAATACCTTCTATTTAATCCTTTTATTAGGAGCTTAGATACTTTAGATTTTGAAGAAAATGGATTGGTATTAAAAGCTGGATCCCAATTGCCATTTGAAGGCCCAAAGAGTATTCCTGATTTTACTTTTTTTTCCTCTGGAGGATGCGGTAAGGTCTATCTCGCAGGTAATAAATTATTTCATGAGCGTGGTGAAGAGGTTCTGAAATTAGATTTATCAAGCCATTTGGGAAATATGAATGCATATTTTTCAATTCGAGGTGGAGAAGTTAAAAATAAAATGTTTCAGTTTTCTTCCTTTCAGAAGTGCAGGATTTATCTGATAATCCAAGATTTTGTTTCCAATGAATTTTTATTGGTTGAATATGATTTTATCTCATCCACTTTGACTAAAATACCATTTGATTTTGCGAATAGTGAGATGGATTCACATCGTCTGGTTTTTGAAAATGGTCCGAATAGAGTAGAGAATTTATATTTTCCATATTTAAGTTTAAATGATTCTCTTCTCATCATTTCTTATCCTTTTTTTAATCGAATTAGCACAATTACTTTAGAAAGTCAAATTCAAAATGATTTTGATTTTAAATCAAATCTGTTTAAAAATAGGAAGAAAATTCCCTTAAAATCAACGGTACTTAAAGATCTTAAGGAATATCTTGAGGTTACATATGATTGGAATTCAGATGTAAGATTCGGGCCTATTTTAAGATTAAATAAGACGTATTGGTTTAGAATCGTTGAAGGTGAGGATTCTAAAACCATCTCTTTGGAGTTGTTTTCTGAGAACTTAAAAAAGATTGCAGAATATGATTTGAGAGCTATTGAATCCAATTTGGGAAGTTTCTATTTTCCGTTTAAGGGTAAGATAGTATTTGGAGTTTTGAACCAGGGGAATGAGGATTTTTTTAGGTTCCACTGGGTAGAAATAGAATAAAAAGATTTTATAGTCAGATTATCATTAAATCAGGATAGGGTAGTTTCCAGGTCTGAGTTGGTTCAAATTGATATTGCCTCCGGTCAGGTAACTGTCAATTCTGGACAATTCATCTTTCTTTCGTTTGATCAAAGGGGGAATGTTTTTTGGTATTGGAAGGAAGGGATTGACTATTTTATTGAGATAAAGCTTTAAAAAGGATTTCTAGTTAATGCCTTGCAGCTAGAAGAAATCTTAAAATGCTTAAACATTCTAATGTGGACCTCACAAAAAGAAGAATTTTGGAATTTCAGAATAAATTTATTTTTATATCTTAGTTCGATTACTCCCAACTCGTACCACATGCGTTTATCGTTTTATTTATTCTTTTTACTGATTATCAGTACTTTGGGCTGTACAGAGTCCAAGACCGAATCCCAAGAGATTCCTTCCGAGTCCTTCCGCAATGAAGTGGCAGCCACAGAAGTCCGGGTCGCCACTGCCGAGCGGAAAAGTTTTGACTACCTCATCAATGCCACCGGCAAGCTGGAGGCCCTATCCGAAGTCAAGGCCCTCGTGGAGCGGGAAGGCTACCTCGAAAAGGTGCAGGTCCTCGAGGGTCAGTTTGTCCAAAAAGGGCAAGTCATCGCCACACTCGACCGTCGGGAGGCAGAGTTTGCCCTGGAAAAAGCTCAAATCAATCTGACCAAAGCCCAATCCGAGCTGGAAGTGCTCAAAGCGCAGTTTCAGCTAGCCTTGGAGTCTAAAGACCCTCAGGTGGTGAAGACGGTTCAGGAGAGGATTCGTGTCAATTCCGGCCTTTCCCTTGCTGAGGTGGAGCTCAAAGAAGCCGAGCTGAACCTTGCCCGATGTGAAGTGCGGGCTCCTGTGGCTGGCCGCATAGCCAATATCAAATTCAAGGAAGGAAGCCTGGTCACCAAAAATGCGGAGTTTGCCGAGATCCTGTCCACCGATCAGTTGCTCCTTCGGGTCAAGGTGCTGGAGTCGGACGTTCCTCTGATCTCCTCCAATCAAAAGGCCGAAATCTATCCCATCTCCGATCCCCAAAATGCTTTGGAGGGTCGGGTCATCGCCGTCAATCCCAAAGTAGATGAAAACGGACTGGTGCAGGTGACCTTGAGCTTGAATTCTGCCAAAAACCTCCTTCCCGGGATGAATGCCCGGGCCATCATCCGAGCCCCGCAAAGTAATAGCCTGGTCGTTCCCAAGGATGCGGTGGTCTATCGATCAGGAAGAGCCGTGGTCTTCACGGTCGAGGGCGGCAAAGAGTCCAAATGGAACTACGTGGAAGTGGGCCGGGACAATGGCCGGGAGATCGAAGTGCTGGAGGGCATCACCGAAAACAGTACCGTCATCACGACCAATAACCTCCAACTTGCTCATCAGGCCCCTGTTCAAATCGTAACCGAGTAAGCTATGATCCGATTTTTGCTGGAGCGGCCGATTGCGGTCATGATGTCCTTTTTGGCCTTGGTGGTCTTTTCAGGCATTGTCTTTCGTCTGTTGCCTATTTCGCTTTTGCCTCCCATCGATGTGCCTCAGATTGTGGTCAAGGTCACCTATCCCAATGCCTCGCCGGAATCCATCGAGCAGAATGTCTTGCAGCAAATCCGGGAGGGACTGATCACCCTCAACGGTCTGGAAGAGATGGAAAGCAAGGCCGGTTCGGAAGTAGGTACTGTCCGGCTGACCTTCGACTACGGCACCCAAATGGAGCTGGCCTATATCGATGTCAATGAAAAAATCGACCGACTGGTCAATACTCTCCCCCGGGACCTGACCCGTCCCGAAGTGATCCGAATCAATACTTCGGATATTCCTGTAGCCCGGGTTCAGGTGATTCCAAAAGCCGACACCGACCCGGTGGAGGTCAGCCTCCTTGCCGAAAATGTGCTCAAAAAGCGAATCGAGCAGCTTCCCGGAGTCTCTCTGGTCGATATCAATGGGAAGCGGGAGCGGATCATCTCCGTGGAGCCGGATGATGAAGCCTTGGCTGCTTTGGGCATGACCCAGCAAAATCTCATCGAAGCCATTCAGGCTGGAAATGCAGAATTGCCTGGCATCAGCGTCAAGGACGGGCAGTTTCGCTACTTCCTCCGACTCGCCACCCGCGTAGATACGCCCGCAGATGTGGAGTCTCTGCCCGTGCGATCTGCCAAGGGTGCCATCGTGCCTCTGGGAAGAGTGGCCAAGGCTCGATATGAGACTCAGGAGATGTTGGGATTTCACCTTTTTGGCCTACAGGAGGGGCTTGTGATCACTGTACATAAGCAGGCCTCTGCCAAAATGAATGAGCTGATTCCCGAGCTGAAGGCTTCCTTGGATTACTTCCGGGCAGACTATCCTCAAGTAGAATTTGAACTCACCCAAGACCAAAGCAATCTGCTTAATGCAGCCATTTCCAACCTGCAGACCAGCTTGCTTTTTGGGGGTATTTTCGCCTTCGCTGTACTTTTCCTTTTCATCAAAGACTTCCGAATACCGCTGATTATGGGGGTGAGTTTGCCGACCTCGCTCTTGATCAGCTTCCTGGTATTTTACTTTTTCGGCATTTCCATCAATATCATTTCCCTTTCGGGCCTCGCTCTGGGGATCGGGATGCTGATTGACAATGCAATCATTGTCCTCGATAATATCACCCGAAAGCGGGAGAGTGGCTTACCGCTTTTTGAGGCTTGTGTGCAGGGAGCCAATGAGGTGATGGGAGCTTTGATTTCTTCCGTGCTCACGACCTTGGCGGTATTTGTGCCCCTGGTATTTTTGAGCGGGATTTCCGGAGCATTGTTTTACGATCAGGCAGTGGCTGTGGCAGCGATTCTGTCTGTTTCCCTGATGGTGGCCTTTGTGCTGCTTCCTCTGCTGTATTGGTTGATCTTTAGGATAGGGAAAAGAGGAAATGTGCAGGGAGAACCTAAAGCGTTTGTTAAAACTCTTGGACTGTATGAACGGGTTTTTGCATGGGTTTTTTCCCGAAGGAAAGCGGCTTTGATCGGCTTTTTTATCCTGATTCCTTTGGGCTTGGGTGTGGGGCTTCTGCTACGATCCGAAGGGCTTCCTGAAATCGAAAAGCCAGATGCCACTCTGGAAATCGACTGGAACGAACCCATCTCTGCTGCGCAAAACCGGGATCGGATGCTCAGTTTGATTCAGGGGGTGAGGAATTATTCCCAAGCGGAGACCGATGTCGGCGTGCGGCAGTTTCTTCTCTTTGACGGGGACAATTCCATCCAAAAGTCCCTGCTTTACCTGCTTTTTCCCTCGGAGTCGGAGAAAAATACCCAAATCGAAGTCCTGAGAAAGCGATTGGAGGCCGATTTCCCTTTAGCCACCTATGTCTTGGGAGATGCGCCAAATGCTTTTGATCAGCTGTTTTCCAGTAACTTGCCCTTTTACGAAGTACGTTGGAAAGACCTGACTCAGAAGAAGCCCATTCCTGCTGAAAAAATGAAGGGCTGGCTGGATGATTTTCCTACGGAAAATTGGACACCGGGTCCCGGTCTTCAAGAAGAACGCTCCGTGGTCTTTTCCCTTTTGGCAGAAAAAATGGCCCTGTACCAAATTCCTGTAGAGAATGTGCAGGAGCAGCTTTCCCGCTTGTTCGGTGTATTTACGATTACCGATATCCGACGATTTGGGGAGGTGACTCCTATTCGGCTCAAGGAAAATCAGGATCGCTTCGAGGATCTGCTTCGGACCACCCGGATCTATGCTTCGGACAGTACCTCGTATCTTTTGGGAGAGTTTGTGGATTTCCAATACCGAAATCAGTACAAGTACATCACCGCTGACCGCGGCGGAATCTATCAAAGTGTGGAAGTGGCCGATCCCAATCCCGAAAAGATGGAGACTGATTACATTCGGTGGGGTGTAGGGCATGACTTGGCAGTGGAAACGCAGGGGCAGTTTTTCCGGGATCGGGAAAATCTCCGTCAGTTGATCGGAATCCTGTTGGTATCGGTTCTGCTGTTGTACTTTATCCTAGCCGCCCAGTTTGAAAGCTTTGTGCAGCCTTTGATCGTGGTCTTTACCCTTCCTTTGGGGATAGGGGGAGCCTTTTTGATCCTGCTGATCACGGGTTCTTCCCTGAATGTCATGTCTGCCATTGGCCTGGTCGTCATGCTCGGAATCATGGTCAACGACGCGATTCTGAAGATCGACACGATCAACCGACTGAAGGTGGAATTTGCCAAAGACTCCTCTTTGAGTGAAAAGGAAGTAAGAAATAAGGCGATACATGCCGGAGGGAAAATCCGGCTTAAGCCCATCCTGATGACCTCGATCACTACGATTCTGGCCCTGATTCCGATTATTTTCAGTTCAGGCTTGGGAGCGGATTTGCAGCGGCCCTTGGTGTATTCGGTCATCGGAGGACTTACTATCGGTACGGCCACGGCGCTGTATTTTGTACCGTTGATGTATTGGTTTTTTGACAAAAATGTAGGCAAAAGAGAGAAGCTATGACGCCGTTTCGGGTTTTGATTGCATTTGTGGTGTTGGGGATTCTGGGCTTTGCCACAGTCCCTCTGCTCTCCGTGGATCTGAATCCCCGGGAGCGGGAACCTGTGCTTTCGGTCGGTTTTTCCATTCCCCAATCTTCTCCAGAAATCATCGAAAAACTGGGTACCTCTCCACTGGAAGGGGCTTTTTCCCAACTCACCGAGCTCAAGCAGATCAAGTCTGTCTCCAATTACAATCAAGGATCTGTCACCCTTCGCTTTGACAAGAAGGCGGATATGGAGTTGAAAAAGTTTGAGGTTCTGGCTCTGATTCGGCAGATTTATCCCCAGCTGGATGAGCGGATGTCCTACCCGGTGGTGACTCAAAGTGAAGAATCCAGAAGAGATTTCAAGACGCCGATCCTCACCTACAGTGTCAATGGACCTTTTGCTAGCTTCGAGATCAAAAAAATCGCCGAAGATGTACTCAAGCCCGCCATCACCCGATTTGCTGAGGTAGAGGAGGTGCAAGTACGTGGGGCCAATGAACTGCAGCTTTATGTCACCTTTGACGGGCAGCGGCTTCAGGCCTTTGGGCTCACCCGCAATCAGCTCAATCAGCAGCTGAGCCGGGCCTTTGGGCAGCAGTTTCCCGGGACAGTGTACAACAATCAGGGGGAGACGCTTTTTGTCACCCTCGACCGTAAGCTGAACAGTTTGGATCAGCTGGAAAACCTGATCATCAAGCAAGACCGGGGGCTGGAAATCCGCCTGAGGGACATTGCTCAGGTGACCTTTGAAGAAGCAGAGCCGATCAGCTTCTATCGGATCAATGGAAATAACTCCGTGACGCTCTCGATTTACAATCGGGACGGAGTGAACAAGGTCCTTCTGGCCAAAAGCCTAAAAGCCTCCCTCGAGGCAGCCAAAATCAATCTGCCGCAGGGCTTCGAAGTTCGGCTGGAAAACGACGACACCGAGTTTTTGGAAAAGGAGCTGAACAAAATCTATCAGCGCTCGGGCTTGTCGATTTTGATCCTGATCGCCTTTATTTTTCTGATCAACCGAAACCTGAAATACCTCAGCATACTCTTTCTGGGGATCGTGGTCAATCTAAGTTTGACTTCGATGATCCTGTATTTTTTGGGAGTGGATATCCACTTGTACTCCATCGCTGGTCTGACCATCAGCTTTGGGCTGGTGGTGGACAATGCCATCGTGATGATCGATCACTTGCACAAGTATCGAAACAGAAAAGTGTTTTTGGCCCTTTTGGCAGCATCATTGACTACAGTAGCAGCTCTCTTGCTGGTTTTGCTTTTGCCGGAGGAAGACCGGAAAAACCTGACTGAGTTTTCCATTGTGGTTTCGGTGATGCTGGGGGTGAGTTTGTTGGTGGCTTTGTTTTTCACACCGGCATTTTACGAGGTCTTGTTCAAGGATTCGGTGGTGAAAGGGAGAAAGCTGAGTTTTACCCGACTCAGAAGCCGAGCCAAGTGGCTGAATCGCTACGAAAGCTGGGTGGGAGGTACGGCCCGCTTTAGAAAGGCTTTCCTCTTTGCCGTAATTTTGCTTTTTGGTACCCCGATTTTTTTCCTTCCTGCCAAGTGGGAAGGTCAGGAGTGGTACAATAAGACGGTGGGAAATACTTTCTATCAGGAGGAGATCCGTCCCTATGTAGACAAGGCTTTGGGAGGTTCTCTACGGATGTTTGTACGGGGAGTATATGAGAAAAGCAGCTACCGGGAGCCGGAGAAGACCCGACTCTTTGTCACCGCCCGTCTTCCATTTGGCAATACCCTTCAGCAGATGGATTTCATCATGCGGGAGTTTGAAGCATACCTGAAAGGCGTGGAGGGTATCGATCAGTTTGTCACCTATGTGGTCTCCGGGCAATACGCCCAAATCGTGATTACCTTCAAGGAAGCCTACGAAAAAGGGGCTTTACCCTATCAACTGAAAGGAAAACTTTCCGTCAAATCCACCGACTGGAGCGGAGCGCAGTGGAACATCTACGGAGTGGGTCAGGGCTTCTATACCGGTGGAGGGGGAGAGGGGATTCCAAGCTTCCGGGTGGAAATGCGGGGGTATAATTTCGACGAACTGGAGCGGCAGGCAGATGTAATGGCCGAAAAACTTCTGAAGCACAAGCGAATCCAAACCGTCAATACCAACGAGCGACTCAGCTACAATGAGCAGAAAACCCAAGAGTATGTCCTCCGTCTGGATCAAACCCAAATAGCCTTGGGCGGTACCTCTCAGTACGAATTGGTCAATACGCTTCAGGACCTGTCCAAGCCTCAGCGCCCGGCCACTTACCTGAATTTGGAAGATCAAAACTACGGGCTGATGCTCAGAGAAGTCCAATCGGAAGGGTTTTCCAAGTTTGATCTGGAGCAAAAGGGGCTTTTCAGCGGAGAGGATAAAATCGTCAAAATCTCTGATTTTGGTGCGCTGTCTCTGGAGACCACTACCAACGCGCTTCACAAAGAGGATAGGCAGTATCTGAGGGTGGTGTCCTTCGAATACATGGGTTCGGCGAAGTTTGGCAACGAGTACCTGGAAGAAGTGCTGAAAGAAATGAAGGCACAGATGCCCATCGGCTACGAAGCCAAAAAGCAGGAATGGGGATGGAGTTTTGAGCAGACCAAAAGACAGTATGGGCTTTTGGGGCTCTTGATCGTGGCCATTTTCTTTATCTGTACGATCTTGTTTGAAAACTTCCGGCAGCCTTTCTTGATCATCTTCCTGATACCGATCAGCTTTATCGGGCTGTTTTTGATCTTTTCGCTCTTCGACTTCTACTTTGACCAAGGAGGCTATGCGGCCTTTGTGATGCTTGGAGGTTTGGCCGTGAATGCGGGAATTTTTATCCTGAATGATTTCAACAACCGATCCGGAAGAAAAGAAAACCGCAAGCTCCTCAAGTCAATCGCCGGTAAGGCCATTCCGATTTTGCTGACGGTGCTTTCGACCTGTTTTGGTTTGATTCCCTTTCTGATCGAGGGCCAAAATGAGATCTTTTGGTTTTCCCTGGCCATCGGGACGATTGGCGGATTGGTTTTCAGCTTGCTGGGAGTCTTTTGGATTTTGCCTGTGATGATGTGGAGGAAGGCGAAAAAGCTTACCTGAAAAATCGGGCTGTCCTGTCCTATTTTTTATTGAATTCTGCGATTAACAAAAAAACACCATGAGAAAACTCTTGATTTTTGGAAGCCTAACCTTTGTTCTTTGGAGCTGTGGAGAAGATGAGTTAGCTAAAAAAAGCTCCGGTTTTGAGGCTGAATTGGTATGGTTGGACTCCGTCGTGGTGGATTCCTTTCTTGACCTGACTTTGGCAGCAGTGGACCCGGAAGATGGGCGGATGATTTTCAAGGATCGTTCTTTGAACCATATTTTGTTGACTGATTCACAAGGAAAGATATTGGACACCTTGGAGCTAAAAGGCGAAGCTCCCAATCAGGTTTCATTACCTGTGGAGATGGTTTTTGATGAAGGAGGATTGATTGTCAAAGATTTGGAGGCCGGGATGCCTTTGAGTTTTTTTAATCGAGAATTTAAAATTGTTAAGGAAAGTCCTCTTTTGTCTAAAGGAACTTTTATCATTGAATTTAATCTATATGGTTTAAGTTTTTCCATTTTTCGAAATGGGGATAAAAAGCTTTTGGTAGGCATGGAAGCAAATGGGACTGAGCCAGAGTTGACCACTGAAAGTTGGAGAAAAGGGGAATTTTATGATCAAGCTAAAGCAGGATTTGTCTATGACCCGGAATTGGATTCTCTATGGAGATTCAATTCTTTCCCGGAAAACTGGGAATACAGAAAAACCCGAGAATGGAAAGGGTATGGTTTCCCTTTTGTCCAAGCCTTGGGAGAAGAGGGATTGATTGGGGTTTTACCTCGGGTGGGGAATCAGTTTTTCCTATATCGATGGGAGAATCAAGAGATGATTCCTGTGAAAGAAACTCTCTTAAGCCATCCCGATCGAAATGATCGGCTGAACTATGATCCTAATGATGATTATTTTCTTTACCCGAGTTTTTCTGACCTAAAGGCCGGAGGGCACTATTTTTTGATTCAATTCCATACAGAGATTCCAGTGGCGGTCAGAGATGAGTATAAAGCTAGGATTCCCGATTACAGGAACAATCCGGAGTTCAATGAGGCCTTTCAAAAGTATTGGAAATACAAATACCTACTTGTGAATCAGTTTGGAGAAAGTTACCCTTTGAGGAATCTGCCTATTGAGGGTACAGTCCACCATCTCGATAAAAACGACGTGCTGTACCTCAAACCCAAATCTGAAGTGGAGAAGGATAATAATGTTTTTTACCGATATAAAATCAATGATAAGTAGGGTGAAGTCTAAAGCCCTATAAAAATCACTCCAAAGGATAGGACCACTTGGTCAAGAGGGGCTCTTTTGGTTTCAAATTCAAACTCTCCTCCTCCATCAGGAAAAGGAACATATCTTACATCTCCCTTTGTCAAGAAGCGGAGATCACTGCTGCTTTGGTAGTTTGCTTTGAATTCCAAGAAAAGTCCGGGCTCAGCAGCAATGGGAATTTGTACTCCGGTACCCAGACTATAGGCAAGCGTCCAGTTTTCAAAATCCTTTCCTGATTCGATTATTTCTTCAGAAAGGATGGTTTCCCGGACTTTGTATCGGGTGTAGAGATAGTTCGCCCCAAACTTAGCCTCGATAAAATGTCTGATATTTCCCAAGGGATTGGTTTGGTAGCGAATGACTGCCATTCCGGTAGCGATATTGTTGTTTCTGCGGAGTCGGAGTTCATCCGAAAAACCCCGATATAGATCTGTTCTCCTTTCCATCTTGCTTCCATAGATGCCATAGCCCAATTCCAATCCCAAAGAAACGGGAGCAGTGGGGGCTTCATAGAGAAGAATTCCTGAGATAGTGGGGATAAATAGTCCTCCTGTTTCTTGCTTGAACTCTCCCAAGGCAATTCCTCCATTGAAATGACCTCCTGCGGACCAGACTTGTGCATGGGCAAAATTTCCCAAAGCCATCAAAAAGACTAGTTGGATTAGTTTTTTCATATCGTAAGACTTGCTTCTTCCTACGAAAAAGAGGGGAGGGATGGTTTTTGAAATAGAGTTTATCCTGTCTATTTTCTCTTTTCCAAAAACTCCAAAAACCCCCTCAAACCCATCACTCGGATATTTTTTGCTATAGGATAATTTTCATCCTTTGGAACGATCACATGAAGCAAAGGGATTCCCAAGTCTTCCATCGCGATGTAAGTTCCTTTGGTCAGGATAGGGGCAGAACTGAACTTGATTTCTGCTGCAGCCACCCATTGGTCGTTTCGGCGGATAAGTAGGTCGATTTCTGCCCCGTCTTGGGTTCGATAGTAATACATCTCATCATCCGAATTCAAGACAGAATGAACCTGATTTAACACGAAGGCTTCCCAAGAAGCGCCCAGAATAATATTGCCGAATAAGTTTTCCAAAGATGAGATTCCCAAAAGGATATGAAGCATTCCTGTATCTTTGAAATAAAGCTTGGGAGACTTGACCAGTCTTTTTTTCATATTCATATGCCAAGAGGGAAGCTCTCTCACCAAAAACGCTTCTATTAAGAAGCTTAAATAGGTTTTGATTGTCGGAATAGTCAGTCCCAAAGATTTACCAAATGTAGAGTAGTTGAGGACTCCCCCATTTGAAGAGGCAATCATCATCAGGAATTTCCGGGTAATGCTTGGATCAGCCGGTAGCCCATAGTTTGGTAAATCTCGCTGTACATAACTGGCAATGAAAGACCTGTACCATTCAGTGGTAAATCTCCTGTTGTCTCTGAGGTAAGGCTCAGGAAACCCTCCCATTAGCCATAGTTTATTTTGATCTTCAGGATTGATTTCAAGAAGGTTAAGGGGAGTCATTTCTAGGTAGTTGATCCTTCCAGCCAAACTTTCGGAGCTTTGTCTTAAGAGTTTAGGAGAAGCTGATCCCAAAATGATGAATTTCCCAGGCCTTCTATTTTCGTCCACCATTGACCGAATTAGAGGGAAAAGGTTGGGTACATGCTGAATCTCATCGAGAATGATGGTTTTGTTTTGGTACTCAGTAAAGAATAGTTCTGGGTCTTCAATTTTGTTTAGATCTGAATTTTTTTCCAGATCTAGATAGATTGAGTTAGATGGATATGAAGCTGTTTTAGCAAGAGTGGTTTTTCCTACCTGCCTCGGCCCGATCAATCCAGTTACTGGGAAATTTTGGATTGAAAAGTAAAAATCATCTTCAATTTTTCTTTGTATCATCCCTGCAAATCTAAAAATAAATTTTAGGAATTCAGGGATAAATAAATTGTAAATTTATGAATTTCAGGATTATTATTTTTGATAATTGAAAAAAGGACACTTTTTCTGGGTGTTTAAATTACTGGGCCTCATCCCTGCAAATTTAAAATCAAATTTTAAATTTTCGGGGATAGATTTTTTTATAAATAGTTGAAAATCAGAATAAATACCTTTCATGTTTTCAAGATCTGGAAGGTTTGGAATGCCAACAAAAAATCCCGAACACTTCCATGTCCGGGATTCAATCTTTATGCTGAGTGGAGTCGATGCATCAAACCTCAAATCTCTAATTATACTTTATTCGGCTCTGGATGCACCCAAGGTCCGCGATAGGGTCTTCGGAGCTTGGCAGTCGCCTCGGGATCGTTGATTACGGTCCTAGTTTTTGGGTCGTACCGAAGGGGGCGGCCACCCAATTCCATGGAGATATTCGCCAAAATACAGGAAGCGGTGGAAATGTGACCTTCTTCCACATCTGCAATAGGCAAAGTATCCTTATCGATGGATTCGAGCCAGTTTTTCATATGCAATCGGGTAGCCGGAGCAGCATTGAGTTCGATTCGGTCTTCAGTCAGGTCTTCAGGGTACTGCTCCCGCTCAAAGACACAGTCAAAGTGGATTTTCTCTTCCTTTTGATCATAGGGGAAATAATCTGCCTGCATGGTACTACCGGCGAGCATTCCTTTTTCTCCGAAAATCTTAAAGGACCAAGGATATTCCGGATCGACGGGATTGCCCCAAGTACGGTGCTGCCATACCACATTCAGTTCAGGGAATTCGAAAATGGCAGTTTGGGTGTCTGAAATATTGGATTTTCCTTCTTTTTGGACAAAAATACCTCCTGTCGAGGTGATTTGGCTAGGCCATCCCAGCTTGAGCATCCAGCGGACTGTGTCCAGCATGTGCACGCACATGTCACCGGTGATTCCGTTGCCGTATTCCATGAAGGTTCTCCACCACCGGATATGAGGAAGTCCATCGTAGGGCCTCATCGGGGCTGGCCCGGTCCACATTTCGTAATTGAAGAAATCAGGAACAGGTTCTACGGGAGGGTTTCCGTTTGCTCGCATGTGGAAATAGCAGCAGACTTCCGCGTGACTGATTTTACCCAATTTGCCGGTGTCAATGATTTGCTTCTTGGCCTCAATCAGGTGTGGGGTGCTTTTTCGCTGAGTACCGATTTGGCACTTCCGGTTGTATTTTCTTGCAGCGGCCAAGATGGCTTCTCCTTCGATCACGTCTACGGAAATAGGCTTTTGCAAATAGACATGAGCACCGGATTTTAGGGCTTCTATAGCTTGAAGTGCATGCCAGTGATCCGGAGAACCGATCAATACCAAGTCGCATTTATGCTTTTTGAGGAGTTCGCGATAATCCTCAAAAAGCTCAGGGACATTCTTGGATTTTTGGCGCTGTGCTACGAGGTCACCGGCAGCCTTAAGCATATTTTTATCTACATCACAAAGAGCAACCACTTCTACATCGGCGACTTGGATCAGGCGAAAAAGGTCAGATTTGCCATACCAGCCTGTACCGATCAAAGCAACTTTGAATGGTCCTTCCCGGTCTTTCATGTCCATTCCGTAAAGGCCAAAACTGGCTAAAGTCATTAGTGCGGCGGAGCCTTTCAAAAAATCTCGACGATTGAGCTGATCCATAGGTTTTTGGGGTTTAAGGTGAAGCTTTTTTCAATTTACAAAAAGCCCCTTTAGAAGCAAATCAGGATAGGATGGGAGCGGGCAGATGAAGGGGGAAAGGTGAAAAAGTTTTGATGGTTAGAGAAAGGAGTGTAAAAAGTGACGAGATTAAAAACTACCCTAGATTTTCCAAATCATCGAGGTCTTTCGATCTTTTGGAGGAATTTTTTGCCTCGATTAAGTCATTTTTATGAAGTGTGCGGACCAGCAATCCTTCATCATTAAAGATTTTCGATTTTTCAAAAGCGAGGTCAAATTCCAAACCCTTAACCTCAGTCATAATGTCAATAGCAACTGGCGATCTTCCATAAGAAAAGACGTTCCATTCGGGATGGTATAGAAAGTTTTCTTCATTCATATCAAAAAGAGGCATTCCAAATTGAAGAAAGGCCTGAGTGATTCTCCAGTAGTTTTCCTTAGTTTTTCTAACCCAAATATCCATATCCCCTGTTGTCCTAGAGTATCCATGTATGATTACAGAAAATCCTCCCACCAAAATGTAGTCCACACTCTGCTCGTTGAGTGCATTTAGAAAATCTCTGAAATCATCTTGAAAAATACTCCCCATTATTTTCTGACTTTAATCTGAAAAAAAGTCTTGTCCATTTTAGGAGGATTTTCTAAGTCATATCCGTAAGCAATACTATTCAGATATTGGTGAATCCGAAGTCGTTCCTGCCAAGTTGTATCTCGGTATTCTTTGCCATAATTGACTTGTTCAGAAGCGTTTCTGGCTTGAAAGGCAGTTCGGTCTAGTCGGTATTTTTTTGGAGAATCGCTCATGATTGGAAGTTAAGAAATTCGTGTTATAAAAATCTGAATTCTGAAATCCCAAATCTGAAATCAAAACTTCACCCCAAACCGTTCTCCCAGTTGAGTCAAATCTTTCACCACTGGTTCCAGTAATGGAATTCCATCTTTCATACGAACAGATTCCAGCTCTCTTTCCGGATCTCCGGGGATAATTACCTTGTCATTTCCGGGGGTGGTTTCTGCGGTTCGGAATCTTCGGATCCAGTTATCCATGTGGGATTTGAATTCATCAGCAGGACGGAAAGCATCTACACGCATCGCCCCGAAAAAATGACCGATCCCTTCTCCAACCAAGTTGGGTAGGGGATCCAAAAACGCGACAAAGGGCGGAACCCATGGACCATAGTTGGCTCCCGAAAGTACTGCTGAGAAGATGTCCACGATTGCGCCCAAGGCATATCCCTTGTGAGATCCATGCTCTCGGTCTCCACCCAGAGGCAGAAGTGCTCCGCCATCTTTGACCCCGTTCGCCGAGGTGGTTGGATTTCCTGATTTATCCTGAACCCAGCCCGTAGGAGTATCGAGACCTTTTCGTTGTAGGATTTCCAGTTTTCCATTGGCAGCGGTGGTAGTGGCCATATCAGCTACGAATGGAGGTTCCTCATTTGCCGGAATGGCAACGGAAATCGGGTTGGTGCCTAGGAGTCTTTCCTTGGAAAAAGTAGGGGAGACAAGAGGACTTGCATTGGTCAGAGAAATCCCGATCATATCCTGCTCTAAGGCCATCATCGCATGATATCCTGCTATTCCATAGTGGTTGGAGTTTCTGACGGAAACCCAGCCTGTTCCTACATTTTTGGCTTTTTCTATCGCCACTTTCATGGCAAAAGGGGCCACCACCAATCCTAAGCCACTGTCTCCGTCGACTACGGCTGTTGAAGGAGTTTCGTAGGTCACTCGGACCTTAGGTTGGGCGTTGATTCTTCCTTTTTCCCATAATCTCACATAGCCGCTTAGTCTGGCTACCCCATGACTGTCTACTCCGCGCAGGTCTGCCGAGAGCAGGACTTCCGTGGCTATTTTGGCATCGGATTCCGGACAGCCGATTTGGGTCAGCATGTCGTAGGTGAAGCGGGAGAGATGGTCGTAAGAGAAATTTTGCATGAGGTCAACGTGTCAATGGAGCAAAGATAAGGCGTGAGCCTACAGGTGCACAGATGATTTTTAAAATGGAGGGTTAAAAATCTACCATAGGACTTTCTACTCTTTAAATATGTTGACTTTTTAAGAATCCAATTCTGTCTAAGTGATTGACGACGCTGATGTTTTAGTAAAAAATTGAATTATCGATTGTTTTATGTGATAAAACTTTAAAGCAACCAGCAGACTTAGAAGAAAACTACTTTGGATTCTTTTTTTAACACCACAGAAGAAACATAGGAATCATAGAAGGATATACAGAGCCGAAAGCCTAAAAATCAACATCCGTACAATTACAACTTTTTAGTGACTTGCCGCCTTTGTGGCTAAATTAAAAAATCAAACTGCCACTTTTCCGGAAAGAAGACGGGATACGGCCCCTTCTTTCAAGGAATAATGCGAGCAGACAATGGCTTCTACGGGCACATAGCGAAGAATGAACTCGATCAGACAGCTGGCGACCACGATCATATCGACTCGCATGGGAATCATTCCGGGGATATTGAGCCGTTCCTCCCGATTTTTAGTTTTGAGTAGTTGGAAAATCCGTTCAAATTCGGTGGTCGGCAATTCAAATACATGCTGTCCGGTGAGTTTACATTGGAGCATGGATTCAAAATAAATGTCAGTAAGCGTATCAAATGTACCCGAGGCTCCAACCAAACCGGTAGGCTTGTATCGGTGAATAGCTTCTAAGAGAGGCGATAACTTTTCCTGACAATGGGCTTCCAGTTTTTCCACTTCCTCAGGCAAAATCGGGTCATGGTAGTGAAAAGCATCGAGTAGTCTTTGCCCTCCGATTTCAAAACTTCTTTTCCAGAAAACCTCTTGAGAAGTTCCGATGATAAACTCAACAGATCCCCCGCCGATATCCATCATCAGATTGACATGACCATTGAGCGAACCGGAAAGATTGATGCCCTCATAGATCAATTGAGCTTCTTCTTCTCCCGAGATGACATGGATTTCGATGCCGATTTCTTCTTTTACTTGCTGAACAAATTCGGCCCCATTGTTTGCATTTCGGACAGCTGAGGTAGCAAAAGCAAAAACCTGATCGATCTGTTCTCCATCAATCAGGTTTTTGAAATGCTTGAGTGTATGAAAAGCCCTTTTTTGGGCATCCTGAGCAAGATTATTTTGGCTTATTCCGCCTTGTCCGAGTTTTACGGGGATTTTTTCTTTGTAGAGTGTTTTAAAATCGACACCATTCAGTTCCACCAATAACAAATGAAATGTATTGGTTCCCATGTCGATCACCGCGGCCTTTCTGGTACTCATATTCTGCCAAAATTTTTGGATGGGCGAATATAGAAAGTTTTTGAAAAGTACAAGGTTGATACTCTTAATCAGGACCAAAAGAAATTGATCGATGACTTTCCTGTATTTTACCCATCCAATTTTCCAATCTTCCCTTTTTGAATTATCCAATCCACACAAGGGCCTATATTTGGAAATCAAACTAATATCCCGAATATGACTGACCCAAAAAATACTTTGTACACGCTACCCGGTAATGCGGAAAAAATCGAGCTTTTAGCCAAGAAAAATGCGGAAGCTGAACTGGGAGGAGGTAAATCCCGGATCGAATCCCAGCATAAAAAAGGAAAGCTTACGGCTCGAGAACGGATTGATCTGCTTTTGGATGAAGGCACTTTTGAAGAAATCGACAAGTTTGTCATGCATCGGGCCAAGGATTTTGGTCTTGACAAAGAGCATTATTTGGGAGACGGCGTAGTGACAGGGTATGGTGAAATCAATGGTCGCCTTGTCTATGTATTTTCTCAGGATTTTACGGTTTTTGGAGGATCGCTTTCGGAGACTCATGCCGAAAAAATCTGCAAAATCATGGATTTAGCCATGAAAAACGGGGCCCCTGTGATTGGATTGAATGATTCCGGTGGCGCCCGTATCCAAGAAGGAGTCAATTCTCTAGGAGGCTATGCGGATATTTTTTACCGAAATACTTTGGCGTCTGGAGTGATTCCTCAGATTTCTGCCATTATGGGTCCTTGTGCCGGAGGAGCAGTGTATTCCCCAGCGATTACCGATTTCATCCTTATGGTAGAAAATACCTCTTATATGTTTGTGACTGGTCCCAATGTGGTGAAAACTGTTACCCAAGAAACGGTTACTGCCGAAGAACTGGGTGGAGCCTCAACACATAGTACTAAGTCAGGAGTGACGCATTTTGCCTGTGCCAATGAAGTGGAGGCGATAAAGCATATCAAAAGACTCTTAAGCTACATCCCTCAAAACTGTGAAGATACTGCACCCGTCTATCCTTACGAGCTGAAAAAAGACGAATCCAGAAAGGCTTTGGATACGATCATCCCCGAAAATCCCAATCATCCTTACGATATGCGCGACGTAGCGAGAGGTATCGTGGATAAAGAGTCTTTTCTTGAAGTGCATGAAAACTATGCAGACAATATCGTGGTGGGATTTGCCCGCCTTGCAGGACGAAGTATTGGGATTGTCGGCAATCAGCCCCAATCCATGGCAGGTGTTTTGGACAATCATGCTTCTATCAAAGCCGCTCGATTTGTCCGTTTTTGCGATAGCTTTAATGTACCCTTATTGGTTTTGGTGGATGTTCCGGGATTTTTGCCTGGAACGGACCAGGAGTGGAATGGAATCATCACCAATGGGGCGAAGTTGCTGTATGCCTTTTCAGAAGCAACAGTTCCAAGGATTACCGTCATTACCCGAAAGGCCTATGGCGGGGCTTACGACGTGATGAATTCCAAGCATATTGGAGCGGATATGAATTATGCTTGGCCGACAGCTGAGATTGCTGTGATGGGGGCAAAAGGTGCTGCAGAAATCATTTTTAAAAAAGAAATTGCAGAAGCTGAAGACCCGGATGCCAAACTTCAGGAAAAAGTGGATGAGTATACCGCCAAATTTGCCAATCCTTACCGTGCCGCACACCGGGGATTTATCGATGAAGTCATTATTCCTTCAGAAACTCGAACTAAACTGATCAAAGCCTTCAAAATGCTGGAAAACAAGGTGGACAAGCTGCCAAGAAAGAAGCATGGGAATATTCCGCTTTAATTAAAAGGTTATTGGTTATTAAGTTATTTGTGAAAAGTCACTTTAACGGCAGTAATTTTGATCATCAGGACTTTTGAGGATTTGGAAGTTTGGAGAAAGGCTAGAGAGGTAAGACTTTTTTTGTTCAAAAAATGGTTAAAAAGTTACCTCAGGAAGAAAAGTATGCCTTGGCCATTCAAATTAGAAGATCATCAAGATCGATAACCAATAACATTGCAGAAGGATATGGCCGCTTCTTTTTTCAGGAAAACATTCAATTTTGCAGGATTTCAAGAGGTTCCCTTTCAGAGACCCTAGATCATATGATTGTTGCTTTTGATGAGGGATATATTTACGAGTCAGAATCGGAAAACTTCAGAATTCTTCATAATGATTGCCTCAAGCTACTTAATGGATACATCAATTACCTTCAAAAAGTAAAATCAGGCTCCCCAAACCAATAACCTAATAACTCAATAACTCATAACACGATCACGGAAACTTGAACTATGAATAAATTCGAAAACGAAACCCAATTTCTGAAAACCTACCTTAACAATGCCTCCCCAACCGGCTTTGAGGCCTCCGGGCAGCAAATCTGGTTAGATTATATCCGGCCATTTGTAGATAGCTATTTTACTGATAACTATGGAACTGCCGTTGGAGTAATCAATCCTGAGGCGGAGTACAAAGTGGTCATTGAAGCCCATGCTGATGAAATCAGCTGGTTTGTAAATTACATCAAGGACGATGGGTACATCTACGTCCGCCGCAATGGAGGCTCGGATCATATGATCGCGCCTTCCATGCGGGTGAATATTCATACCGACAAGGGGATTGTTCCGGGAGTCTTTGGTTGGCCTGCTATCCATGTGCGAAAGGAAGGAAAAGAAGATGCTCCTACCTTGGATAATATTTTCATCGATGTAGGCGCCCGCTCCAAGGCTGAGGTGGAGGAAATGGGAATCCATGTGGGATGCGTGATCACCTTCAAAGATGAGTTGATCGAGTTGAATGGAAAATTTTGGTCAGGAAGAGCTCTAGACAACCGGATCGGTGGCTACATGATCGCTCAAGTGGCCAGAAAACTTAAGGAGTCCGGAAAGAAGCTTCCTTTCGGGCTGTATGTAGTCAATGCGGTTCAGGAAGAGATTGGCCTTCGGGGTGCAGAGATGATAGCTCATCGAATCAAACCCAATGTGGCCATCATCACCGATGTATGTCATGATACCACTGCACCTTTATATAATAAGGTGACGAGCGGTGATCAGACGGCAGGAAAAGGCCCGGTATTAACCTATGGTGCATCGGTGCACAAGAAGTTGCTGGATTTGATTATCGCTGCTGCACGAAAAAATGAAATTCCTTTTCAGCGAGCAGCTGCCTCAAGGAGCACAGGTACCGATACAGATGCATTTGCCTATTCCAACGAAGGGGTTCCGTCAGCCTTAATTTCTCTACCATTGAAATACATGCATACCACCGTAGAGACAGCAAGTAAACAGGATATCGAGCAAGTCATTGACTTGATGCTCGCCTTTTTGGTGGATTTTGATCCAAGTTTTGATTTCAGGTATATTAAATAGGTCAACAGACCACCGACCACAGTCAACAGCAGTGGTCGGTGGGACGTCGACAATTGACTCAAATGCTCTTCACTGATCAACTCAATCGATCCATTTTTTTATCGGATCCACCTAAGCGGATCATTTCCCTGGTGCCCTCCCAAACGGAATTGTTGGTGGATTTGGGTTTGGAGGATAAAATTATTGGTGTCACAAAATTTTGTATTCATCCCAAACACCTGAGAAAGTGCAAAACTGTCGTTGGTGGCACAAAGAATTACCGATTTGAGGTGATTGATTCCCTTACTCCGGATTTGATCATCGGAAATAAAGAAGAAAACGACAAGGAGGGGATAGAAAGATTGGCCAAAAAGTATCCCGTTTGGATGAGCGATATTTTTTCTTTGGAAGACAATTATCGAATGATCGAGCAAGTAGGACAACTCACTTCCTCTGAATTAAGAGCTAAAGAACTTGTTCACAAAATCAAAACTTCCTTTGCCAAACCTCTGCCCAAAAGAGGAACTTGTGTCTACCTGATTTGGAATGACCCCATCATGGTTGCGGGTGGATCGACCTTCATTGATACCATGTTGACAGTGGCTGGCTTTGAAAATCTTGTTAAACAAGCGAGATATCCTCAGCTTTCGGTGGAGGATCTACAGAACCTTTCCCCTGAATTCTTGCTTCTGAGCTCTGAGCCTTTCCCGTTCAAGGAAAAGCACCTAGATTTTTTTCGTGCTCTTTTGCCCAATTCACAAATCAAGCTCGTGAATGGAGAGCTTTTTTCTTGGTATGGAAGCCGATTGATTTACTCATGGGATTATTTTCGGAGTTTAGGAGAAGGCCCTTTTGGAGATGCTATTTCCCATTAATAAAAATTGTAATTACCCCTAGGTACTTTTTTAAAAAATTCAATTAACTTTTCGACTTCAAGCTGAATGAATTTGAATCACTTTGGCATATTAAATACTGACAAAAAACTGATCAATCCATGAAAAATCAAAAGTGGTTATTTCTGGGAATACTAGTCCCTTTGGTATGGGCTTGTGGCCCGAAAACAACTGAAGAGGTTGTAGAAGAAGAGATAGTGGTAATGGACAACTCCCTCACAGAAGAAGAGAAGGCTGGAGGTTGGATGCTTCTCTTTGACGGGACTTCAATGGACGGCTGGAGAGCATTCAATGGAGACAGCACTCCTCCCAATTGGATTATTGAAGATGGGGCCATGAAAGGGCTCGGTGCAACGGGTGGAGAGGATTTTGGAGGAGACATCGTTTTTGGCCCGATGGAGTTCGAAGAGTTTGAAATGGAGTTTACTTGGAAAATTTCCCCCGGGGGCAATAGTGGAGTCTTTTATCATGTGGTAGAAGGCCCGGATTACAAAGCTCCCTATTACACAGGTCCCGAATATCAGGTAATTGATCAGCTGGGATTTGCTCAGCCTTTGGAAAAATGGCAGTCTCTCGCCGGAGACTATGCGATGTATGAACCGGATTATGAAGGAGTGGTTAAGCCTGCCGGAGAGTGGAATGTATCCAAAATAATTTTCTCGGAAGAGGGAGCAACCTATTGGTTGAATGGGAAAAAGACGGTAGAGTTTATCCCTTACTCAGAAGACTGGACAGCAAGAAGAAATTCCGGGAAATGGAATGATTTTCCTGATTATAAAATTGCCCGCAAGGGATTAATCGCATTGCAGGATCATGGGGATCCTGTTTGGTTCAAAAACATCAAAATTAGACCTCTATGAAAAAAATAGGATTTATCCTTCTGACCCTGTTTATTGTGCAAGGTGCTTATGCCCAGAAAAAACAAAAACTTTTCAATGGAAAAGATTTAACTGGCTGGGTGGTTTATGGTACTGAAAAGTGGTATGTAGAAGACGGCTTGTTGGTTTCTGAAAGTGGCCCGGATGAAGGCTATGGCTATTTGGGCACTGAAGAGGAGTTTGATGATTTTGAGATTGAATTGGAATTCAAACAAGAAGCCAATGGAAACAGCGGAGTTTTCATCCGATCCACCGTAGACGGCACCAAAGTGTCAGGTTGGCAGGTAGAAGTAGCCCCTCCCGGAAGCGACACAGGGGGAATCTATGAGTCTTATGGAAGAGGATGGTTAATCAAACCTGATCCTGAAAAAGACAAGGCCTTAAAATTTGGAGATTGGAACAAAATGCGAATTGTGGTGAAAGGAGACAACGTCACTTCTTATCTCAACGGAGTGGAGATGGTTAATTTTTCTGACGAAAAAATTGGACAGGGAAAGGGAGGCGTTTTGCTGCAGATTCATGATGGAGGAGGAATCAAGGTTTATTGGAAGAATATTGTCCTGAAAAAACTTTGAGGATACCTCTCCAGACTTACTCTTGGTTCTTTTTCCCTATAGCTTTCAGTGGACTGTTTGGATTTATTCCTCGGATGAAGGCGGATGCGGACCCAAGGATGCGTTTGTGTAAAATCTGAAATTCCAATCCACTTTTGAAAGACCTTGGGGGTATTGATCCCCAAGGTTTTTTCTTTTTCAATTTTTCCCGATCAAAATCAGCGGATTACAATTTCTTTTGGAAAAAAACCGAAGCAGCTATTGCTAGGGAGATAATTCTGTCGATATTTGCACTCCCAAACGACGCAAACGGTGTCAGGGCAAGATGGAAAGGAAGGGGATTAGGAGAGGTGAAGTTGAAAATCGGGAATGAAGGGGGAGAAAAAAAATTAAAATTTCTTCTTGCCGGATAAAAAAGATCCCGTACCTTTGCAGTCCTGTTCGGAAGGAACGGGTCAGAAAGAGAGAAAATCAAAAGGGAAGCAGCCGGTGAAACGGCGGTCTCAACCAGTTCTTGCAAAGGCAAGAAACAAGTTCATTGA